>PVBP01000094.1 GCA_002995625.1 Lysobacteraceae bacterium | reverse complement strand
CGGCCGAGGACCGGGCCGCGCGCGGGGGCAGCACGCTGCCGGTCGCCGAAATCGAGGCGATCGCGCAGGCGTGGCGCACGATCCAGGACGCCTACGTCGATCCGGTCGACGACCGCGCGCTGATGGGCGCGGCCCTGCGCGGGCTGCTGTCCGGGCTCGACCCGCACAGCGCCTACATCGAGCGTCGCGACCTGCCCGAGTTCGACGCGCGCACCTTCGGCCAGTACGCGGGCCTCGGCGTCGAGGTGTTCCACATGGCCGGCGAACTGACCGTGATCGCGCCGCTCGAGGATGGCCCGGCCGCGCGCGCGGGGATCGAGCCCGGAGACGTGATCGTCCGCGTCGATGGGCGCGTGGTTCCGGCCCACGACCCGGTCGCCGCGGTGGCGATGCTGCGTGGTGAGCCGGGGACCGTCGCGGTGCTGGAAGTCGTGCGTGGCGACGAGCCCGAGCCGCGCGAGTTCCGCGTCGCGCGCGAGCCGATCCGGATCCGCAGCGCGCGCGCGGACTGGCTGGCGCCGGGCCTCGCGCGGCTCCGGATCGCCGAGTTCCACGCCGGCACGGCGGCGGAACTGAGGCAGCGGCTGCGCGCGCTGGCACGCAAGGCCGCCCGGCCGATCGACGGGCTGGTCCTCGACCTGCGTGGCAACCCGGGCGGCGTGGTCGATGCCGCGATCGCGACGGCCGACGCCTTCCTCGACGCTGGCGTGATCGTCGAGACGCGCGGACGGATCGAGGGCATGACCGACACCGCGCGCGCGACCTCCGGCGACCTGCTCGACGGCGCGCCGATCGTGGTCCTGATCGATCGCGGAACCGCGTCGGCGGCCGAGATCGTCGCCGGGGCGCTCAAGGACCACGGCCGCGCGCTGGTGATGGGCGAGCGCAGCTTCGGC
Source organism: Lysobacteraceae bacterium (assembly GCA_002995625.1). Lineage (GTDB taxonomy): Bacteria > Pseudomonadota > Gammaproteobacteria > Xanthomonadales > Ahniellaceae > UDEA-SF1. Next base: position 9,055 of record PVBP01000094.1, on the reverse strand, counting down.
AAGGGCTCGATCCAGAGCGTCTTCGATCTCGCCAATGGCGACGCGATCCAGGTCACGACCGGTCGCTACTACACGCCGTCCGGGCGCTCGATCCAGGCCACCGGCATCGACCCGGACATCGCGCTGCCGGACCTGGCGCTGGCGGCGCCGGATCGCGCCGCGAGCCTCGCCGAGGTCGAGCGCGACCTGCCGGGACACCTCGCCGCCGAGGCCCCGGTCACGATCGCCGACTCCGGCGAATCGACCCCGCGGCATCCGGACCTCGACACCGATTACGCCCTCGACCAGGCGGTCACGGCGCTGCGCGCGCTGGTCCTGGCCGCGCGGCGCGCGTCGCCGCGCTGATCGGGCCGGCCAGCCGGGCGGGTGCCTGCGCGGTGGCTTCTGCTGCGCTTGCACATTAAACGGCCTGAGGGCAGCATGGTCGCGCCGTCTCGACACGCGCCAGCCATTCGATGATCACTGCCGTCCTGATGGGGTTCGCGATCGCCGTCCTCGTCGTGATCGGCCTCCGGATGACGCCGGCTGCGCGCGCGGTATCCCCGGATCGCTGGCTGCGCGACCTCGCCGCGATCGCGGCGGCCTTCGGTCTCGCCGCGGCGATCGCCGCGCTGATGGCGGCGATCTTCGGTTCGGGGATGCTGGCCGAGGAACGCGGCAGGTCCGGCGCGACGCTGCCGACCCAGGCGCTCGTCTTCGGGATGCTGGTCCTCGGCGTCACCGCCGGCACGCTGCTCGGCTGTCGTCATTTCGCGATCCGGCACAAGCGATTCCGTCGCCTGCTCCGCGGCCGGGGTCGCGGCGAACCCCGCCCGTGGTGAGCCTCGGCGCAGGGCGTTCCGTTCGGGAGCGGCCGGCAGCCCTGCCCGCCGCGGGCGGCAGTCACGGCCCGTAGACGGCCTGCGGCAGCCAGGTCGCGAGTTCCGGGAAGCGCCACAGCAGGAAAAGCATCCCGACCTGGATCGCGATGAACGGCACCACGCCGCGCCAGATGTCGAGCGTGCGCACCGTCGGCGGCGCGACGCCGCGCAGGTAGAACAGCGCGAACCCGAACGGCGGGGTCAGGAAGCTGGTCTGCAGGTTGATTGCGAACAGCACCCCGAGCCACACCGGATCGACGCCCATCATCAGCAGCACCGGCGCCGCGATCGGCACCACCACGAACGTGATCTCGATGAAGTCGAGCACGAAGCCGAGCAGGAACATCGCGAGGTTGACCGCGATCAGCGCGCCGAGCACGCCGCCGGGCAGGTCGGTCAGCAGCCGGTGCACCTGCTCGTCGCCACCGAAGCCGCGGAAGACCAGCGTGAACAGCGCCGCCGCGATCAGGATCAGGAACACCATGCTGGTCACCAGCACGGTCTGCTCGGAAACTTCCCGCAGCAGCCGGATCGAGAACTGGCCCCGGACCGCGGCGAACAGCGTCGCGCCGACCGCGCCGACCGCGGCGGCCTCGGTCGGGGTTGCGATGCCGGCGAGGATCGAGCCAAGCACCGCGACCACCAGCGCGAGCGGCGGCAGCAGCGCGCCGGCGAGTTCGGCGGGGCCGGTCGATTCACGCTCGGCCGCCGGGATCGCCGGCGCGAGGTCCGGGCGACGCCAGGCAACGAAGGCGATCCACGCGAGGTAGGCCGCGACCAGCAGCAGACCGGGCAGCAGCGCGCCGGCGAACAGGTCTCCGACCGAGACCGCGTCCGGGGCGAAGTTGCCCTGGGCCAGCTGCGCCTGCTGGTGGGCGTTGCCGATCACGTCCCCGAGCAGCACGAGGACGATCGACGGCGGGATCACCTGGCCGAGCGTGCCGGCCGCGGCGATGGTGCCGGTCGCGAGCCGCGCGTCGTAGCCGTAGCGCAGCATCGTCGGCAGCGCGATCAGGCCCATCGTCACGACGGTCGCGCCGACGATGCCGGTCGAGGCCGCGAGCACCGCGCCGACCGCCATCACCGACAGCGCGAGACCACCCCTCAGGCCGCCGAACAGCTTGGCCATCGCGGTCAGCAGGGATTCGGCGATCCGGGCGCGCTCGAGCATCACCCCCATGAACACGAACAGCGGCACCGCGAGCAGCGTGCCGTTGCCCATCACGCCGTAGATCCGGTTCGGCAGCGCGGCGAGGAACGACGGGTCGAAGGTGCCGGTGGCGACGCCGATCGCCGCGAACGCCAGCGAGACGCCGGCCAGCGTCAGCGCGACCGGGTAGCCGGCGAGCAGCGCGCACGCGAGCGCCAGCACCAGCAGCAGCGGCATCCACGCGGCGAGGTTCATGGCGCGTGCGATGACTCGGGCGCGTCGGGCCGCAACGCGCCACGCAGCGTCGCCATCGCGCGCAGCGCGATCGCGATGCCCTCGATCGCCAGCAGGGCGCCGGCGAGCGGGATCAGCGCCTTCAGCAGCCACACGTTCGGCAGCCCGCCCGGCTCGCGCGAGCCCTCGTCGATCCGCCAGGAGGCCGCGACGTAGGGCAGGCTGGTCCAGACGAGGAACAGCGCGAACGGCAGCAGGAACGCGAGCGAGCCGACCAGCTCGACCCACGCGCGACCGCGCGCGCCGAAGCGCGGGCGCAGCACGTCGACCCGGACGTGCGCGTCGCGCTTCAGCGCGAACGCGGCGCCGACGAGGAAGCCCGCGGCGTGCAGCCAGAGGACCAGCTCGCCGAGCGCGACCGAACCGGTCGCGAACAGGTAGCGCGCGACGACCAGCCCGAAGACCAGCAGCACGATCGCCGGCGCGAGCCACGACACGGCGCGTCCGATCCCGTCGACGACCGCCTCGATCCGGTCGGCCACGCGCGACGGCAGGCTCGCCCGGCTCATCGCGTGAGGTCCAGCGCGAAGTGATGCGCGGCGATGTGCATGCCGCGGGCGAAGTAGAAGGCGTGCGCGCCGTGGCGCTGGACCCCGGAATCGAGGTGCAGCGCCGCGCAGCCGAGGCGCCGCGCCTCGGCGAGCAGCCAATCGAACAGCGCGGTCCCGGCGCCGGTGCCACGCCGGTCCTCCCGCGTCACCAGGTCGTCGACGTAGAGGATCGGTCCGCGCCAGAGCATCTCGAGGTGGCGGAAACCGGCGACGGCGATCGCCGCCTCGCCGTCGCAGAGCGCGGCGAGCCGATAGCCGCCCGGGCGCTGGCGTTCGACGGCGGCGAGGAAACTGGCCTCGTCGTGGTTCGGGCGCAGCTCGCGCAGGACCGGCCATGCCTGGCGCCACTCGGCCGGCGTCGCCAGTTCGCGCACCGTTCCCCGGCTCATTCCCACTCGTAGAGCGTGTAGTAGACCGGCCGCACGCCGCCGCGCAGCGTGCCGGGGTCGCCCTCGAGCCGCCCGTCGCCGTCGGTGTCGACGTAGCTGTAGGGAATCCCGACCGGCGGAACGACGCGGACCATCACGAGGCGACCGCCCTCGCGGTACTCCTCGATCCGCGTGCCGCCCTCGGTGCGAATCGTGACCGACGGCGCCAGCTCGTCGGAGGGCCGCGCCTTCGGCGGGATCGGGGCCTCGTCGCGGATCGGTTCGGGGCGATCGGGTTCGGTGGTCGTGGTCGACGGCCGCGGCAGCACCTTCTCGGCGTCGTCGGAGGCCCGGGCGAGGACCTCGCGCGGCGCCTGCGCGTTGGCGATGGCCGGGGGCGCGAGCAGCTGCGACAGGGCCAGGCAGGCGATGGCCGGGACGATGACCGGCGCGCGTCGTGCGGCCGGGGTTCGAAGGGTCATGGCGGGTCCTCCGCGTGAAACCTGTCCCGGACGGTAGCAAAGCGCCGCGCCGCGTACACTGAAGGGCCATCCGGAAAGCGGGCGCCTCCATGGCACGTCCGACGCTGGTGCTGATCGACGGGTCGAGCTACCTGTTCCGCGCCTTCCACGCCCTGCCAGCGCTGGCGAATGCCGACGGCGAGCCGACCGGCGCGCTGTTCGGCGTCGTCAACATGCTGCGCGACACGCTGCGCCAGCGGCCGGACCGGATCGCGTTCGTGCTCGACGCCAGCGGTCCGAACTTCCGGCACGAGCTGTATCCCGAGTACAAGGCCAATCGCCCGCCGACCCCGCCGGACCTGAAGGCCCAGGTCGAGCCGATGATCGCGGTGGTCGAGGCGCTCGGGATCCCGGTGCTGCGCGTGCCCGGCGTCGAGGCCGACGACGTGATCGGCACGCTCGCGACGACCGCCCGCGACCTCGGCTACGAGGTGCTGATCTCGACCGGCGACAAGGACTTCGCGCAGCTGGTCGGGCCGCACGTGCGGCTGGTCAACACGATGACCCGGACCAGCACCGACCGCGACGCGGTGATCGGGAAGTTCGGCGTGCCGCCCGAGCGGATCGTCGATTTCCTCGCGCTCACCGGCGATTCGATCGACAACATCCCCGGCGTCGAGAAGTGCGGACCCAAGACCGCCGCCAGGTGGCTGGCCGAGCACGGCACGCTCGAGGGCGTGATCGCGAATGCCGATGCGGTCGGCGGGAAGATCGGCGAGCACCTGCGCGCCGCGCTGCCGACGCTGCCGCTGTCGAAGCAGCTGGTGACGATCCGCACCGACGTGCCGCTCGAGGTCGGTCCCGACGACCTCGCGCTGCGCGAGGCCGACGTCGAGCGCCTGCGCGCGCTCTACCGGCGCTACGGGTTCGCGGCCGCCCTGCGCGAACTCGATCGCGCGCACGGCGACGGGGGATCGACAGGGGCGGAAGCCGGGGCCGCATCCGCGGAGGCGCCGCCCGCGCCGGCCTCGCCGGAAACGGTCGAGCGTCGCTACGAGTGCGTGCTGGAGCTCCCCGCGCTCGACGCGTGGGTCGCGCGGCTGCGCGACGCACCGCTCATCGCCTTCGACACCGAGACCACCAGCCTCGACCCGCTGCGCGCCGAACTGGTCGGTCTCTCGTTCGCGATCGAACCGGGCGAGGCGTGCTACGTGCCGGTCGCGCATCGTTACGCCGGGGCGCCCGAGCAGCTCGACTGGCCGACCGTGCGCGAGCGGCTGCGGCCGGTGCTCGAGGACGCCGCGATCGCGAAGCTCGGGCAGCACGGCAAGTACGACCGCCACGTGCTGCGGCGCCACGGCATCGCGGTCGCGGGCTACGCCCACGACACGATGCTCGAGTCCTACGTGCTGCACTCGACCGCGCGCCACGACATGGACTCGCTCGCGAAGCGCTGGCTCGGCCTCGACACGATCCGCTACGAGGACGTCGCCGGCAAGGGCGCGAAGCAGATCGGCTTCGATGCGGTTGCGCTCGACCGCGCGACCGAGTACGCGGCCGAGGACGCCGACGTGACGCTGCGCCTGCACCGGACGCTGTGGCCAAGGCTCGAGGCCGAGCCGCGGCTCGCCGCGGTGTACCGCGAGATCGAGATGCCGCTGGTGCCGGTGCTCGAGCGGATGGAGGCGAAGGGCATCCGGGTCGATGGCGACGAGCTGCGCCGGCAGAGCGTCGAGCTTCGACGCGAGATGGCGCGGCTCACCGAACGCGCGCACGCGCTCGCCGGCCACGCCTTCAGCCTCGACTCGCCGAAGCAGCTGCAGCAGGTGCTGTTCGACGAGCTCGGGCTCGAGAGCCGGCTCAGGACTCCGACCGGCCAGCCGTCGACCAACGAGGAGGCGCTCGAGGAGCTGCGCGACGCGCACGAACTGCCCGGCGTCGTGCTCGAGTACCGCTCGCTCGCGAAGCTGGTCGGCACCTACACCGAGAAGCTGCCGGCGATGATCCACCCGGACACCGGCCGCGTGCACACCAGCTTCCACCAGGCGGTGGCCGCGACCGGGCGGCTGTCGTCGTCGGACCCGAACCTCCAGAACATCCCGATCCGCACCGAGGCCGGCCGCCGGATCCGCCGCGCCTTCATCGCCGAGGACGGCCACCTGCTGCTGGCCGCGGACTATTCGCAGATCGAGCTCCGGATCATGGCCCACCTCTCGGGCGACCCGGGGCTGCTGGCCGCCTTCCGCGATGGCCTCGACGTGCACCGGGCGACCGCGGCCGAGGTGTTCGGCGGCACGCCGGCGACGGTCAGCGCCGAGCAGCGGCGAGCGGCCAAGGCGATCAACTTCGGGCTGATGTACGGGATGGGGCCGCACGGGCTCGCGCGCCAGCTCGGCATCGGGCGCGCTGAGGCCCAGGCGTACATCGACACCTACTTCCGCCGCTATCCGGGCGTGCGCGACTTCATGCAGGCGATGCGCGAGCAGGCGCGGCGGCAGGGGTACGTCGAGACGCTGTTCGGCCGGCGGCTGCACCTCGACGACATCCGCGCGAGGAGCCAGGCCGCGCGCGCCGGCGCCGAGCGGGCCGCGATCAACGCGCCGATGCAGGGAACCGCGGCCGACATCGTCAAGCGCGCGATGATCGCGGTCGACCAGTGGCTGCAGGCGCAGCGACTGCCGGCGGCGCTCGTGCTGCAGGTGCACGACGAGCTGGTGGTCGAGGTCGCGCGCGGCGCTGCGGACGAGGTCTCGCGCGGACTGGTCGAGCGCATGCAGGGCGCGGCGCGGCTCGACGTGCCGCTGATCGTCGAGGTCGGCCAGGGGCCGAACTGGGACGAGGCGCATTGAGCGGCGCGCGCGGAGCCAGGACGTCGGCGATGCGCGCCGAATCGAGCACCGGGTCACGGTTCCGCGTTCGGCGGCATGAATCCCCGGTAAACCCTAATGCCCCGTTCACTGGAACTAAGCGCCCGATGTCCTATCTATAGCCGCGAGTCGTTTCCCCTGCGACTCACGGCCACGACCCCCTCCCCTGGGCGTGGCGCCAGCGGAGCCCGACGACCCCCCCTTCGTCGACTCCCAACCGGCCCCGGGCGTTACCCCCTGACGCCCGGGGCCCTCTCTCGAACGGATCGGGTGCGGGTCCTCCGGGACCCGGACCCGGTCGAGTGCGCGGCGACGACGTCCGGGCACGGACCCGACGGCTGAGGATCGGCTTCCAGCAGGCACCAGCCGTTCGGTTGCCGCCGCCGGTCGGCGCCCTGGCCGAATCGCCATCTGACCGGCGGATTGACCTCGCTCAAGCGGGCACCCCCCATGGCCTCGGAGACGGGCCGGCTGGCGGCTAGCATGGCCCCAGTGACGCGGATGGGGACGGGGACGAGCGCATGCATCGAGCGGAAAGGCTGGCCGGACTCGACACGGCCGTCGAGCGGATCGTCGAGCGCGCCGGACCCCGGATCGTCGCGGCCACGCCGCTCGGCCTCGGCAAGCCGAATCGGCTGCTCAACGCCCTCTACCAGCGGGTCAAGACGGATCCGGAGCTGGAGATGGAGCTGTGCACGGCGCTGTCGCTGGCCCGCCCGACGCCGCCGCCGGGCCTCGCCAGCCGATTCGCCGGCCCCTTCCTCGAGCGCCATTTCGGCGCCGACTACCCCGACCTCGACTACGTCCGAGACCTCAAGGGCGCGGGCCTGCCGCCGAACGTCAAGGTCCACGAGTTCTACCTGCAGTCCGGCGCCTGGCTCGGCGTCGAGGACGCCCAACGACACTACGCCAGCATCAACTACACGCATGTCGCGCGGGATCTCGCCGGGCGCGGCGTCAACCTGCTGATCCAGCAGGTCGCGCGCCGCGGCGACCGGCTGAGCCTGTCGTCGAACACCGACGTCACGCTCGACCTGCTCGACCGGATGCACGCGGCGGGCCGGACGCGCCCGTATGTCGTGTTCGTCGTGCATCCGCGGATGCCCTTCATCGGCAATCACGCCGAACTCGCGCCGGATTTCCCGGACCTGCTGGTCGAGGAGCCGGTCGAACCGCACCGCCTGTTCGCGCTGCCGCGCGGCGCGGTCGCACGCGAGGAGTTCGCGCTGGGTCTGCACGCCTCGCGCCTGGTCCGGGACGGCGGGACGCTGCAGATCGGCATCGGCGCGCTGTCGGATGCGCTGGTCCATGCGCTGAAGCTCCGCCACGAGGACAACGCAAGCTGGCGCGGGGCGGTCGGGCGGCTGGCGCCGCCACCCGCGGTGGTCGACGACTGCGGGGGCGAGGCCCCGTTCGAGCGCGGCCTCTACGGCGCCAGCGAGATGGTGATGGACGGCTTCATGCACCTGCGCCGGGCCGGCATCCTGAAGCGGCGGGTGTTCGACGACCTCGGCCTTCAGCGACTGCTGAACGCCGGCACGATCGGCGAGACCTGCGACCGGTCGACGCTGGACCGCCTGCTCGAGGCCGGACTGGTCGCGAGCCCGCTCGACCGGCCGAGCGTCGAGTGGATGGTCCGCTTCGGCATCCTGCCCGAGGGCAGCGCCGTCCACGACGGTGCGCTGAGCCTGCCCGACGGCCGCGCGCTGTCGAGCGACCTGCTCGACCCCGCCACCCGGCACGCGCTCGCCGCGACCATCGACGGCCGCCGCCTGCGCAACGGGCGCTATCTGCACGGCGCCTTCTTCCTCGGCTCGCACCAGCTCTACGACTGGCTCCGGACCCTCGACGGCGAGGACTTCGAGGGTTTCGACATGACCCGCGTGTCGGACATCAACGAGCTCTACGGCGGGCGCGAGCTGCTCGACGTCGCGCAGCGCCACCAGGCGCGCTTCTTCAACACCGCGATGATGGCGACGCTGCTCGGCGCCGCGGTCTCGGACGGGCTCGAGGATGGCCGGGTCGTGAGCGGCGTCGGCGGCCAGTACAACTTCGTCGCGATGGCGCACGCGCTGCCGGACGCGCGCTCGGTCATCATGGTCCGCGCCACGCGCGAGAGCGCCGGGCAGGTGACCTCGTCGATCCTGTACCGCTACGGGCACGTCACGATCCCGCGCCACCTGCGCGACCTGGTCGTGACCGAGTACGGCATCGCCGACCTCCGCGGCCAGCACGACGAGGCGGTGATCGAGCGGATGCTCGCGATCACCGACGCGCGCTTCATCGACGGCCTCGTCGCCGAGGCCAAGGCGGCCGGCAAGCTGCGCCGGGACTTCGTGGTGCCCGACGCCTGGCGCCGCAACACGCCGGAGGGCCTCGCCGACGCGCTCGCGCCGTTCGAACGCCGCGGCCTGTTCCCGGCCTGGCCGTTCGGCAGCGAGTTCGACCCGGTCGAGCAGCGACTGGTCGGCGCGCTGACGGCGTTGAAATCGCGGACCGCGACC
>PVBP01000093.1 GCA_002995625.1 Lysobacteraceae bacterium | reverse complement strand
CCACGGCACGGGCAGCCGGCACTCGACCGTGCGCGCGACCGGATGGCCGAGGGCCCCGGCCAAGGCTTCGGCCTGGCGGCGATGACCGGCGGCGGCATCGGCCAGGACCCAGGCGCTCGGTGTCTCCATCCGGCGAGGATCGCCGGTTTGCCGGCCGATGGGAACGGGGCGTCAGGACGGCACCACGGCGCCGCGACGTCCCGGGGCTAGACTGACCGGGTCTCCCACCACGGACCCGACCGATGACCGACGCGCTCGACGCTGCCGCCCTCGACCGCCTGTTCCGCCACGCGCGGACCCACAACGTGTGGCTGGATCGTCCGGTCGACGAGGCCACGCTGCGTCGGCTCTGGGACCTCGCGAAGATGGCCCCGACCAGCGCCAACTGCTCCCCGGCGCGGATCGTGTTCGTGAAGACGCCCGAGGCCAAGCGCCGGCTCGAGCCCGCGCTCGATGAAGGCAACCGCGCCAAGACGATGGCCGCGCCGGTGACCGCGATCGTCGCGACCGACCATCGCTTCTACGACAAGATGCCGTACCTGTTCCCGCACACCGACGCGCGCGCCTGGTTCGCCGGCAAGCCGCATGCCGACACCGCCGCGTTCCGCAACGGCACGCTGCAGGGCGGCTACCTGATCCTGGCCGCGCGCGCGCTCGGGCTCGACTGCGGGCCGATGTCGGGTTTCGACCACGCGAAGGTCGATGCCGCGTTCTTTGCGCGCGAACCGCACGTGCGTTCGAACTTCCTGATCAACCTCGGTTACGGCGATCCGGCGACGCTGTTCCCGCGCAGTCCGAGACTCTCCTTCGAGGAGGCCTGCCGGATCGAATGACCTCGCGATCGTCCCGATCGCACCTTGAATCGGGCGCACCGCGACTCCAGCTCTGCGGCACGGGTCGCCAAAGGAACCGCCGATGCACTTCGAACTGCCGTATTTCCTGGTGCGCTACAGCCCGGACGACCTGCGCGGGGAGCTGTTCAACGTCGGCGTCGCGGTGATCGCACCGCCGCACCTGACGCTCTCGCTCGACCTCGCTGCGCCGGCGCGGCTCGCGCCATTCCTGGCCGCCGGACAGACGCTCGATCTCGAGGGAATCGCCGGTGGCGTCCGGGACCACGTCGGCGGCGCGCTGCTGCGTGCGATCGAAGCCAGCCAGCCGGTGGACCTGGTCTCGCTGCTGGCCGGGGCGAGCCGGGCCCTGGGCGGGCGCGTGCTGTTCTCGGCGCCCGGCCGGATCGACTTCGATTGCGAGGAGCACCTGCTGATGCCGGCCGCCGAGCGCGTCGCCCAGGTGATCCTCGCCCGCTGCGTGTGCACCGATCACCTGGGCGCGAACGAGCTCAGGATCGAAATGCCCACCGGCGGAGACGCGCTCGACCAGCTCGAGTTCCGGGTCCACGCGCCGATGCCGGACTGGATGCGCCACGCGCCCGCCGAACTCGGCGCGCCGGGGCCGATCGCGGAACTCGCGCAGGCGCCGTCGCCGAGCCAGCGGGTCCACTGAGCGGGCCGGCGGGTTCCCGCCCCGGCTATCGTTGGCCGGTGAAGCCGAACCTTCCCGCCGCGCTGGACCCCCGGCGCATCCGCCAGCTCGATCGTCGGGCGGCCGAGGCGCTCCGGTCCGCGGTGGCCGCCTATGGCGCGCGGCGATTGGCCGAGGCGTCGGAGCGCGTGTTCGCGGCGCGCGTGGTCGCGCCGGCCCATCCCGAGCCGATGCTGTGGCAGGCGCGCATCGAGCGCGCGAACGGACGGCTCGGCGACGCCCGGTCGACGATCGCGCAGGCCGTCGCGATCCGGCCCGACGATCCGATGATCCTGCTCGAGTCGGCCCGCCTCGCCTTCGAGGATGGCGACGTCGAGGCGGCCGGTCCGGCTCTCGCGGCGGCGCTCGAGAGGACGGGCGGGCGGGCCGAGGACCTGGCCGCCGTCGCGGAGGTCGCGGACTCGCAGGGCGACCATGCGATCGCGCTCGCCGCGGCCGACCGCATCCTCGGGCAGCGCGCCGACGCCGCCACCGCGCGGCTGTGGGCGGCGCGCAGCCTGACCGCGCTCGGTCGGATCCCGGAGGCGGCCGAGCACTACCGCGCGATCGTGCGCCGAACGCCGGGCCACGCCGGCGCGTGGTGGGCGCTGGCCGACCTCAAGACGATCCGGCTCGACGAAGCCGAGATCTCGGCGCTCGAGCGCCAGTGGCGCGTCGGCGAGGGCCCGCCGGCCGAACGCGCGCTGCTTGGCTTTGCGCTCGGGCAGGCCCTCGAGCCGTGGGGCCGCCACGATCAGGCGTTCGAAGTGCTGTCCGCGGCGAACGCGATCGTGCGCGGATTCGAGCCGTGGTCGCCGGACGCCTTCCACGCGCGCGTCGAGGCGACCCTCGCCGCCTATGACCCGCCGCCGGCCGGAGCCGGCCAGCAGGGAACCGAGGTCGTCTTCCTGGTCGGCCTGCCCCGTTCGGGGTCGACACTGGTCGAGCAGGTTCTGGCCGGCCATCCGTCGATCGAGGGCGCAAGCGAACTGCCCGCGCTCGACCAGGTGCTGGCCGAGGAATCCGCGCGGCGGCGCAAGCCGCATCCGGCCTGGGCGCGCGAGGCCAGCTCGGAGGACTGGACGCGCCTCGGCGAGCGCTACCTCGCGCTGACGCGGCGCTGGCGGCGGAGGCGCCCGATCTCGACCGACAAGCTGCCGGAGAACTGGCTGCACGTGGGCGCGATCCGGGCGATGCTGCCCGGCGCCCGGATCATCGACTGCCGGCGCGACCCGCTCGAGAACGCGTGGTCCTGCTTCCGGCAGCGCTTCGCTCCCGGTCGCGTCTCGTGGGCCCAGGACTTCGGCTGGATCGCGGGTTATCTGGCCGAGGCGCGCCGCTTCGGCGAGCGCATGGCCGCACTCCATCCGTCGCACTACCGGGTCCAGGCGCTCGAGGCGCTGGTCGAGGCGCCTGAGTCCGAAGCCCGTGCGCTGTTCGCGTTCCTTGGCCTCGAGTTCGATCCGCGCTGCCTCGAGACCCATCGCACCGAGCGCGCGGTGCGCACCGCGAGCGCGGCGCAGATCCGCCAGCCGATGCGAATGCCGGAGTCCCGGGCCCGAGGCTACGGCGCGCGGCTCGATCCGCTGCGACGCGCCATCGACGAGGCGCTTGGCCCAGCCTGAATCCCCGGATCCCGCGCGGCGCGGTTCCGGCCTTCGGGGCCCATCGCGCCGGCCCCGTAAAAGACGAAGGGCGCCCGCAGGCGCCCCCGTCACACGTCGGGTGCGGGACCGGCGGGCCGGTCCCGGCCGCCCGATCAGCCCTGCCGGCGCGCCGCGACCGCCGCGAAGCCGAACAGCGCCAGCATCAGCGCGATCAGGCTCCAGACGCTGGTCGCGTCGACCGGCACCGTCGCGACCGGCGCCGTCCCGGCCGGGCAGTTCAGGGTCCACGTGCGCGCGACCGGCGTGCCGCCCTGGTTCTCCGAGCAGGTCAGCGTCTGCGTCACCGCGGTCGCCCCGCGCGTGCAGGTGCCCGACAGCGGGCCGCCCGAGATCGCGCCGGAGCCGGTCGCCGTGACCGTCTGGCCGAAGCCCGCGAACGGCGCGGTCGGCGCGGTGCAGGTCAGCGTCGTCGTCGCCGGCGCGCCGGTGCCGCTGCCCGCGGTCGCGACCGAGACCGCGATCGACAGGTTCGAGGTCGAGCCGATGATGCCGGTGCCGCCGGTCGCGGTCACGGTTGAGCTCGGCGCCGGCGTGTAGCCGAACTGCGGTGGGACATTGGGCGGCCCCGGAGGCGCGACCGTGATCGCCGTGTCCGGGGTGCTCTCGTACACGTAGCGCACGATCGCGCGCGTGCCGGCCGTGGCTCCGAACTGGACCTGGATGTAGCCGAAGTGGTTCGTGCTCCCGCTCTCGTTCGTGAACCGGAACCCGAAGTAGTTGTTGCTGCTGTTGAGGTTAACCTGCGGGGCGATGTTCGTCCCACCACCCGGCCTGAAGAACGCGGTCGCCGGGCCCTGGATCACGGTGCCGACCGGCAGGTTGTAGTTCCCGCCGATGACGCCATCAGGAGTGAACCAGGTATTTGCGGTCGGACCCCAGAGATGAAACCCGCCCGCCGTGGCCGAGTACGGGTTGATGTCCCAACCGGGCACGCTCCCGCCCGTCGACCCGCTCACTCCGGTGATGACGTTCAAGTAGACCCCGTCAATGTTGTCCGGGATCGGAATGTTGACCGGGCCACTGTCGACGATCGCGGCGTGGGCGAAGGACGCGCCGAGCGAGATGCCGGCGGTGAGAGCGATCAGCGCGGTTCGGGAGAGGGAACGGCGCAGGGGAGCAGTGGACAGGACGGTCATCTTGATCTCCGATCGTGCGATAGGGGCAGGTCGCGCTGGGCACCGAGCACTCTCGACACATGCGCGCCGCATCCGACCGTACCATGAACAGCGAGCGAACGGGCCGATCGGTGCGTCCACGGACGATCCGAGGCCGCCCGGCTAGACGAAGGGCGCCCGCAGGCGCCCTCGTCACGTACCTGGGGCGGGACCGGCGGGCCGGTCCCGGCCGCCCGATCAGCCCTGCCGTCGCGCCGCGACCGCCGCGAAGCCGAACAGCGCCAGCATCAGCGCGATCAGGCTCCAGACGCTGGTCGCGTCGACCGGCACCGTCGCGACCGGCGCCGTCCCGGCCGGGCAGTTCAGGGTCCACGTGCGCGCGACCGGCGTGCCGCCCTGGTTCTCCGAGCAGGTCAGCGTCTGCGTCACCGCGGTCGCCCCGCGCGTGCAGGTGCCCGACAGCGGGCCGCCCGAGATCGCGCCGGAGCCGGTCGCCGTGACCGTCTGGCCGAAGCCCGCGAACGGCGCGGTCGGCGCGGTGCAGGTCAGCGTCGTCGTCGCCGGCGCGCCGGTGCCGCTACCCGCGGTCGCGACCGAGACCGCGATCGACAGGTTCGAGGTCGAGCCGATGATGCCGGTGCCGCCGGTCGCGGTCACGGTTGAGCTCGGCGCCGGCGTGTAGCCGAACTGCGGCGGGACGTTCGGAGCGCCGGTCGTGAACGTGATCGACCATCCACCGGTGAAGGCGCCCACGTCTAAGCTTGCATCGTCGACGACATAGAGGGACCACGTACCGTTGGCCGCGCTCGCCGGGCCGCCAATGAGTCCGAGGCTCGCGAACGTGGCGCCATGCGGCCCGGCCGGTGCCGGAGCCGCGAAGGCATCACCGGTTCCGTAGTTGGTTGGGCCATAGGTGCCGGAGGTCAGCAACGTGCTATCCGGCATCGCGGGCGAGCCGTCCTGGATGACGAGGTTGACCCCGGTGATGTCGTCACCTCCCCCGACGTCAGACATCAGCACGACACTTTGCGCGCCGGTCCCGGCCGGCCCGACCAGCAGCACATCGACGTCGTCCGGAAAGGTGTGCTCGTACCCGTTGATCGCCACCGAAATGTTGGTGATCGTGCCGGTGAGCCCCGATACGGAGATCGTCGACGGGTACGGATTGGCCGGGCCGACGGTCGTGCCCGGAGCGCCTGCGGGAATCGTGATCGGCGCGGTGTTGCTGAAGGTCTGGGCGGATGCTCCAGACCATGGCAGCGCGATCGCGAAGAGGAGTGGCAGCGATGCCGACCAGAACCGCTTGCACATGATGCCCCCTGTCAGGTGATGCCCTTGGGCGCCCTTTCCTAGCGCAACGCCCACGGCCTGTCAATCGCGGAGCCCTTCCCGACACCCATCTGCACGACCCGTCGTGCCAGGGGTGCCTGACCGCCAGCAAAGCCGGCGAGGGTCCTGTCGCGCCGTGCGCGCAAATCCGATCGCACGGCGATCGGAGAGGACGCGGCGCGCCGCCTTCGGCCGGCCGTCGGGATGGCGTCCCGCCGGCGCCGATTACACTCTGGAATCGGAAACCTCCCCGTCAGGACCCCCATGCCCCGCCCCGACCCGACCGCGGTGAAGACGATCCCCGCCAACGCGGAGAACCGCTACGAGGTGACCCGCGCCGACCTGCCGCTGTCGTGCCCGATGCCGGGCATGAGTCTCTGGAACTCGCATCCGCGCGTGTACCTGCCGATCGAGGCCAGCGGCCGCGCGAAGTGCCCGTACTGCGGCGCGGACTACGTCCTCGTCGACTGACCGGGCGCCCGGGCGCGGCATGGGCCGCCGGCTCACCGTCGTCCAGCTGGTCCCGGCGCTCGGGACCGGCGGCGCCGAGCGCAGCACGATCGAGATCGCACAGGCGCTGGTCGCGCGCGGCTACCGCGCGATCGTCGCCTCTGCCGGCGGTCCGTGGGAGGCGCGGCTCGCCGCCACCGGCGCCGAGCACGTCCGCATCGACCTCGCGCGCAAGACGCCGCTCGCGTGGCGGCACGTCGGGACGCTGCGGCGGCTGTTCCGCGAGGCCGGGGCCGACCTCGTCCACGCGCGCTCGCGCCTGCCGGCCTGGCTCGCGTGGCGCGCGCTCCATGGCATGCCGGCGCCCCGACCGGGCTTCGTGACCACGGTCCACGGCCTCAACTCGCCGGGCTGGTGGAGCGGCATCATGACGCGCGGCGAGCGCGTGGTCTGCGTGTCGGAATGCGCGCGGCGCCACGTGCTCGCGCACTGGCCGGCCACGCCGGCCGAGCGGCTGGTCGTGATCCCGCGCGGCATCGATCGCGCCGAGTTCCCACCGGGCTTCCGGCCGGCTGCGACCTGGCGTGCGGCGCTCGACGTGGAGTTTCCGAAGCTGGCGGGACGTTGCCTCGTCGTGCTGCCGGCGCGCGGCACCCGGCTCAAGAACCACGCCGAGGCGATCCGGCTCATCGCGCGCCTGCGTTCGGGCCACGGCCTCGATGCGGGCCTGCTGCTGGCCGGTGTCGTCGAGCCGGGCCGCGAGGCCTACCGCGCCGAGCTCGAGCGGCTCGCGCGCGCGATCGGCGCCGCAGACCGGGTCGCGTTCTCGCCGCCGCGGGCCGACATGCGCGAGCTGCTCGCGGGCGCCGACCTCGTGCTGCAGGTGTCGGCGAAGCCCGAATCCTTCGGCCGCACCGTGGTCGAGGCGCTCGCGGTCGGCACGCCGGTCGCAGGCTATGCCCATGGCGGCGTCGGCGAGCTGCTGGCGGAGCTTCAACCCGACGGCGCCGCGGCACCGGGCGACCTCGATGGTCTCGCCGCGCGCGCCGCCCGGCTGATCGGTCGTCGGCACACGGCAGCGATCCCGGCGCGCTATACCCTTGCCGCGATGCAGGACGCCACGCTCGCGCTCTACGAATCGCTGACCGCCCACCGGGCCGCCGCCTCGCCATGACTGCGACCGCCGCCAGCGGAGCGGGCGCCCCGGCGCCCCGGCTCGCGATCGCCGGCGCGGCGGTGATGGTCGCGGCGATCGTGCTGCTGCCACTCGGGCGCCTGTCGGAGGCGGCGGTGCTGGCGGGCATCGTGCTCACCGCGACCCTGCTGCTGCGCGACGGCTGGCGACCGCTGCGGGCGCCGGCAGTCGTGCTGCTGGTCGCGCTGTTCGCCGCGTACGCGCTGCCGGCCTGGCTGTCGGTCATCGATGCGGTCGAGCCGCGCCGCAGCGCGATCTCGGCGCTCGCGGACCTGCGCTTCCTGCCGTTCGCGCTGATGGCGGTCCTGCTGCTGCGCGAGCGGACGGCGCTGTACTGGCGGGTGCTCGGCGCGTCGGCGGTCGTCGTCGGGCTGTGGGCGCTCGATGCGTGGGTGCAGGGCCTCACCGGTGTCGGGCTTGCGGGCAGCCTCGAGGGCGACCGGGTCAGCGGCGTCTTCGGCGACGGGAACCTGAAGCTCGGACCGGTGCTCGCGGTGCTGTCGCCGATCCTGCTCGACGAGGCCCGTCGCCGGCTTGGCCGGGTCGCGTTCGCGCTGGTCTGGCTGCTGCTCGCGGTCGCGATCCTGCTGGCCGGCGCGCGCGCCGGCTGGATCATGTATGCGCTGGTGACGCTGGTGATGCTGTGGCGGGTTGCGGTGCGGCCGGCGCATTTCGTCGCATGGCTCGTCGCAAGCCTCGTCGCCGGAACCGCCGTCGGCCTTGCGGCCTACCGGATCAGCCCGCTGTTCGAGGAACGCGTCGAGCGCACGCTGGCGCTCGGCGGCGGCACCCGCGCGACGATCGACCATGCGCTGGCGGGCCGCCTGCCGATCTGGGAGACGGCGGCGCGGATGGCGCTGGCGCATCCGTGGAACGGCGTCGGGATCCGCGGCTTCCGGTACGCATACCCGGCCCACGCGGCGCCCGGTGATCCCTGGGTCTCGGCCGACGGTCGCGAAGGCGCGATGCACCCGCACCACCTGGTCCTCGAGGTCGCCGCCGAGACCGGCGCCTTCGGCCTCGGCCTGTGGCTGGCCGGGCTGCTGGTCGCGATCCGTTCCTGGTGGCTCGCCTCGCGCGCGGCACGCGACCGGGCGTTCGCGCCCGGGCTCGCGCTGCTCGCGATGACCTTCCCGCTCAACACCCACTTCGCGTTCTACTCGAGCTTCTGGGGGCTCCTGTTCTGGTGGCTGCTCGCGATCTGGTGCGCGGGGCTCTCGGAGCGGCCGAAGGACGGCGGCTGATGGCGCGCGCGCCGTTCACGCTGGTCGTCACGACGCGCGACAACGCGGCGACGCTCGATCGCTGCCTCGCATCCGCGGCCTTCGCCGACGAGATCGTCGTGCTCGATTCGGGCAGCGCCGACGACAGCGTCGCGATCGCCCGCCGCCACGGCGCCCGCGTCGAGGTCCGGCCGTTCGCCGGCTACGGGCCGCAGAAGCAGGCCGCGATCCGCCTGGCCAGCCATCGCCACGTGCTGCTGCTCGATGCCGACGAGGCGCTGACCGCCGAGGCGCGCGCGGCGATCGAGCGCGCGCTCGCCGACCCGCGCGCCGACGGCTGGACCCTCTATCGCCGCGAGCAGCTGTTCTGGCGCCTGCAGGCGCGCCACGCCCGGCACAACCCGATGCTGCGGCTGTTCGACCGCGAGCGCGTGCGCTTCAGCGAGGATCCGATCCATGCGGCGCCGATCGTCGATGGCCGGGTCGAGGCGCTCGACGCCACCTTCCTGCACTGGGGCGAGCCCGACATCGCGACCAAGGTCGACAAGGTCAACCGCTATTCGAGCGGCATGGTGGCGCACCGGCTCGGGCGGCCGCGCTACCGCTGGCCGGCGCTCCGGATGATCGCGCAGCCGCCGTGGCACTTCTTCCGCAGCTACGTGCTGAAGCGCAAGTTCCTGGCCGGCTGGGCCGGCTTCATCGGCTGCGTGATCGACGCGTTCTACGTGTTCCTGAAGTACGCGAAGCTGGTCGAGGCGCGGGCCCGCGCCCGGACCCGTCCGGATCAGTCGTAGGGCGTGGCCGCGCCGTCGGGACGGCGCTTGAAGCGGCGGTGGACCCACAGGTACTCGGCCGGCGCCTCGCGCACCATGGACTCCACCAGCGCATTGACGCGCGCCGCGTCCGTCGCCGCGTCGGCGCCGGGAAAGTCCGCGAGCGGACCCTCGATCCGGATCTCGTAGCCCGGCCCGTCCGCGCGTCGGCGATGGAAGAAGCCGAACACGCGCGCGCCGGCGAGCCTCGCGAGCTGGTGGGTCGCGGTGATCGTCTGCGCCGGGACGCCGAAGAACGGCGCGAACACCGCCTCGCGCCCGAGCATGTCCTGGTCGGGCGCATACCAGAGCACGCCGCCGGCCTTGAGGTGCCGCACCGCCGGGCGCAGCTCCTCGCGCGCGAACATGGCGCTCGCATAGCGCAGGCGGCCCTGGCGGACGGCCCACTCCATCACCGGATCGCGATGACGCCGGTAGAGCCCCGCGACCGGCACGCGCGTGGTCAGGATCCGCCCGCAGATCTCGAGCGTGTGGAAGTGGCCCGACAGCAGGATCACGCCGCGGCCTTCGGCGCGCGCGGCCTCGAGGCGCTCGACGCCGACGAGCGTTGAGCGCGCGGCGAGCGACCCGAGCGGCCCCCACCAGGCGCGCGCGAACTCGACGAGGCCGATGCCGAGCGAGCGGAAGTTGGCTCGCAGCAGACGCCGCCGCGCGGCCGCGTCGAGCTCGGGGAAGCACAGCGCGAGGTTGACCGCGGCCCAGCGCCGCCGGCGCCCGGC
>PVBP01000092.1 GCA_002995625.1 Lysobacteraceae bacterium | reverse complement strand
TCCGCCGAGGCTCGTGGCCACCGCCGTCGGATTGCCAAGCACGTCGACCGCGAAGTCCAGTGTCAGGCCGCCGGTAGCATAGATCGCGTCGATTGCATAGTTGAGGTCGTAGCGGCGCGTCTGCGTCCGATGCGGATAGGTGATTTCACGCGCCGGGCCGAACGGCAGCCAGGTGACGCTCGACACCAGTGGCTGCTGCGCTGCCCCCCGGGGATTCGCAGCAGTCAGGCCTCGCGTCCGATCAACCCGAGACGGAGATCGGACCGATGAAGAAGCGCTGCAGCGAGAAACAGATCACCGGCTTCCTGCGTGAGGCCGACGCCGGGCTGCCGGTCGAGGAATCGCGGCCGCCGCGGCGCGACCGGATGCCCGAGCGCCGCCCGATCGCGCCCGACGGGCGCCGCATTCCCCGCCCCGGACTGGCCGTTCCGTCGCCGAGGCTGCGCGCTCCCCCGCATCCGGAGACGGCGCATGGCCTTCCCCTCGACCACCCTGAAACTCGTCGGTGTCGCGCTGCTCGCGCTCGCGATGGGCGTTCCGCTGCTGCTGACCGCCGCGCTGGTCGGCGAGCGGCGAGGGCGGCTTGCCGAGGCCGAATCGGCGATCGCCGAGGCCCAGGGCCGCGCGCAGACGCTGGCGCCGCCGCTGCTGGTGTGGGAGGAATACGGCCGGGTCCATCCGGCGGACCGACTGCACCGCGTCGCGCACCATCTTGCGCCGCGCACGGCCCGGATGGTCGCGACCGCCCACGTCGAGGAACGCCAGCGCGGCATCTTCCGCGTTCCGGTTTACCGGGTCGAACTCGGGATCGAGGCCGACTTCGCGCCCGAGGCGGGCCTGCGCGAGCGCGCGAATCCGATCCCCGGCTCGTTCCGGCTCGAATGGCCGATCGAGGACCTGCGCGGCGTGCGCGCGATCGGCCCGGTCGTGATCGAGGGCCAGCGCCTCGAGCCCGAGGCCGCGGCGACGCCGATCGTCGGCGGCGAGCGCCTGGTGCTGCGGCTTGCCGGCCGCGACGCGCTGCCCGAACGCCTGCCGGTGCGGCTGACGCTCGAGGTCTCCGGCACCCGTGAGCTGTGGTTCACGCCGCTCGCGTCGGCGACCGAGGTCCGGCTGGCAGGTGGCTGGCCGGCGCCGTCGTTCGCCGGTGCCTTCCTGCCGGTCGCGCGCGAGGTCCGCGCCGACGGCTTCGTGGCGCAGTGGTCGGTGCTCGGCGTCAACCGCCGGATCCCGGCCCACTGGAGCGAGCGCGAGACGCTGTCGATCCCGTTCGAGGCCAGCCGTTTCGGCGTCGTGCTGCACGACCCGGGATCGATCTACCGGCTCAACGAGCGCAGCCTCAAGTATGGCCTGCTGTTCATCGGCCTGACCTTCGGCCTCGCCTTCCTCGCCGAGGTGCTGTCCGGTCGGCGCGTGCATCCGGTCCAGTATCTCCTGGTCGGCGCCTCGCTCGCGGTGTTCTTCGTGCTGCTGCTGGCGCTGTCCGAGCACATCGGCTTTGGCCCCGCGTGGTGGCTGTCGGCGCTCGCGCTGGTCGCGATCAACGGCGCCTACGCGGCGAGCGCCTTCGGCGGGCGCCGGGCGGGGTTCGCGATGGCGGCTTGGCTGGCCGCGCTGTACGGATTCCTGCACATGATGGTGGTCAGCGAGGACCACGCGCTGCTGATCGGCGCGATCGGCGTGCTCGCGATGGTCGCGGGTGCGATGGCGCTGACGCGCCGGATCGACTGGTATCGGCTCGACACGCAGCGGCCGGCATCCGCTCCGGCCGCGCCGTCGGTCGCGTGAGACAATCGCGCGATGCATGTCCTTGCCCTCGACACCACGACCGAGGCCTGTTCGGTCGCGTTGATCGTCGACGCGACCGCCGAAGGCCGCGGCGGGCGCCTGCGCGAGCGCTTCGAGATCGCGCCGCGCCGTCACGCCGAACTCGTGCTGCCGATGGTCGGGTCGGTGCTGGCCGAGGCCGGGCTCGCACTGCGCGACGTCGATGCGATCGCGTTCGGACGTGGCCCGGGCGCGTTCACCGGCGTGCGGCTGGCGATCGCGATCGCGCAGGGGCTCGCGCTCGGCGCCGACAGGCCGGTGGTGCCGGTCTCGACGCTGGCAACGCTCGCGCAGGGCGCGGTCGCGCGCCGCGTCGCCCCCGGCGATCGGGTGCTGGCGCTGATCGATGCCCGGATGGGCGAGGTCTACGCCGGCGCCTTCGCCGTCGACGACGAGGGTCTCGTCAGGCCGCTCGGCGACGAGCGCGTGCTGCCGCCCGGCGTGGTCGCGGCGCCGGACGGCCCCTTCGTCGCGGTCGGCAGCGGCTGGGACGCCCATCGCGATGTCCTGCTCGCGTCGTGGGGCCGTTCCCCGGTCGCAGACGATGGCGACGCGCTGCCACGGGCCGGCGACCTCGCGCGGCTCGCGGCGCGCGAGCTTGCGGCCGGGCGTGCGCAGGATGCCGCGCGCGCGCGGCCGGTCTACCTCCGGGACAAGGTCGCGCTGACGGTCGACGAACAGGTCGCGGCACGTGCCCTCGGCAGCGGCTGACGAGACTCCGGCACGCGCCGACCCATCCTGAGGGGGACCCCGTGACTTCGACTCGGCCGCATCCGCTCTTCGACGCCGCCAACGCCGTCTACGCCGCGCAGCTCGGCGAGATCGCGTGGCACGAGATCACGGTCGATCCGTCGATCGCGGCGATGACGGCCGAGCACACGGCGCGGGTGCGGATGGCCATCGACAGCCTGCTCGCGCGCGAACCCGGCCGGCCGCTGCGCTTCCTCGAGGTCGCGCCGTACTGCCACTACACCGCGCAGCAGGTCGCCGCCGAGTTCGGCGCGCAGGCGCACGCCTTCGACATCTCGCCCGATTCGCTGCGGACCGCCGCGCGGCTCGCCCGCGAGGCGGGCGTCGCCGGCGAGGCGGTCGGGACCGCGGGCGATTTCCACGACCTACCGTATCGGGACGACTGGTTCGACGTGGTCTTCATCGCTTCGGCCGTGCACCACACCTGGCGGCCGGAACGCGTGGTCGCCGAGATGCTGCGCGTGCTCAGGCCGGGTGGCCTCCTGATGCTCGACAACGAGCCGGTCGGCGGGCGGCTGTGCCTGTACCGCTTCCGTTCGAATCGCGCCGAGTCGTATACCCCGTTCGAGCGCGCGCTGTCCGACCACGGCGCGCTGCACGTCGTGTCCTCGCCGTTCCTCGGCTCGCGTCCCGAGGCGCTGTTCGGCATGGTCGAGAATGACCGGATCCCGCTCGCGGTCTGGGAGGAATCCGTGGCCGGCCACGAACGGCTCGGCTGGGAACTCACGCCGGTGGTCAGCGGATTCGAATCGGCGGTCGAGGCCGGGAGCGGTTCCGGACCGGCGGTCGCGCATGACCTGCTCGAGCGCGCCCTGGCCGCGGCCGCACCGCTGCTCGACGAGCGCGCGGCGAGCCTCGGCTTCTCGCTGCCCGACGCTGCCGAGGTCGAGGCCCTGCTGGCGCGGGCGCGGGAACTGTCCGGCTGGATCGCCGCGGCGCGCGACCCCGGCGAGCGCCAGCGCCGGCGCGCGGACGCCTTCGGCGCCGCCCTGCGCGCGCTCGTGCGCAAGGCGGGGAACGGCCGGGCCGCGGCCGGGGACGCCTTCCGTCGCGAACTTCCGCTGGACCGCGGGATCCGGATCGACCTGCCGCGCGACGCCGCGGTCGAGATCGGCCTCGATCGCGTGCTGCTGCCGACGATCGAGCCCGCCGCCGCGGAGGCGCTGGCGGCGGTGTTCCCGCCCGAGGACTGGCAGCTGTACACCGAGGGCAACGGCGTGCACGTCGAGATGAACCGCGCCGCGCACGCTTCGATCCGGCTGCCGCCGCGCGCGGAGGACGGCATCCTGCTGCTGCGCCTCTACACGGTTCCGAGCGAGGCCGGCGTGTACCGGGTTCGACTCGCGGCCGGCGAGGCCGCGGAATCCTTCATCGTCGCGCAGGCCGAGTCGCGGCTCGCGCGGATCTTCGTACCGGCCGCGATCGATCGCGTCGAACTCGCGCTCGCATGGCCCGACGGCACCGCCGCCGAGCTGCCGATGCACGTCCGCGCCTCGGTCTGCCGCCTGGTGCCGGTGCGCTGGCGGCGCGCCGGCTGACGATCGCGCGCGGCGGACGTCGGTCAGCGCAGCAGCAGCAGGGTGCCGAGGCCGAGGAACGCGAAGAAGCCCATCACGTCGGTGATCGTCGTGACGATCACGCTGCCGGCGATCGCGGGGTCGATGTCCATCCGGTGCAGCACCACCGGAACCAGCACCCCGGCGAGCGCGGCGAAGAACAGGTTCGCGACCATCGCGCCGCCGATCGCGGTCGAAATCAGCGGGTTGCCGAACCACAGGTAGGCCGCGGTCGCGACGACGCTCGCCCAGAACACGCCGTTCATCAGCCCGACGAAGACTTCCTTGGCGAGCAGCACGCGGACGTTGCCGCCGACCAGCTGCTTCAGCGCGAGCCCGCGGACGGTCAGCGTCATCGCCTGGAGCCCGGCGTTGCCGCCCATGCTGGCGGTGATCGGCATCAGCACCGCGAGCGCGACGATCTGGTCGAGCACCTCCTCGAAGCGGCCGATCACGCTGGCCGCGAGGAAGGCGGTGACGAGGTTGATGCCGAGCCAGATCGCGCGCCGGCGCATTGCGCGGACCGGCGGCGTGAACAGCTCCTCGTCGGCCGGGAGGCCGGCCATGCCGCGGACCGTCTCCTCGGCCTCCTCGCGGATCACGTCGACCACGTCGTCGACCGTGATCCGGCCGAGCAGGACGTTGCTGGCGTCGACCACCGGGGCGCTGATCAGGTCGTGGTCGGCGAAGTGGCGCGCGACCTCGCCGGCCTCGGTGTCGGCGCGGATCGGCGCGACCTCGGTGTCCATCAGCTCGCCGATCCGCGCGTCCGGATTCGCGGTCACCAGCGTGCCGAGCGACACCCGTCCGAGGTACTGGTTGCGCCGGCTGACGACGTAGAGGTGGTTGGTGTTGGTCGGCAGCTCCTCGCGCATCCGCAGGTAGCGCAGCACGACGTCGACGGTCACGTCGGCGCGGACCGTCACCAGGTCCGGGTTCATCAGCCGCCCGGCGGTGCCCTCCGGGTACGAGAGCACCTGCTCGACGCGCTCGCGGTTCTCGCGGTCCATCGCCCGCAGCACCTCGTCGACGAGGTGGTCCGGCAGGTCCTCGATCAGGTCGGCGAGGTCGTCGACGTCGAGCGTCTCGGCCGCGGCGACGAGTTCGTCGGTGTCCATGTCCGAGATCAGCGTGTCGCGGACCTCGTCGTTGACGTGGACCAGCACCTCGCCGTCGTCCTCGGGATCGACCAGGCCCCAGACGATCAGCCGCTGGTCGCGCGGCAGCGTCTCGAGCAGGGTCGCGATCTCGGCCGGCGCGAGCGTGTTGACGAGGCGCCGCACCGGGCCGAGCCGGCCGGAGTCGAGCGCCTGCGACAGGAGCTTCAGCTGCCGCGCAGCGTGGTCGGCGCGGGAATGTTCGGCCATCGCGGCGCTCCGGGACGAGGCCGCCGATTATCGCGGAACCGCGGCCCGGCGCCGGATCGGCGACTCAGCGGGCGCGCCGCGAGGCGACGATCGCGAGCTGCAGCCCGCGCAGGCCGCCCCGGGCATCGCGGCCGAGCGCGAGCTCGACCGCGTCGAACCCGGCCGCGCGGAAGTCCTCGAGCAGGTCCCAGCTGAACGTGTGGAAGGCAAGGCATCCGGCGTCGGCCACCGGGTCGCCGTGATACTCGGGTTCGACATGGTGGACGACGCGGCCGTCGGGGCCGATCGAGGCGCGCCGCAGCGAGGCCGAGGCGTTGACGTCGAACGGCACGGTGACGATCGCGAGCCCGCCGGGTCGCAGCACCCGCGCGAACTCGCGCAGCGCGGCGCGATGGTCGGGCACGTGTTCGAGCACGTCGAACGAGAACAGCCGGTCGAAGCGTGCGTCGGGAAACCCGAGCCGGGTGACGTCCTCGTGGCGCAGGCGGCGCTCGAGGCCGCCGGTCATCGTCCGGATGTAGTCCGACAGCATCTCGCGCCGCGCCGGATCCTCGACGTACTCGCTGCCGGTCGCATCGAAACCGGCCTTCAGCAGCCAGAAGTAGGCGGGCGTGGTCTGCTCGGTCAGGTAGATCGCGCCGCCCCGGCGCAGCGCGCGGAGGTCCGCCAGCTGGAACGCGAAGCGCACGCGGCTGATCAGGCCGCAGTGGGCGCAGGTCTGGGACTCCCTCCAGTTCGGCTCGGCGCCGCCGACCAGGGCGAAGCGCGTCGGCTGGGCGCAGAGCGCGCAATCGCCGTCGAGGGCGTCCGCCCCGTCGAGCGACGCGGCCGTGCGCGCGTCGTCCGCGGCCCACTCGGCCCGCAACCGGTCGATCTCCGGCGCGAAGAAGGCCTCGCGCGAGGTCAGGCGGTGGATCTCGAGCATCGTGGGCTCCGTCGGCAGGGCGGCGATGGTAGGGGCTGGATCGCCGGGCCGCGACGCCCTGGCCGAGCCACCGGTCAGCTGCACGCTTCGTCGAGCAGGCTGCGCGTCTCGCCGGCGGCGACCAGCCGCCGCACGCGCTTGCGCAGCGCGCCCGCGTGCAGCGCGAGCACGCGCTCGCGGACCTCCAGCAGCGCGTTCGGATGCATGCTGAGGTCGGTGAAGCCGAGGCCCAGCAGCAATGCGGTCGCGCGCGGATCGGCGGCCAGCTCGCCGCACAGCGTCAGCGGCGTGCGCGCGCGCCGGGCGTGGTCGAGGGTCATCGTCAGCAGCGCCAGCACGGCCGGGTGCAGCGGGTCGTAGCTCGACGCCACCGCGGCGTCATTGCGATCGGCGGCCAGCGTGTACTGGACGAGGTCGTTCGAACCGAGCGCGAGGAAGTCGAAGGTCCGCGCGAGCCGATCGGCGATCAGCGCCGCCGCCGGCACCTCGACCATCGCGCCGACCGGCGTGTCCTCGTCGAAGTCGATCCGGGCGAGCCGCAGCTCGGCGCGGCAGGCCTCGACGATCGCGAGCGCCCGTTCGGCCTCCTCGAGGCTCGTGACCATCGGGAACAGGATCCGGACCGGTCCGTAGGCCGAGGCGCGCAGCATCGCCCGCAGCTGGACCGCGAAGCCGGCCGGCTGGGACAGCGACAGCCGCAGCCCGCGCAGGCCCAGCGCCGGATTCTCCCCGCCACCGGGTCCGGAGGCGCCCTTGTCGCCTCCGACGTCGAGCGTGCGCAGCGTGACCGGGCGCCCGCCCATCGCGAGCACCGCGTCGCGATACGCGCGGAACTGGGCCTCCTCGCCCGTATCGGCGCCCGGGCCGGCGTGCAGGAATTCGGTGCGGTAGAGGCCGATTCCGGCGGCGCCGAGCCGGCGCGCCAGCGCGATGTCGTCGTCGTGCTCGGCGTTCGCCCACAGGCGCACCGCGAGTCCGTCGCGGGTGCGGGTTTCCGCGGTGCGCAGTCGCGCGCGGGCCCGCGCACGGCGCTCGTTCGCGCGCTGCCGCTCGCGCAGCCGGGCATGGTCGAGCGTGTCCGGCTCGGCGATGATGATCCCCGCATCGGCGTCGACCAGCACCGGATCGCCGTCCCGGACCAGGTCGAAGACCTCGCGTCCGGCGACCAGCATCGGCAGTCGCAGGGCGCGGGCGAGGATCGTCGCGTGCGACCACACCGAGGCGCGGGTGACGACCAGCGCCGCGAGCCCCTGCGCCTGCCAGCCTTCGATCTCGTCGGGCGCGACCGAGTCGGCGACCAGCACCACGCCGGCCGCCGGCGCGCGCGGCCGGCGTGCCTCGCCGGGCCCGCGCTTGAGCGCCGCGAACACGCGACCGACGACCTGTTCGACGTCCTCGCCGCGGCTGCGGAGGTACGGATCGTCGATCGCCTCGAAGGCCGCGCGCAGCTGGTCGCGGTGGGCCTTGAGCGCGGCCTCGGCGTTGAGCCGGCGTTCGACGATGCCGGCGCGGATCCCGTCGGCGAACTCGGGGTCGTCGAGGATCAGCGCATGGGCGTCGAGGAACTCGCCGATCTCGCGCCGGAGCGGACCCCGCAGGCGGCGCCGCACCGCGTCGAGTTCGGAGCGCGCCCCGGCGATCGCGGCGGCGACCCGGGCGAGTTCGGCCGGGACCTCGTGGCGCGCGACCGGCGCCGGATCGACCGAGAAATCGAGCGGATAGCGGACGCGCGCAGTCCCGATCGCCGCGCCGCGCGCGGTGCCCTCGCCGCGCAGCTCGCGCCGGGGCATCAGTCCGGCTCCCCGAAACGGTTCGCGAACAGGTCGGCGAGCGCGTCGAGCGCGGCCTCCGCATCGGGGCCATCGGCGCGGGCGACGATCACCGATCCCTGCGGCGCGGCCAGCAGCATCAGCCCCATGATGCTCTTGGCGTTGACCTCGCGCCCCCGGAAGCCCAGCAGGACCCGGCTTTCGAAGCCGCCGAGGCACTGCACGACCTTCGCCGCGGCGCGCGCGTGCAGGCCCAGCCGGTTGACGACGGGCAGTTCGCGCTCGCTCATGCCTGGTCGATCACGATCCCGTTGCGGCCACCGCCGGCGGCGGTCAGCGCCAGTTCGTCGAGCGACTGCTCCGGATAGTTCATGACCCGCAGCAGCATCGGCAGCGACAGGCCCGAAACGCGCCGGACGCGGGTGCCCTGCTGCGCGATCGCGGCGGCGGAATTGCTCGGCGTCGATCCGTAGAGATCGGTCAGCACCAGCACGCCATCGCCGTCGTCGAGCGATCGCATCGCGCGGGCCGCGCCGTGCTCGAAGGCGGTCCGGTCGTCGCCGTTTCGGTACCCCGCGCACGCGGTGCGCAGCGGCAGCGGCCCGAGGACCGCCGTCGCGGCCTCGAGCAGCGGCTCGCCGACGTTCGCATGGGTCAGCAGCAGGACGCCGACCGCCATCTCACTCGAGCTCGCGGTGGAAGGTGAAGACGTCGCCGCGCGACTCGCGCAGACCGGCGGCGAGGCGCTCGACCAGGTACACCGAGCGGTGGCGCCCGCCGGTGCAGCCGATCGCGACCGTGATGTAGCTGCGCTGCTCGGCGGCGAAGCGCGGCAGCCAGCGGTCGAGAAAGCCGCGCATGTCGGCGAGATAGGACCCGACGTCGGCGTGGATGTCGAACCACTCCCGGACCGCGGGGTCGCGGCCCGACAGCGGCCGCAGCGCCGGCTCCCAGTGCGGATTGGGCAGGCACCGCGCATCGAACACGAAGTCCGCGTCGGCCGGCACGCCGCGGCGGTAGGCGAAGGATTCGAGCAGCAGCGAGACCCCGGGCTGTCCGGAGACGGCGACCTCGGTCGCGATCAGCCGTCGAAGCTGGTGGACGTTGAGCTGGCTCGAGTCGATCACGCGGTCGGCGATCGCGACCAGCGGCCGCAGCAGCCGTCGCTCCTCGGCCAGCGCGTCGGCGAGCGTCAGCCGGCCGAGCGACAGCGGGTGCCGGCGGCGCGTGTCGGCGAAGCGCTTGAGCAGCACCTCGTCGCGCGCGTCGAGGAACACCAGCTCCCAGGCGACGCCGTCGGCGGCGAGTCGCGACAGCATGGCCGGCAGCTGGTCGAGGTCGCCGGAGCGGTTGCGGACGTCGACGCCGATCGCGAGCCGGCGGCCCGGCGCGGCGTCGCCGGCGTCGACCGCGCGGACGAAGTCCCGCAGCAGCGCGACCGGCAGGTTGTCGACGCAGTAGTAGCCGAGGTCCTCGAGCGTGCGCAGGACCACGGTCTTGCCCGAGCCGGAGAGCCCGGTGACGACGACCAGTCGCTTGGGAACGGGCGGGGCGGGCGGCGTTTCGGTCATGCGGGGACTATGCCATCGAACGCGGCAGGCGTAGCGCGGCTCGCGCGCGCCGCGGCCGGGGCGGCCTCGAGCCGTGCGCCGCGACGGCTCAGGCCGCTGGCACCCCGGGTGCGAGCGTGCCGGAGGCCTCGCCGTCGGCGAAGCGCACGCGCACCATCCGGCGTGGTCCCAGGTCGATCGCGTGGCGGATGATCTGGCCGCTCGCCGCGTCGACGACGATCGCGTAGCCGCGATCGAGGGTCGCCAGCGGGCCGACCGCATGCAGCGTGCGGCCGAGCGCCGCGAGACGGCCGCGGTCGGCCTGCAGCCGGCCGGACAGCGCGAGGCCGAGTGCCCGTCGCAGCGACTCGACCTGCTGCCGCCGGGCCT
>PVBP01000091.1 GCA_002995625.1 Lysobacteraceae bacterium | reverse complement strand
CGCGTGCGCGCGCCCGCCGCGAGGCGATGGGCAGGACGGGCTGAGATGGCCGCACGCGTCCCACGCGGCGGCATGCCGGCGGCCGAGCGCGCCGTGTTCTTCGCCCGCCTGAAATCGCTCGACCCGACGCCGACGACCGAACTCGAGTACTCGACGCCGTTCGAACTGCTGGTCGCGGTCGTGCTCTCGGCCCAGGCGACCGACGTCGGCGTCAACAAGGCGACGCGGCGGCTGTTCCCGGTCGCCAATACGCCGCAGGCGATCCTCGACCTCGGCCTCGAAGGGCTCAAGTCGTACATCGGCACGATCGGGCTCTACAATAGCAAGGCCAAGCACCTGATCGAGCTGTGCCGGATCCTGCTCGAGCGTCACGCTGGCGAGGTGCCGCGCGACCGCGCATCGCTGGAGGCGCTACCCGGCGTCGGTCGCAAGACCGCGAACGTGGTGCTGAACACCGCCTTCGGCGAACCGACGATGGCGGTCGACACCCACATCTTCCGCGTCGCGAACCGCACCGGGCTCGCGCCGGGCAGGACTCCGCTTGCGGTCGAGAAGGCCCTGCTCGCGCGCGTGCCGCCCGAGTACCTGAAGGACGCCCACCACTGGCTGATCCTGCACGGCCGCTACGTCTGCAAGGCGCGCAAGCCCGAATGCCCGAAGTGCGTGGTTCGCGATCTCTGCCGCTACCGGCACAAGACGCCCGCGCCCGCGTGATCGCGGCGGGGCGAAGCGATCAGCGCTGCAGCGCGTCGCGCTCGATCTGGTCGAGCGTCGCGTGGCGCACGTCGGTGCCCTGCACGATGTAGATCAGGTGCTCGGCGATGTTGAATGCGTGGTCCGCGGCGCGGTCGATCGCCTTGGTCACCGCCAGCATGTCGAGCAGCACGGCGACCTCGCTCGGATTCTCGCTGATCTTGCGCACGATATGGCTGCTCGATGCACCGGTCAGGGCCGCCATCTTGTGGGCCGAGCGCAGCACGTCGACCGCGACGTCGACCTCGCCCCGCGCAAAGGCGCCGATCGCCTGCCGCAGTAGCGAGCGGGCCTCGTCACCGGCGCGCTGGGTCTGCTCGAGCCAGGCCGGGTCGGCCATCGCGCTCGAACGGATCGCGCCGGCGAGCCAAGCGACCTTGCGCGCCTTGTCGCCGATCCGCTCGAGGTCGGTGACCATCTTCGAGATGCCGAAGACCATCCGCAGGTCGCCGGCCGCCGGCTGACGGCGCGCGATCAGATGCGCGCAGTCGTCGTCGATCGCGCTCTCGAACTCGTTGACGCGCGCATCGTTGGCGATCACGGTCTCGGCCAGTTGGCTGCGTCCCTGGGTCAACGCCTCGACCGCAAGTCGCAGCTGCTCCTCGACCAGCGTCCCCATCTCGACGATCCGCGAGCGCAGGGCCGAGAGATCGGCGTCGTACTGCTTGAGGGTGTGTTCGGTGGTGTTCATCGGATGGCTCCGGGGTCGGGCGCCGACTGCCGCGGGTCAAGGTTAGCCGGCGGGCCGCGGCAGTGGACGGGACCGGCCGCGCGTGGTGGTCACCGGTTCAGCCGAAGCGGCCGGTGATGTAGTCCTCGGTCTGCTTGTTCTTCGGTCGGAAGAACAGGTCGTCGGTCCAACCGAACTCGATCAGGTCGCCGAGGTACATGTACGCGGTGAAATCCGACACCCGCGCCGCCTGCTGCATGTTGTGGGTCACGATCAGGATCGTGACCTTGTCCTTCAGTTCGTGGATCAGCTCCTCGATGCTGGCGGTCGCGATCGGATCGAGCGCCGAAGTCGGTTCGTCGAACAGCAGCAGCTCCGGATCGGCGGCCAGCGCACGCGCGATGCACAGGCGCTGCTGCTGGCCGCCGGACAGGTTCACCGCGAGATCGTCGAGACGATCCTTGACCTCGTTCCACAGCGCCGCATCGGTCAGCGCCTCCTCGACCTTCTCGAGCAGTTTCGCGCGCTGGTTGACGCCACGCACGCGCAGGCCGTAGGCGACGTTCTCGAAGATCGACTTCGGGAACGGATTCGGCTTCTGGAACACCATCGACAGCCGCATCCGGACCTCGATCGGATCGACTTCCGATCCGAGCAGGTTGATGTCGTCCGGGTAGAAGCGGATCTCGCCCTCGTAGCGATTGCCCGGGTAGAGATCGTGCATCCGGTTGAAGCAGCGCAGGAAGGTGCTCTTGCCGCAACCCGAGGGTCCGATCAGCGCGGTCACGCGCCGGTCGTAGATCGGCAGGTTGATCGCCTTCAGCGCCTGCTTCTGGCCGTAGTAGAAGTTGAGGTTGCGCGCTTCGGCCTTGACCGGCAGCGTCGAGAGGTCGGGTTTGGGTGCCTTGGTCGCCATGGGTCGGGGCCGGTCCGGTGGGTTACCACTTGAGGTTTCTGCGCAGGCGGTAGCGGATCCAGATCGCGAGCCCGTTCATCAGCAGGGTCATCGCGACCAGGACCAGCGCCGCGGCCGACGCGTTGGCCTGGAACGCCGTGTCCGGGCGGCTGGTCCAGTTGAAGATCTGGATCGGCAGCGCGGTGAAGTCGGACCACAGCCAGTCGAAGTTGATGAACGGGAACTCGCCGTGCACCGGCGCCGGCGGCAGGAACATGATGAAGATCACCGCGCCGATGGTCACGATCGGCGCGGTCTCGCCGATCGCGCGCGACAGGCCGATGATCACGCCGGTCAGGATCCCGGGCATCGAGTACGGGAGCACGTGCTGGCTGACCATCTGCCAGCGCGTCGCGCCGAGCGCGTAGGCGGCCTCGCGGATCGCGTTGGGGATCGCGCGGATCGCCTCGCGGGTGGCAACGATCACGATCGGCAGGATCAGCAGGCCCAGCGTGAGGCCCGCGGTCAGGACGCTGGCGCCGAAGCCGAAGGTATGCACGAACATGCCGAGCGCGAGCAGACCGTAGACGATCGACGGCACGCCGGCGAGGTTGTTGATGTTGATCTCGATCAGGCCGGTCAGCCAGTTGCGTCCACCGTACTCCTCGAGATAGATCCCGGCGGCGACGCCGATCGGGACCGCGACGAAGGCCGTGACCAGCATGATCAGGAACGTGCCGACCCAGGCCGCGAGGATCCCCGCGTTCTCGGCCCGGCGTGACGCGAACTCGGTGAAGAAGGACGGCGTGAGGCGCGGCCAGCCGTCGATCAGCATGTCGACGAACAGCGCGACGAAGGTGATGAAGGCGAACGACAGCGCGGCGAAGCCGAGCGCGGCGAAGAACAGGTCGTTGCGCTTGCGCTTCGCGATCAGGTCGCGGATCTGCTCGAGGTTCTGCAACTGGCTCGTCATCAGTAGACCTCGCGGAAGCGCCGCTTCAGCCAGAAGCCAATCAGATTGAACACCAGCGTCAGCAGGAACAGGGTGAGGCCCGCGGCGAAGATCGTCTGGTAGCCGATGCTGCCGTAGGGCAGGTCACCCTTGGAGACCTGCACGATGTAGGCGGTGATCGTGGCTGCCTGCTCGAAGGGGTTGAAGGTGAGGTTCGGCTGCTGGCCGGCGGCGACCGCGACGATCATGGTCTCGCCGACCGCGCGCGAGATGCCGAGGATGTAGGCGGCGGCGATGCCGGAGAACGCGGCCGGGACGACCACGCGCAATGCCGTCTGGAGGCGGGTCGCGCCCATCGCATAGGAGCCCTCGCGCAGCGACATCGGCACGGCCCGCATCGCGTCCTCGCTGATCGAGCTGATGTACGGCACGATCATCACGCCCATCACGAGGCCCGCCGACAGGAGGTTGAAGCCGGGCAGGCTCGGAAACACGATCTGCAGCAGCGGCGTGACCAGGAACAGCGCGAAGTAGCCGAACACGATCGTCGGGATGCCGGCCAAGAGTTCGAGGACCGGCTTCCAGACCTCGCGCGTGCGCTCGCTCGCGAACTCGGACAGGTAGATCGCGATGATCGTGCCGAGCGGGATCGCGACCGCCAGCGCGATCGCCGAACTGGTCAGCGTGCCCGACAGCAGCACCACGATGCCGAACTTCTGGTCGGCGAACAGCGGCGTCCACTCGGTCTCGGTCAGGAAGCGCCACAGCGGGACGTTGGCGAAGAAGCTGAGGGACTCGCGCACGAGAATGAAGACGATCCCGACCGTGGTCAGGATCGCGACCAGGGCCGCCGCGAGCAGCAGCCACTCGATGATCTGCTCCTTGACGTGGCGGGAGCGCCTGAAGCGCAGGCGATTGCCTCCAGCCGTCACGCCTCCCCCACTCGCGCCGATCGCCACGTCGTCCTCGTCCTCACTGGCCGGATGCCGGATGCTGCCGTCCGTCCGGTCGGATTGCGCCGCCGGCCCGCGACGGTGCTTCCGACTGAACGACCCCCTCGGATCAGAACGCGGTTTCCTTC
This sequence comes from Lysobacteraceae bacterium, assembly GCA_002995625.1. Taxonomy (GTDB): domain Bacteria; phylum Pseudomonadota; class Gammaproteobacteria; order Xanthomonadales; family Ahniellaceae; genus UDEA-SF1. The sequence goes on along the minus strand of PVBP01000091.1, from coordinate 6,073 downwards.
TCGAGCAGCTTCTCGATCGAGACCGCGGTTGCCGGCTCGCCCTTGAACACGGTGCCGAGCCGCCCTTCCTCGAGGTGCCGCCGGATCACCGCGTAGGCCTCTGCCGGCAGCGGCACGTAGTTGACGTCCTCGGCGAGGCGGCCGACGTTGTCGAGGTAGAAGTCGAGGAATGCCCGGACGTCCGCGCGCTCATAGGCGGCTGCGTTGACGTAGATGAACATCGGACGCGACAGCGGCATGTAGCTGCCGTCGATCACGGTCTCGATGCTCGGCTGAACCGCCGGCTTGCCCTCGCCCGGCGCGATCGCAAGCGACCTCATCTTGTCGCGATTGTCGACGTAGTAGGCGAAGCCCATGTAGCCGAGCGCGTTGACGTCGTTGGCGACGCCCTGGACGAGGACGTTGTCGTCCTCGCTCGCGGTGAAGTCGCCACGGCTCGACTTGGCCTTCCCGGTCACGACCTCGGTGAAGTAGTCGAAGGTCCCCGAGTCCGCGCCGGCCCCGTACAGGTTGATCGGGCGATCGGGCCAATCCGGGTTGACCTGGTTCCAGCGCGTGATCGTGCCCTGCGCGGCCGGTTCCCAGATCTTCCGCAGTTCCTCGATCGTGATCTCGCTGACCCAGTCGTTGCGCGGATTGACGACGACGGTCAGCGCGTCGTAAGCGACCGGCAGTTCGAAGTAGCGGATGCCGGCCGACTCGCAGGCGGCCATCTCCTCCTTCTGGATCGGGCGCGAGGCGTTGGCGATGTCGACCTCGCCGCGGCAGAAGCGCTTCATGCCGCCGCCGGTTCCGGACACGCCGACCGTGACGCGCATGCCGCGGTTGGCCATCTGGAACTCCTCGGCGATCGCCTCGGAGATTGGGAACACGGTGCTCGAGCCGTCGATCGAGATCGCGGCCGCGGCCCGGGCCTGGCGGCCAGTGGCCGGCGCGGAATCACCGCTGGCTGCCGGGGGCTGCGCGGGACCACAGGCCGCGAGCGCCAGCGCGGCGAGGCCAATCGACAGGATCCGGCTGGTACGGACGGCGCAGGAAGGGTTCATGAAGGTCATCCGGCTACGGTAGGGGTGGAAGTCGAGGATGATGTGACAATAGGATTTCAGAAAAATGACATTGGCTGCCCGACTTGCCTTCCCTCAGACCCATTCGCCAGGCCCCCGCCGACAGCCCCCCCGTGCCGGGGAGGCGATGGTGCAGACTCGCAATGCCGGCGCTCATGGCCGTGGTCCTCGCCGGCGCGGCGCCGGGTTCGCTGGCGGCGCCGCCCAACCTGACCTTCGAGACCGACAGCGGCGTCAAGGTGGCACTGCCGTGGTACCTCCAGTGGCAATGGCTCCGCGCGCACCCCGATCGGACCCCGGTCGATGACCGGTTCGGTTTCCGTCGCGCCCGGCTCGCGCTCGAGGTCGAACGGGCCGGCTCCTGGGACTTCAAGGCGGAGTATGACTTGGAGAGCGGCCAATGGACCGACCTCGCCGCCGGCCTGCGCGTCGGATCCGGTCGGCTGCGCGTCGGGCAGTACCGGATGCCGCTGGGCCTCGAACAGGGGTCCAGCAACCGCGATGCCGTGCTGCTCGAGCGTGGTCTGCCGAACGCGCTGGTCTATGCACGTCGCCTCGGGATCGGCTACGAGTGGATGGGCGAGGGGAGCTCCGTTCGCGCAGCCGTCTTCGACCGCGACCTGAGTCGAGCCGAGGAGGCCTCGGGGGTTGCCATGCGCGCGACCTGGGCACCGATCCGGGGCGAATCGCGGTTCCTCCACCTCGGCCTTGCCGCCGGTACGGAAAACCTGGACGGCCAGACCGAGCGATTCAGCGCTCGCCCGGATGTCGGACTCGTCTCATGGCGAGCCGTCGACACCGGTGCGATCGCGAACGTCGATCGCACCGACCGGTATTCGGTCGAAGCCGCCTGGATCCACGGCCCATGGTCGTTGCAGTCCGAGTACGTCGCGGCGCGGATCGACGCGAGGGCCGGCCGCGGCACGGCCGCCGGCTGGTATCTGCTGGGAACCTGGACCGTCACCGGCGAGTCGCGCGGCTATCGCGACGGACTGCTGCGCGCGCTGAAGCCGTCGCGACCCTGGGGCGCGGTCGAACTGGCCGCGCGCGTCGGCCGGCTCGGCCTCGACGGCGGCTTCCTCGACGGCGGCGTCGTCAAGACGTTCACGCTCGGCGCCAACTGGTACGTCAACGCCGCGCTGCGCATCTCCGCCAACGTGGTCGAGGTCGACAGCAGGCGGCGCGGCCTCGACGACGATCCCCGCCTGCTCGAAGTCAGGATCCAGACCCAGTTCTGATTCCCCGAATGCCGCGCGGCGCGCAGCGCGGCCGGTTGGAGGCGGCACCTCCGCTATGCTCGCCGGCTCATGAACGCCGCCCTTGCAACCCGGATGGTGGAGCGCTTCCGGGGCTTCCTGCCGGTCGTCGTCGACGTCGAGACCGGCGGATTCGAGGCCGCCACCGACGCGCTGCTCGAGATCTGCGTGGTCGTGATCCACATGGACGCCGACGGCCGGCTGTTCCCCGGCGAGCCGGTCTCGACGCACGTCGAGCCCTTTCCCGGCGCCCGGCTCGATCCGCGCTCACTCGAGGTCAACGGCATCGACCCCGGCCATCCGTTCCGCGCCGCCAGGCCCGAGCGCGAAGCCCTCGACCACGTGTTCCAGCCGGTCCGCAAGGCGGTCCGAGAGGCGGGCTGCCAGCGCGCGATCCTGGTCGGCCACAACGCGCACTTCGACCTCGCGTTCCTCAACGCCGCGATCCGTCGCACCGGCCACAAGCGCAGCCCGTTCCATCCGTTCAGCGCCCTCGACACGGTCTCGCTGGCCGGCCTCGCATTCGGTCAGACCGTGCTGAGCCGTGCGGTCGACGCGTCCGGTGCGCGCTGGGATCCGAAAGCCGCGCATTCGGCCGTCTATGACGCCGAGCGCACCGCCGAGCTGTTCTGCCTGATCGTCAACCGCTGGCGCGACTGCGCCGCGCTCGCGTCGACCTGATGCCCGGGTCGGCGTCTCACCCCTTCCATCGACCGTCTCGGGAGGATTCCGATGCGTCTCCGACTGCTCATGTCCGCCATGCCCCTGCTGCTCGCCGCCTGCGCGCCCACCGATCCGGGCACTGAGGTGGCCGCGACGCCCGCGAACGCCGTAACGGCGTCCGCCCTCGCCTACCCCGACGCGGCGCGTGGCGACACGGTCGATGTCCATCACGGCCAGGCGGTCGCGGATCCCTACCGCTGGATGGAGAACCTCGACTCTCCGGAACTCGCGCGCTGGATCGAGGCGCAGAACGCGCTGACCCAGTCCTTCATCGCCGCGGCCGGCAATCGCGACGCCATCGCCGAACGCCTGCGCACGCTCTTCGACCACGAGCGCTACGGCGTGCCGGTCGCGCGCAACGGGCGCTACTTCTACACCCGCAACGACGGCCTCCAGAACCAGTCGCCGATCTACTGGCAGCAGGGACTCGACGGCGAGCCGAAGTTGCTGATCGACCCGAATACGCTGTCCGACGACGGCACGATCGCGCTCGCCGAGTGGTCGGTCAGCGACGACGGTCGCCTGATCGCCTACGCGCTGTCGGACGGCGGCTCGGACTGGCGCACGATCCGCGTCCGCGACGTCGAGACCGGCGAGGACCTGCCCGACGAGATCCGCTGGGCCAAGTTCACGCAGATCGCGTGGCTGCCCGACGGCAGCGGCTTCTACTACAGCCGGTATGACGCGCCGGCCGAGGGCGAGGACGAGCTCAAGTCGGTCAATCGCTTCCAGAAGCTCCACTTCCATCGCCTCGGCACGCCGCAGGCCGAGGACCGACTCGTCTACGAACGCCCCGACCAGCCCGACTGGGGGTTCTCGGCCGAGGTGTCCGACGACGGCGAGTTGCTGCTGATCAGCGTCTGGCGCGGCACCGAGGAGCGCAACCTGCTCTTCATCAAGGACCTGACCACGCCGAACGCGCCGGTGCGCGAGCTGGTCGGCGAGTTCACGCACGCCTACGACGTGGTCGGCGCGGTCGATGGCTCGATCTACGTCCGCACCGACGACGGCGCCGAGCGCTACCGAGTGCTGGCGATCGACCTCGCGAGGCCCGAGCGCGCGCACTGGCGCGAGGTGATCCCGCAGGCCGCGGGCACGCTGACCGGCGCCAACCTGGTCGGCGCGACGCTCGTCGCCGAGTATCTCGAGGACGCGAAGAGCCGCGTCGAGGCCTGGAATCGCCAGGGTGAGCGGGTGGCCGAGGTGCCGCTGCCCGGCATCGGCACCGCCGCCGGCTTCGGCGGCAGCGCGCGTTCGACCGAGAGCTTCTTCAGCTTCACCGGCTTCACGACGCCCGGCGAGATCTGGCGCTGGGATCCGGCGACCAACGTCGTGTCGGTGTTCCGCAAGCCGAAGGTCGCCTTCGACCCCGAGGCCTTCGAGACCCGGCAGGTGTTCTACACCGCGAGCGATGGCGCGCGCATCCCGATGTTCATCGTCGCGCGCAAGGGCACCGCGACCGATGGCGACAATCCGGCGATCCTCTACGGCTACGGCGGCTTCAACATCCCGGTGACGCCGACCTTCAGCCCGAACACCATCGCCTGGCTCGAGATGGGCGGCGTGTACGCAGTCGCCAACATCCGGGGCGGCGGCGAATACGGGCGCGCCTGGCATGAGGCTGCGACCGGTCCCCGTCGTCCGCGCGCCTTCGACGACTTCGCCGAGGCTGCCGAGTACCTGATCGCCGAAGGCTGGACCCGCCCCGAGCGGCTCGCGATCAGCGGCCGCTCGAACGGCGGACTGCTGGTCGCGGCCACGATGCTGCGGCGCCCGGAACTCTTCGCCGCCGCGTTGCCGGCCGTCGGGGTGCTCGACATGCTGCGCTTCCGCGACTTCACGATCGGCTGGGCCTGGGAATCGGACTACGGCAGCGTCAAGGATCCCGAGGGCTTCGCGGTGCTGAAAGGCTACTCGCCGCTGCACAACGTCCGGCCGGGCGTCGAGTACCCCGCCGTGCTGGTGCTGACCGCCGACCGCGATGACCGCGTGTTCCCGGCCCACAGCTTCAAGTTCACGGCCGAGATGCAGCACACCGCGACCAGCTCGCGTCCGATCCTGATCCGCACCGAGACCCGCGCCGGCCACGGCGCCGGCAAGCCGACCGGCAAGATCATCGAGGAGAACGCCGACGTGTTCGCATTCCTGTCCCGAACGCTCGGCATGGGGCCGGTCGTCCCGACGGCGAGCGCTCCCGTCACTCGCTAGCGCGAGCGACGAAGCGGTCGCTTCGGCCCTCGCGTTCGAGCGGGCGCGCGCGTCCGCTCAGCGCGCGGTCGCACGCCGACGGCGCGCGCGGAACCAGCGCGCGAGACCGATCAGGCTGATCGCGATCCAGAACACCTGGATCAGCACCGCCGACAGATTGAAGGCGAAGGCCAGCGAGACCAGCAGCAGCGCCGACCCGACGAGGTTCAGCAGCAGGTACGGCGGCCGGTCGCTCGCCAACCGCCCGAGCGTGAGGCCGAGGTAGGCCGAAAGAACCAGCGCGACGCCGACGTTCCCGACCAGGTCGTACCAGCCATAGCCTTCCATGCGGGATCCTCAAGCCCGGATACGCTTCGATGGTCGCAGACGGCGACTGTCGTGAGCGCGAAGGCGGTCCAGCCGGCCTGCAGGCGTGCGGTGTGCCATCAGGCGCGAGTTCGCATCCGTGGGGTTCCGGTCGGGGCCGTCGGAGCCAAGGCGCTCGACCCGCGCGCCGCATGGCGCGGGTCCGCGCTGCGCGCGGCACGCAGGCGACCGATTCTGTCCGCGAGGCGTCAAGCAGGCATCCTTGGCGCCCCTCCCTGCCCCGCCCTCCATGGCGGGGCGCTCGACCCTCGCGCGGCATGCCGCGCGTCCGCGCCGCACGAGCGGCGCGGATCGGGTCTCGCCCTCCGGGGTTCGAATTCGGCAAACAGAAAGGCCGCTGGGTCGCAGCGGCCTTCGAACGTCTCGAATGGCGTCCCCACGGGGATGACTCGGGCCGTCCTGGCCCTCGCCCCTCGCCTGCGGCTCGGGGTCCGCGCTGCGCGCGGCACGCAGGCG
>PVBP01000090.1 GCA_002995625.1 Lysobacteraceae bacterium | reverse complement strand
CGGGCACGGCAAGCGCCTGGCCTCGCAGCGCACGTCGAAGTGGATCTCGTTGGCCGCCTGCTCGAACCGAACCGCCGACACCTGCCACGGCGACGCCAGACCCAGCGCCGCCGTGAACAGCTCGTTCATCCCGTTCACCATGACCTTCCCCCGATCCCAACACCGCGGCCATGTCAGCCGCTCACCCCAGGCGCGTCAAGCCCGTTCCACACCAAACGTCATAGACCCGAAGGCAGTCCTTGGATGCCGCGGTGCGTGAATCGCGCTGCCGAACCACGCTCTGGTCGCAATTCGGCAAGGAAGACGATTTCAGCGGGGGCTTGCGTCGGGGGGGGGGCAGTGCAATGCTCGCCATCGGCAACACGGCGGCGAGAGATACGATGAGCTGGATCGATCGTTTCATGATTCTTCTCCGGGTCGCCCTCATGGGCGCCGCGATATTCGTCGGCTTCATGCCGGCAGTCAAGGCTCAGATGCAGGATCAACCGCCGGAGCGCTTGATCAATCGAGTCACCGATCAATCGACCCAGTACTGGCGGATGGTGGCTTCTGACGATGGCCAAGTGATTGCTGTGTTTGTGGCCCTGGGACAGCTCGAGGGGCTGCCGCCGCTCTCGGTGCCTGTTTCACAGCTCATCGTGATCGATCGCCGTAACGGCACGGTCGAGCTTGCCTCACGGACATCGGAGGGTGGGTTCCAGAATATTTCGTTTCCACCGGGTCAGGGCTGGACCATCGATGCCGGCCCGCTGTCGATCAGCCGGGATGGTCGCTTCGTTTCTTTCGTGTCGAGTGCGACCAACCTGGATCCTGATGCATCGACCCCCGGTCTTTACACCTACCTCTACGACCGCGACACGCAACAGGTTCGGGCGCTGACCGCCGACGAGAACACGTTTCCCAGTTTCCGTGGCGCCAGCGGCCTCATGGATGGCGCGGCGACACGTGTCGTCTTTCGTTGCGTTGCACTTGCCGGGATTCCATTGCAGCCCGGCGAGTTCGCGTTTTGTGTCAGGAGCCTCGGGGACGGGTCGCTACGTGTTGTCGTCGGCGGCTTTCCAGGGGCAGTACAGAGCACGACATCTCCGCACTTCGTGCTGAGTCGCGACGGCCGAAAGGTGGCTTTCGCGAGTGATGGGTCGATCCTCACGTCCGGAGCGCCGAACCCGGATCGCATCCGGCACGTGTATCTGATGGACCTCGAGTCCGGAGCGACGGAACTCGTATCGACCGATGCTGCGGGTAACCCTGGCAACGGGTCGAGCGGAGGGGAGATCGCGCTGAGCGATGATGCGGACTTCGTCGCGTTCACCACGTTGGCGACCAACTTCGGCGCCGGTCTTCCGCCGGGTTCGAAGATGGTGGTGAAGCAGCGCTCGACGGGAATGGTGCGGCGGGCAAGTTCGATCAATCCCCTGGGGTCGATCGCGCCGCATCTGTCGGCGGATGGTAGGCGTCTGTTGTTTCTCGACTATGGGTTCTATTCGTCGAACGATATCGTACGAATCTATGATTGGGAGACGAACACGAATCGCGCCATTGCACGTCCGCTGACGACGCCGCCGAATGCGCGGCCCTGCGGTACGAATCTCGTTTTTCCGTTCCCTACTATCGACTATTGGCAGCGGATTGCGATCAGTGGCGACGGGCGCACGTTGGTGTTCGCCTCTTCCGCGACGAACCTTGTTCCGGATGATCGACCGGGCTGCGATCTCTACGTCCAGACGCTTGGCCCGGTGCCGCAGCCGGCGATGCCCGTTCCTGGTCCAAACCGCGCGTGGATCGTGGCGCTGGCGTTCTTGATCGGCATCACCGCGGTGGTCGCGGCCAGTCGCGTGCGCTGATTGCCGGTCACGCCGGGTGCGCTTGGAGCGAGCCTTACCGGTTTTGATTCGGCCCGACCAGGTACCGCAGGCGGACCCAACGGTCGCGATGGCCCTCCGGAGCCACAGGAGGTCGTGTTGGGCAAGAGTTGCGGGCAGAGCGGGAACGCGCGACCGCCGAATGCTTTCAGCGCTTCGCGAATCGGTAGTGGCCGACCAGCCACTGGTTGCCGTCGTCGAGGCCGAACAGCTCGGCGCAGGCCATCCAGAACATCCGCCAGCGCTGGTGCCAGAGCTTCGCATGCTCGCGCCCGTAGGCGCCGGCCAGCACCTCGAGCACCGCGTCGCGGTTGCGGTCCTGGTTGTCGAGCCAGTGGTTCGCGGTGCGCTCGTAGTGGCGTCCGGACAGCCGCCACTCCTCCTCGATCACGAGGTCGCGCTGGAAGTGCAGCAGGGTGTCCGCGGCCGGCATCAATCCGCCGGTGAAGAAGTACTGGCTCATCCAGTCGCTGCGGCCCTTGACCTCGAACGGGTACATCAGCTCGCGGTGGCAGAAGATGTGCACGAAGAGCTTGCCGCCGGGATTGAGCCACGACGCGATCCGCGCCAGCAGCGTCTGGTAGTTGCGCATGTGCTCGAACATCTCGATCGAGACCACGCGGTCGAAGCGCTGCTCGAGCTCGAGCCGGTTGACGTCGCAGGTGAGGATGCGCACGTTCGAGAGGCCGCGCGCGCGGCACTCGGCCTCGATGTGCTCGCGCTGCGGGCGCGAGTTCGAGACGCCGGTGATGCGCGCGTTCGGGTAGCGCTCGGCCATCCACAGCGTCAGCGAGCCCCAGCCGCAGCCGAGCTCGAGGATGTCCATGCCGTCGGCGAGTTCGGCACGCTCGCCGTAGAGCGCCAGCATCCGCTCCTCGGCCGTATCGAGGCTCTCGGTGCCGGTCGGGTAGTAGCAGCTCGAATACTTGAGGCGCTTGCCAAGGCAGAGCCGGAAGAAGGCCGGCGGCACCTCGTAGTGCTGCGCGTTCGCGGCGTCGGTCTCGATCGCGATCGGGCTCTCGCGGAGTTCGGCCAGCAGCGTGCGGAAGCGCTCCCAGGCCGCGACGGCGTCGGCGGCGTGTTCCTCGGCCAGCCGCTGGCGGCACAGGCGGCGGATGCCGAAACGGGTCAGCGCGTCGGGGATCAGGCCGCGCTCGCACAGGGTGATGAGGTCCATCGCTCAGGCCTTCGGGAACCAGGGAACGAACTTGCTGACGCGGCGCTGGTAGTCGCGGTAGGCCTCGCCCCGCGAGCGCAGCGACTGCGCCTCGACGAAAGGGATGCCGGTGACCCAGAGCAGCGAGGCCAGCATCGCGGCGGCGCCGGCCAGCGACAGCCACCACCACGGCGAGCCGATCGACAGCGCGACCCACGCGAACCAGACCAGCCACTCGAAGAAGTAGTTCGGGTGCCGCGAGTAGCGCCAGAGGCCGACCTCGCAGACCTTGCCGCGGTTCGCGGGGTCGGCCGCGAAGCGCGCGAGCTGGCGGTCGGCGATCGCCTCGCCGGTCAGCGCGACGACGAAGATCGCGACACCGACCGCGAGCCACGCCGCCGAGGCGGCCTCGTGGTTGGCCGCGACCCAGGCCGGCAGCGAGAACACGACGACGAGCAGGGCCTGGAACGCGAAGAAGGAGGCCCAGACGCCGGCGCGATCGCCGAGCGTGCGGCGCATGTGGGCGTAGCGGCCGTCCTCGCCGTGCCGGCGGACGCGCGCCGCGAGGTGGCCGGCGAGGCGCAGGCCCCAGGCGAGGCCCATCGCCGCGACCGCGATCCGCTGCCACGCCGGGGCCGCGCCGGTCGCGGCATAGAACGCGGCCGCGAGGCCGACGAGCGCCGCCCACGCCACGTCGACCCAGGCGGCGACGCGCGTCCGGCGCTCGATCGCGAACACCAGCGCCATGCCGGCGAGGGCGCCTGCCGCGACGATGAGGATCGGATTCGGGGTCATGCCGTGGCGCGCGCCGCTTCCTCGGCGAGCCGCCAGCGCCGGGCGAGGCTCACGAGCGCCGGCGTCGCGAGCGCGTAGGCGGCAGCGAGGACGCCGAGCGCGAGCGCGGGCGCGGCGAGGATCTCGGCGGCACCGAATACGCGCGCGGCGCCGAAGTAGGCGAGCGGGCCCGCGATCGCGCCGAGCACGGCCGCCAGCGTGAGTCGGCGGTCGAGGAAGCCGAGCGAGTGGTTCATCGTCAGCGCGAAGTTCGCCCAGAGGCCCAGCATCCAGACCGGCGCGAGCGTGGGCCACGGGACCGGCGAGGCGTAGCGGAAGACGCCCGCCTGGACCAGCGCGGTCTCGAGCACGAGGCCGGCACCGACCGCGACCGCGGCGAGCTTGGCGTCGCTCCGCGGCCACGGGCTGGTCGCGAGCGTCGCCGCGGCGAAGACCGCGAGCGCGACCAGGCCGACCCACCAGACGCCGTGGGCGGCGCCGAGCACCAGCGCGAACCAGCAGGCGTTGAAGCCGACGAGGTTGGCGACCGTCCTCACAGGTCGGGGAGGAACTGCGCCGGCCGCGCGCCGGGCTTCACGAGCAGCATCTGCACGTCGCCGATCGAGCGCTCGATGAAACCGCCCTCGCAGTAGCAGAGGTAGAAGTTCCACATCCGCACGAAGCGCTCGGGGTAGCCGAGCGCGCGCACGTGGTCGAGCGCGCGGTTGAAGCGCTCGCGCCACGCGGCGAGCGTCAGCGCATAGCTCGGCCCGATGTCCTCGAGGTGGAAGAGCTTCAGGTCGCTGGCGCGGGCGATCGCCCCGGTCATCGCGCCGACCGATGGGATGAAGCTGCCCGGGAAGATATGGCGCTTGATGAAGTCGACCGCGTGCAGCGCCCGCTCGTAGCGGTGGTCCTCGATCGTGATCGCCTGGACCAACGCCATCCCGTCGGGCTCGAGCAGGTCGGAGACCTTGCGGAAATAGGTGTCGAGGTATTGATGCCCGATCGCCTCGATCATCTCGATCGAGACCAGGCGGTCGTAGCGGCCCTCGAGCGCGCGGTAGTCGAGGTCGAGGATCCGAACCCGGTCCTCGAGCCCGGCCTCGCGCACGCGCGCGGTCGCGAGTTCGCGCTGCTCGCGTGAGATCGTGGTCGTGGTGACGTGGCAGCCGTAGTGGCGCGCGGCGTGGATCGCGAAGCCGCCCCAGCCGGTGCCGATCTCGATCACACGGGTCGCCGGTGACAGCGCGAGCTTCCTGCAGATCCGGTCGAGCTTGCGACGCTGCGCGAGCTCGAGCGATTCCGACGGATCGCGGTAGATCGCCGACGAGTACATCATGGTCTCGTCGAGGAACAGCCGGAACAGCTCGTTGCCGAGGTCGTAGTGGGCGGCGATGTTGCGCCGGCTGCCGGCCCGCGTGTTGCGGCGCAGCTCGTGCCAGGCGCGCAGGAGCATGGCGCCGAGCCGCGCGAGCCCGCCTTCCATCCGGTCCATCAGCTCGCGATTGCGGACGAAGATCCGCACCAGCGTGGTCAGGTCGCTGGCATCCCACTGGCCGTCCATGTAGGCCTCGGCCGCGCCGACCGTGCCGCCGAGCGCGATCCGCTGCCAGGCCTCCGGATCGCGGATCGTCAGCGTCACGCGCAGCACGTCGGCGCCCTCGGCGATGCCGAGCACCGAGCGGCCGCGCGGCTCGACGACGGTGATCGCCGCCTCCCGCATCTCGGACAGCAGCGCCATCGTGCGGCGGCGGAACAGGCCGCCGTCGGACGGCGCGGCGGCGGCGATCGGCGAGTCGATCGCGCCCGGGTCGGTCCTGTCGCTCATCGCGGATCCTCTGGGTCGCCCGGGGGCGGGGAAATGGCGCCGGAGCGCGCGCTCTGGCCGGGAGCCGGCGCAGGATGATCGTAGACGGGGTTTCGTCGAAGCCAAATCAACAGCGCCTGCCAGTGGATCGCGGTGATGACGCGGGCCGTCATCAGCGGGTAGGCCACCAGGCAGCGCGCCAGCGTCGGCCCGTCGAGCGGCCGACGCTCGAGTACCAGCGTCGCGTCGAAGTCGGCGCGCTCGCCGTCGAGCACGTCCATGTGGACCCGCAGCGCGTCGTCGGGCGTCGTGAACCGCCAGCGGTAGCGGCGCGCCATCGGCAGGAACGGCGAGACGTGGAAGCGCTTGTCGAAGCCCCATTCGAGGGCCGGGCCGCGCCGGCACGCCGCCGCAACCGGGAGCACGTAGGCGTGGCGTTCCTTCCACGGCGTGTTGGTGATCTCGGCAACGATCGCCTCGAGCGTGCGGCCATCGGCCGCGAAGCAGTAGTAGAAGCTGACCGGATTGAAGCAGTACCCGAAGTAGCGCAGGTGGGTCAGCAGCCGGACCGGTCCGGCCGGTCGCGATCCGGTCTCGGCCTCGACCCGGTCGAGCACCGCCGCCCTGAGCGGCACCGACGGGTCGCCGAGATAGTCGCTGCGCCGGAACTCGGCGACGTTGCGCCGGCCGACCGACCACAGCCAGCGCCCGGCGAACGCGCGGTCGAGCTCGTCGAGGTCGAGGTAGAGCTGGAACAGGCGGTAGCGGAACCCGTGCGGATGCGGGGCGTGCCGGCGGTGGCGGACCCAGCCCGTGTAGACGGCGCTGGCGAGCGCGCCGCTCACGACGGCCAGCGCACGCCGAGCGCGCGCGCGACGTCGACCGCGCTGCGCATCCCGTCCTCGTGGAAGCCCCAGCCCCAGTAGGCGCCGGCGTACCACAGGCGATCGACGCCGTTGATCTCCGCGCGGCGCGACTGCGCGGCGACGCTGGCGTGGGTGTACTGGGGGTGGCGGTACGGGCGGCGCTTGAGGATCTTCGCCGGGTCGATCGCGGCGGTGCGGTTCAGCGTGACGACCAGCGGCTCCGGGCAATCGAGCGACTGCAGCAGGTTCATGCAGTAGCTGACCGTGCAGGCCTCCGTGGGATCGGCCGGGACCAGCGCGTTCCAGGCGGCCCACGCGCGGCGGTCGCGCGGCAGCTGCGAGGCGTCGGTGTGGAGCACGGTGTCGTTGTCGGCGTAGCCGATCGCACCGAGGACCTCGCGCTCGGCGGCGGTGGGCGCCGCGAGCATCGCCAGCGCGTCGTCGGCGTGGCACGCGAGCACGGCCTGGTCGAAGCGCTCGGGCGCGTCGTGGCCCGCGGCGTCGACCAGCACCCCGCCGTCGCCGTCGCGCCGCACCGAGCGCACCGCCGCGCCGAGGCGGACATCGACCCGCCAGCGCGCGGCCAGCGCGCGGACGTAGGTCTGCGAGCCGCCGTCCACGACCTGCCACGGCGAGCGACCGGCGAGCTTCAGCATCTGGTGGTTCGCCATGAACCGGACCAGGTACTTCGCCGGGAAGTCGAGCACCTCGCGCGAGGCCGTCGACCACAGCGCCGAGGCCATCGGCACCAGGTGGTCGTCGCGGAAGCCTTCGCCGTAGCGGTGGCGCTCGAGGTACTCGCCGAGCGTCGGCCCGGGGCCGGCCTCGTCGAGCAGGGCGGGCGACTCGCGATAGAAGCGCACGATGTCGGCGAGCATCCGCCAGTGCCGCGGCGAGAGCAGTCGGCGCTTCTGGACGAACAGACCGCCGGTCGACCCGGCCTCGTACTCGAGCCCGCTGCGGTCGTTGCGGACCGAGAAGCTCATCGTGGTGGGCCTGGTCGCGATGCCGAGCTCGCCGAGCAGGGCCGAGAACAGCGGATAGTGGTCCGGGTTCATCACGATGAAGCCGGAATCGACCGACCAGCGCCGCCCGGCGAGCTCGACGTCGTGGGTGTCGGTATGGCCGCCGAGGCGCCCATGGGCCTCGAACAGCACGACCTCGTGCTCCCGCGAGAGCAGCCACGCGCTGGCGAGGCCCGCGATGCCGCCGCCGATGACCGCGATGCGCATCGACGCCGCCTCAGCGCGTTCGCCGCAGTTCGGCCGGCACGGGCTTCAGGTCCCAGATCAGGCCGAGCCAGGACAGGAACTTCAGCAGGTAGTAGGTCAGATCCACTTCCCACCACCGGAATCCCTGGCGGGCGGACCCGGGGAAATAGTGGTGGTTGTTGTGCCAGCCCTCGCCGAACGTGATCAGCGCGAGCAGCCAGTTGTTGCGGCTGTGGTCGGCAGTCTCGTAGCGTCGGCTGCCGTAGCGGTGGGCGAGCGAGTTGATCGTCACCGTCGCATGGAACAGGACCACGGTCGAGACGAAGAATCCCCAGACCAGCAGTTGCGGTCCGTTGGTGCCGAGCGCCGGCGCCTCTCGCTCGAGGATCTCGCCGAGCAGGAACAATCCGGTCGCGAGCAGCACCGGCAGCAGCAGGTCATAGCGGTCGAGCCAGCGCAGTTCCGGGAACTTCAGCAGGTCGCGGATCACGTCGCGGTCGGTGCGGAAGCCGGCCGGGGTCAGGAACCAGCCGACGTGGCTCCAGAAGAAGCCGCGGTGCACCGGCGAGTGGACGTCGCGTTCGGTGTCGGAGTGGCGGTGGTGGTTGCGGTGGTGGGCGGCCCACCAGAGCGGCCCGCGCTGCACGCTCGTGGCACCGATCAGGCCGAACACGAACTGGGCCGCGCGCGAGGTCTTGAACGCCCGGTGCGAGAAATAACGGTGATAGAAGCCGGTGATCGCGAACATCCTCAGCGCGTAGAGGACCACGGCGGTCCAGAACGCGAACCACGAGAAGCCGACGAACAGGACGCCGAGGCAGGCGAGGTGCATCGCGATGAACGGCGAGACCCGGATCCAGTCGATCCGGTGCTCGTCGGCGGCGGGGGCCGATCCCTGCTCGGTGTCGAACCAGCGCAGGAACGACGCGGCGGCCCGTCGAAGCGGGCCGCGACGGGCGCCGCCCGGGCACTCCGGCGTGGCCTCGCCTGACTCGCGTTCGATCGGTGGTGGACTCATGGCCGGGGATTGTGCGGCCGGCGGGTGATCCGTCGGTGAAGCCGGACGCGGCGTCGCGCCCGCGTCAGAGGATCGTCGGTTCGATCGCGACCTCGGTCCGGACCGAGTTGGCGATGAAGCAGGCACGATGGGCGCGCTCGTGCAGGCGCGCGAACTCCTCCGGAGTCGGGGCCTTGCCGTCGGCGAACCGGACCTGCGGCCGCAGCGTCGCGTGGGTCACCGCGGTGCGGCCCTCCGCGTCCTTGCCGAGCACGGCGACGGCCGGGTCGTCGTAGGCGTCGACCACGTAGCCGCGGTTCGCGCAGACCGCGATGAAGGTCAGCATGTGGCACGAGGACAGCGCCGCCAGCAGCAGCTCCTCCGGGTCGGCATGGTCGGGGTTTCCGCCATAGCCCGGGGCGGACGACGCCGCGAGCCGCTGGCCGCCCGGGAACGCGATGCCGTGGTCGCGTGGATAACCCTCGCGGGCGAAGGGCGCGCCGTCGCGGCGCCAGGACAGGTCGATCCGGTGTTCGGACATCGTGGGGATTCCGTCGCGCGTTCGGTGGATCGCGGGAGCCCCGAGCGTAGCGCCCAACGGTCCGATCCGCGCCCTGTCTGGCGGGGCTGGCCGCGATTTCGCTACCATGCGGCCTTTCCGACCCCACTCCCGGCCTCCGAGACCATGTATCGATTCCTCGAAGTGGCGATCGCGCTCGTCCTCACGCTGCTGCTGTTCGTGATCATCGCGCTGTTCCTGCCGTCCTCGCAGCGGGTCGAGCGTTCGGTCGAGCTGACGAACCCGGTCTCGCAGATCTCGGACGCACTCAAGCACTTCAAGCTGTTCACGCGCTGGCAGCAGCTCACCGCCCAGGATCCGAAGGCGCTGTTCCGGCTCGAGGGCGCCGAGTTCGGCGAGGGCGCGAAGATCGCGTGGACCAGCCGCAATCCGGCGGTCGGAAACGGCTCCTTCACCATCACCGAAGTGGTCCCGGAAGAGATGGTGCGGATGGCGATGCAGAACGACTGGCGCGGCACCAACAAGCGCTCGACGTTCCGGATGGAGTTCAACCCGCAGACCAACGCGACCACCGTGCGCTGGATCATCGAGGTCGACTACGGCTGGGATCTGATCGGCCGCTACGCCGGCCTCTACCTCAACGGCGAGATCGGCGATCTCGTGTTCCGCAGCCTCGGCCGCTTCCGGCAGCTGATGGCGCAGATCCCGCAGGTCGACTACAGCCAGGTCGACATCCGGCTGGAGCAGTTGCCCGAGACGCCGCTGGTCTTCGTCGGCGTCAGCACGCCGGCGGAACCGCGCCTGTGGGACGACGCCGAGATCAAGCTCGACGAGGCCTGGCGCGAAGCGGCGACCTTCATCTCGCGCAACAACCTCGAGGTCACCGGACCACGCCGGCTCGTGATCAACGTGCTGGGCGAGCAGACCAACGACTTCAACGCCGCCTGGCCGGTGGCGGTTGCGCCGACCACGACGACCGGCAACGTGCGGGTCGGCACCTCGCCGGCTGGCCCGGCCGTCATGGCGACCGCGCGCGGCCACCGGGTCGGGACCGTCCGCACCCGCGACATGCTGCGCGCCTACGCGTTGACGCACGGCTACGACTTCAACCGCGACCTCGTCGGGCTGTTCGAGGAGTGGCGCGACCCGGATCCGGCGGACCCGATGCAGGCGCCGCTGACGACCGTCGTGCTGCCGCTGCTGACCGACGGCGCGCCGGCCTCGGCCCCGCCGACGCCCGCCGCTCCGGCCGACGGCGCCGCCGAGCCCGCGGGCGAGGAACCGGCCGACGACGC
>PVBP01000089.1 GCA_002995625.1 Lysobacteraceae bacterium | reverse complement strand
CGATCGCTGGGCGGCGCGGCAAGCAGCCGACGCGGCGATCGCGCGCTGCGATCTCGGCGCGCTCGCCAGGCGCCCGTGCGGGCGCCTCTCGCGCGGCGAGGCGCAGCGGACCGGCATCGCCCAGGCGATCGCCCATGGCCCGGAACTGCTGCTGCTCGACGAGCCGGGGGCCGGACTCGACCCGGTCCAGCAGGCGCGGCTCGCGCAGCTGATCGCCGAGCTGCGCGGCGGCATGACGATCGTGCAGGCGACCCACGACCTCGCCGAGGCGGCCGAAGCCGACCGGATCGTGATCCTCGACCGGGGCCGGATCCGGCGTGACGCCGACCGGGCCGAGCTGCCGGGTGTCGAGGCGATCGGCCGCGCGTTCCTCGCCGTCGCGATGCAGCGTCCGGAGGCGGCGTGAGCGGCGCGCTCGTCGTCGCCCGGATCGGGCTCCTGCGCCTGTTCGCGGGCCCGGTCGGCTGGGGCATCGTCGCGGTCCTCGCGGCGCTCCATGCCTGGTGGCTGCTCGCGGCGGTCGACGGGTTTCTCGCGGTCGCCGACGAGCTCGCCGCGCGGCCCGGCTCGCCGGGTGTCGGCGACCTCGTGGTCGCGCCGTTCCTCGCCGGCGTCGCGTCGAGCCTGCTGGTCGTGGCGCCCCTCGTCGCGATGCGCGCGATCGCGGGCGAAGTGCGCGAGCGGCGGCTGCCGTGGCTGCTCGCGTCGGTCGGCAGCGACGCCGCGCTCGTCGTCGGCCAGTGGCTGGCCGCGACGCTGACGCTCACGCTCGTGGTCGGGCTCGCCATCGGCATGACGCTGACGCTCGCCGCCGGCACGACCCTCGATCTGGCGCGGCTTGGGGTGTCGGCGCTGGGTCTGGTGGCGCTGGCGGCGTTCCTCGCGGCGCTGGCGGTGCTCGCGAGCGCCTGGGTGCGGCAGGCGCCGGCCGCCGCGATGCTGGCGCTCGCGCTCGGCGTGCTGCTGTGGATCGCCGACGCGCAGGCGCGTGCCCGCGGCGAGACCGAAGGGCTGATCCAGTGGATCGCGATCCCCGGCCATCTCCAGCCCTTCCTGCGCGGCGTGATCGACACCTCGGCGCTCGCCTACTTCGCGCTCGGCACGACGGCCTTCCTCTGGCTCGCGACCCGTCGCGTCGCCGCAAGCCGGCGGGAGGGCTGATGCGCGCGCGGCTTGCAGAGTACGCGAAGCTCCTGCTGCTCCTCGCTGCGTTGGCCGGTCTCGGCTGGGTCAGCGCCCGTCACGCCTGGCAATGGGATCTCTCGCATGCGCAGCGCGGCACGCTGGCGCCCGCCTCGCGCGCTGCGCTGGCCGCGCTCGAAGGTCCGGTCGAGGTCACCAGCTACGCGCGCGCCAGCGGCGACCTGCGTGGCCGGATCGCCGCGTTCGTCGCGCACTACCAGCGCGCCAAGCCGGACCTCCGGCTCAGCTTCGTCGATCCCGACGCCGATCCCGGCGCGATGCGGGCGCGCGGCATCACGCTCGACGGCGAGCTGGAGCTCCGCTTCGCCGGGCGCACGCAGCGGCTGGCCCGGCTCGACGAACGCGAGTTCACGCAGGCGCTGAAGCGCCTCGCGCGCGCCGACACGGCGCGGGTCAGCTTCATCGTCGGTCACGGCGAGCGCCGCAGCGACGGCGAGGCGAACCACGACCTCGGCCGGTTCGCCGCCGCGCTGACCGCCGACGGCCTGTCGATCGAGCGGATCCAGCTCGCGACCGCGGCGTCGATTCCGGACAACGCCGGCCTCGTCGTGATCGCGAGCCCGCAAGTGCCCTACAGCGAGGTCGAGGCGGCGGCCGTGGTCGACTGGATCGAACGCGGCGGGTCGTTGCTCTGGCTCGCCGAGCCGGGCGCGGAAGACGGGCTCGCGCCGCTCGCGCGCGCGCTCGGGATCGCCTGGCTGCCGGGACGGATCGTCGATGCGGCCGGGCAGGGCCTCGGCGTCGAGGACCCGAGCTTCGTCGCGATCACGCAGTACCCGCCACATCCGGCGCTGCGCGGGCTCGACCTCACGACGCTGTTCCCGCAGGCGGCCGCGGTCGCGCGGCTCGCGAACGCGCCGTTCGCCGCGACGCCGCTCGCCACGACCAGCGCGCGTTCGTGGACCGAGACCGGGCCGATCGAGGGCGCGATCGCCTTCGACGAAGGCACCGGGGAAGTGCCCGGCCCGCTCGACCTGGCGCTGGCACTGACCCGGCTCTCGCCGGGACCGGACCGCCACGAGCAGCGGATCGTCGTGGTCGGCGACGGGGATTTCCTGTCGAACCGGTTCCTCGGCAACGGCGGCAACCGCGTGCTCGGCACCCGGCTGGTCCACTGGCTGCTCGGCGACGAGGCCAGCGGCGCGATCGGCGTGGTCGAGGCGCCCGACGCGCGCCTCGATCTCTCGCCGAGCGCGCTCGGCTGGATCGGGCTTGGCCTGCTGGTCGGACTGCCGGCCGCGATCGCGGGCACCGGCGCGGCCGTGCTCTGGCGACGGCGCCGGCGCGGCGGCGGCTCCAGCGCGGAGTCGGACCGTGCCTGAGCTGCCCGAGGTCGAGACCACGCGCCGCGGGATCGCGCCGCACCTCGTCGGCCGTCGCGTCCGCGAGGTCGTGATCCGCACGCGCAAGCTGCGCTGGCCGGTCCCGCCCTCGCTGGTCGAGGGCCTGCGCGGGCAATCGATCGCCGCGGTCGGGCGACGCGCGAAGTACCTGCTGATCGAGACCGAGGCCGGGACCGCGATCGTGCACCTCGGCATGTCCGGCGTGCTGCGGGTGCTGGCGCGCGCGACGCCGCCGCGCCCGCACGATCACGTCGACCTCGTGCTCGACTCCGGGCGCGTGCTGCGTTTCAACGACCCGCGCCGCTTCGGCTGCTGGCTGTGGCAGCCGGCCGGGCAGCGGCACCGGATGCTCGCGAACCTCGGCCCCGAACCGTTCGAGGAGGCCTTCACCGGAGACTGGCTGTGGCGTGCCTCGCGCGGCCGTCGCGCGCCGGTCAAGGCGTTTCTGATGGACCAGCGCATCGTCGTCGGCATCGGCAACATCTATGCCGCCGAGGCGCTGTTCCACGCCGGCATCGATCCGCGACGCGCCGCCGGCCGCGTCGCGCGCGAGCGCTACGCGCGGCTCGCCGACGCGGTGCGCCGCGTGCTCGCGCATGCGATCCACCGTGGTGGAACGACGCTGCGCGATTTCCTCGCGCCGGACGGTGCGCCGGGCTACTTCGAGCAGGAACTCCTCGTCTACGGTCGCGACGGGCAGCCGTGCAAGGCCTGCGGCACGCCGCTCCGCGGCGCGGTGATCGGCCAGCGCGCGAGCGTCTGGTGCCCGAGCTGCCAGCGCTGATAGCGTTGCGGACGGCGACGCCGGCACGGAGGCGCCGATGGACGAAATCTGGGTCGATCGCGACGGCACCCGCTACGGGCCGTACGCGCCGGAGGAATTCCTCGCCTACCTCGCGAGCGGGCACATCGTCGCGAGCGACCGCGCGCGGATCGGCGAGCGTGGCGACTTCGAACCCGCGCCGATCCTCGCCGCACGCCTCGGCGCCGCCGCGGCGGCGGCGCCGTCGCCGATCGCCGGGCTTCGTTCGGCCGCAGCAGCGGCGGTCCGGCAACAGCCCGGCCCGACGCCCGGGCAGGCTGCGGTCGCTCCGATGTCCGGCACGGCGGCGCGACTGCCGCCCCCGGCCGGCTTCTGGCGCCGTGCTGGCGCCTACGCGATCGACGCGGTGCTCGTCGTCGTGATCCTGGTCCTGCTGTCGCTGCTGGCCTCCGGGGCCTTCACCGGGTCGCCTCCAGGCGAGATGAAGCGCGGCCTCGTGCGGGTGATCTCGGCGCTCGATGGCCGCGTGCTGGCGTTCGGCTGGCTGGTCGGCTGGCCGCTCTACTTCGCGCTGCTCGAGTCCTCGCCGTGGCAGGCGACGCCCGGCAAGCGCGTCCTCGGCCTGGTCGTGACCGATCGCGACGGCGCGCGGCCCGGCTTCGGCCGCGCGCTCGGTCGGCATCTCGCCGCGCTCGCGAACTACCTGAGCCTGCTGGTCGGCTGGCTGCTGGTCGCGCTCGACCGTGACAAGCGGGGTCTGCACGACCACATCGCCGGCACCCGGGTCCTGAGCCTGCGCCAGCCGCCGGTGTCGGCCTGGCTTGGATTCGCCGCCTGCCTCGCGGGACTGCTGGCGCTCGCCGTGTTCGTCGCCGTGCTGCTGGCAGGCCTCGGCTGAGCGGCGTTCCGCGGCGCGCCAAGCGCGGGCGGCGAATCAGTCCGCGAGCGGACCGAGCGGCAGCGGCGCCTGGGCCGGCTCGATCCGGCCCTCGCCGCGCGTGATGCGCTTGTACTCGGCGCGGCTGACCGAGACGTAGCGCTCGTTGCCGCCGATCTCGATCTGCGGGCCCTCGGTGACCGCGCGCCCGGCGTCGTCGACCCGGACCACCATCGTCGCCTTGCGGCCGGTATGGCAGATCGTCTTGATCTCCGAGAGCTCGTCGGCCCACGCGAGCAGGTGCTGGCTGCCCTCGAACAGCTCGCCGCGGAAGTCGGTCCGCAGGCCGTAGCACAGCACCGGGATGCCGATCTCGTCGACGACGTCGGTCAGCTGCCAGACCTGCGCGCGCGACAGGAACTGCGCCTCGTCGACCAGCACGCAGTGCAGGGGGCCGTGGCGGGCGAGGTCGGCGGCAACGAGCCGATGCAGGTCCTCGTCGCGGTCGAACGCCGTGGCGCTCGCCTCGAGTCCGATCCGCGAGCGCACGACGCCGACGCCGGCGCGGTGGTCGAGCCGCGGCGTCAGCACCAGCGTGCGCATGCCGCGCTCGTGGTAGTTGTGCGCGCTCTGCAGCAGCGTCGTCGATTTCCCGGCGTTCATCGCCGAGTAGTAGAAGTAGAGCTTGGCCATCGCGCGATCGTAGCCCGGGCGGCGCCGCCGCCGTGCAGGCCGGCTAAGCTCGCGCGCCCCGCGTGTCCGGTCCCGCCGTGTCGCTCAACCCCGCCCAACGCGCCGCCGTCGCCCACGTCGACGGTCCCCTGCTCGTGCTCGCCGGCGCGGGCTCGGGCAAGACGCGCGTGATCACCGAGAAGATCGCGCACCTCGTCCGCCAGGGCCTGGCCCCGGACCGGATCACCGCGATCACCTTCACGAACAAGGCCGCGCGCGAGATGGCCGAGCGCGCCGAGCGGCTGCTCGCGCGCGGCAGCGACGAGCGGCGGCCGCGGATCTCGACCTTCCACGCGCTCGGGCTCCGTTTCCTCCAGGTCGAGCACGCCCGCGCGGGCCTGCGGCGCGGCTTCACGGTGTTCGACGCCGACGACACGCTCGCGCTGCTCAGGGACCTGCTGCCGGCCGGCACCAAGGGCGAGGCGCTGGCCGCGATCCGCGCCCTGATCTCGGGCTTCAAGGACCAGGGTCTCGATCCCGAGGCGGCGCTCGCCGCGGCGCGCTCGCCGCGCGAGTTCGACGCGGCCGGTGCCTACGCGAAGTACCAGCGTCGCCTCGCGGCCTTCAACGCGGTCGATTTCGACGACCTGATCGCACGGCCGGTCGCCCTGCTCGAGTCCGATCCCGAACTGGTCGGCGCGTGGCGCGAGCGCATCCGCTATCTGCTGGTCGACGAGTACCAGGACACCAACGCGGCGCAGTACCGCCTCCTGCGCGCGCTGGCCGGGCCGCGCGGGGCGATGACCGTGGTCGGCGACGACGACCAGTCGATCTACGCGTGGCGCGGCGCGCGGCCGGAGAACCTGCTGGACCTGAAGCGCGACTACCCGGCGCTCGCGGTGATCAAGCTCGAGCAGAACTACCGCTGCGCGCAGCGCATCCTGCGCGCGGCCAACGCGCTGATCGCGAACAACCCGCACCTGTTCGAGAAGCGGCTCTGGAGCGAGGGGCCGGAGGGTCCGCCGATCCGCGTGCTGCGCTGCGCCGACGACCAGGTCGAGGCCGAGCGCGTGGCCGCCGAGATCGCCTGTTGCCAGCAGTCGACGCGCGCGCCGTGGAGCGAGTTCTGCGTGCTCTATCGCGGCAACCACCAGTCGCGCGCGCTGGAGCAGGCGCTGCGGCTCGCCGCCGTGCCGTACCGCGTGGTCGGCGGCACCGGCTTCTTCGAGCGCGCCGAGGTCAAGGACCTGCTCGCGTGGGTGCGCCTGATCGCCAATCCCGACGACGACGCGGCCTTCCTGCGCGCGATCAAGTCGCCGCCGCGCGAGGTCGGCGCGAGCACGCTCGAGAAGCTCGGCGAGCTCGCGGCCGCCCGCCACCTGGGCCTCGCGCGGACCGCGATCGATCCGTCGGCGCGCAAGCTGCTGGCGGCGCGGCCCGCCGCGGCGCTGGCCGAGTTCGTCGCGCTGATCGAGCGCCTGCGCGCGCTGGCCGAGTCCGGCGGGATCCCCGCGCTCGCGCGCGAGCTGGTGCCCGCGACCGGCTACGACCGCCACCTGCGCCAGCAGGCCGGCGATCCCGAGGTGCTGAAGTGGAAGCTCGCGAACGTCGCCGAGCTTATCGACTGGCTCGGCTCGGGCAGCCTGCGCGGCGGGATCGGCGAGATCGCGGCGCAGATCGCGATCCTCGCCGGTGGCGCGCGCGACGAGGCCGGCAACCAGGTCCGGCTGATGACGATGCACTCGGCCAAGGGGCTCGAGTCCCGCTTCGTCTTCGTGATCGGTTGCGAGGAGGGCGTGCTGCCGCACGAGTCGAGCCTCGACGAAGGCCGGCTCGACGAGGAGCGGCGCCTGTTCTACGTCGCAATCACGCGCGCGAAGGAACGGCTGACGCTGTCCCACGCCGAGTCCAAGGTGCGCTTCGGCGCGCGCATCCGCACGACGCCGAGCCGCTTCCTCGCCGAGCTGCCGCAGGACGACCTCGCGATCGACGGCGCCGACCCCGAGGCCGATGCGTCGGCGCGCCACGAGCGCGCGCGCGCGCACCTCGATCGCCTGTCGGCGATGTTCGGGGACTGAGACTGTGGCCTTCGGCGCTGGCGATCCGCATCGCCGGGCGCCGACGACTGCTTCAGGTCGAAACCGACGCGCTTTCGGATCGCGGTCATTGACTGGGCGCCGCCACTTGAAGTGCGCGTCAAGGACTAGCCATGGATGGCGGGTTGAGTGACAAGGCGCCGCTCACCGACGCCGAGTCGCGGCACGGCGCAGGCGGGGAGCAAGGCGCGCCTGTTCGAGCACAGGGTCGCAGCTCGTCGTCGCATGCGACGACGAGCGAGGGTGAGGCATGGATGCCGAACGGAAGAACCGCATGGACGCTGGCCGTGTCCCTGCCCGAAGCGTTGGCTAGCCGCGACGAGGGCACCGCGCGATCCCGGAAGGATCGCGCGGCGGCGGTGCGCGGCGCGAGCGGGGGGACAGCCCCGAAAGCAGTGGTTACTCGGCGTCCTTCGCCATGACGAGTCACGGGGGTCGTCGGCACGACCCCCTGCACGGGGCGGCCGGAGGCCGCACCGGAACCAGCTCTTTAGAGGAACGACAAGTCGAAGTCGTACAGGCAAAGGCTGGGCAATCGAAGAACTCTGCGAACCGCAACTGAGATCGAGGGCCAATGAGGGCGGGCCTGCCATGGCTGGTCCTTGGCTTGAGATCGGAATGGCCTTGCCCAGCCGAAGGCCGGAACGAAACCGCTCTCGAACTGGACTTGCCGATGTGATGACGAGATCTCCGGCAGCCCCGCGACCGTCGGGACGATCGGGGCAGCGTCCGGCGAAAGGACCGCCACTCACCGCGGCCGGTCCGCGTCCGGAAACCATCTCGGCAGCAGCGCGAGGTAGACGAGCATCCCGAACAGCTCGACCAGCGACTGGACGACGATCACGATCGCGGCCAGCTCCCAGCCGGCCGGCAGCGCGAGGGCGAGCGGCAGCACGACGAAGGAGTTGCGGGTGCCGAGGCCGTAGGCGAGGGTGCGGCCGCCGCGCGCGTCGAGCCGGAGCGCGCGCGCGAGCATGCGCGCCAGCACCGCGGCGAGGACGAGGAAGGCGATGAACACGGCGATGGCCGGCAGCACCGCGGCCGGGGCGTCGAGCATGGCGCGCGCCTGCGCGGTCGCGATCAGCCCGACCACGAGCGCGAGCAGCGGCACCGGCCACCACGCGATCCGCTCGCGCACCGCGGCGCGCGAGGGCCGCGCCTCGGCCCAGCGCTCGAACGCGAGCGCCAGCGCCAGCGGGCCCGCGACGATCAGCACCGCGGCCCGAAGATCGGCCTCGCCGAGCACGGCCAGCGCCTCGCGGTCCGCGAGCAGCGCGAGGTAGACCGGCAGCAGCGCCAGCTGGAGCACGAGGTTCAGCGGCGTCACCGCGATCGCGCGCGCGGCGTCTCCGCGTCCGAGCTGGGCGAAGGAGATGAACCAGTCGGTGCACGGCACCAGCAGCACCAGCAGCACGCCGAGCCGCAGCGCCGGGTCGGCCGGCAGCAGCGCCACGAGCGCCGCGACCGCGAGCGGCACCAGCAGGAACTGGCCGGCGAGCGTCGCGGCGAGAAAGCGGCGGTCGCCAGACGCGTCGCGCAGGTGCCGGAATGGCACCTGGCAGAAGGTCGCGAACAGCAGCGCGCCGAGCACCGGCCACAGGACCGCCTCGGCGAGCCGGCCCGCAGCCGGAAACGCGAGCCCGACCGCGAGCCCCGCCGCGATCGCGGCGAGGTAGAGAAGGACCTGGCGGCGCTCGAGCTCGAGCCGGGTCATCGCAGGCGGGCCAGTGCGACCGTGCCGGCCGCCATCAGCACGGCTGCGAGCGCGAACGCGGCGATCGGGGAAACCGTGGTCCACACGAGCCCGACCCCGGCGCTGGAGGCGAACTTCGCGATGCCGTTGACGGTGCCGAGCGCGCCGAGACCGGTCGTCAGGATCGCAGGCGGGATCGCGTCGGCCGCGACCGTCGATTCGAGCGCTTCCTGCACCGCGGTGTAGAGGCCGGCGAGGACGAACAGCGCGGCGAGCAGCGGCAGCTGGCCCTCGCCGTCGAGGAAGGCGAGGACCGCGAGCAGCGCGGTCCCGGCGCCGAGCGCGTAGCCCGCGACCAGCACCGGGCGGTGGCCGATGCGGTCGCCGAGCCAGCCGATCGGCCACGACGCGATCACCTGCACGACGTTCCGCAGCACGTAGAGCAGGCCCGCGACCTGGGCGGCCTCGACCATCCCGAGCGCCGGCGCGAGCAGCGTCGTCGCGGCGAGGATCAGCAGCGCGTGCGAGTAGTCGCCGAGGCCGAACAGCCCGACGGCCGCGAGGTAGCGACGCACGCCGCCCGGCAGGCCCGCGAGCGAGCGGACGAGGCCCAACGCCGGATTCGGCGCATGACCCGGATCGCGCACCAGCACGAGGAAGGCGAGCACCGCGAGCACCCCGGGGACCAGCGAGAGCCACAGCACCAGCCGGAACGCGCCCGCCGGATCCTCGGCGAGCGGCCCCGGCAGGCCGCCGTCGAGTCCGCCGGCCCAGCCCAGCAGCCAGACGCCGAGGAGCGGCCCTGCGACCGCGCCGAGCGTGTCGAGCGCGCGGTGGAAGCCGAACGCGCGGCCGCGCGTCGCCGGCGTGACCGACTGGATCACGATCGCGTCGCGCAGCGGCCCGCGCAGGCCCTTGCCGATCCACGCCAGCGCGCGCCCGGCGAGGATCAGCGGCCAGGCCAGCGCGAGCGCGATCAGCGCCTGGCCGATCGGGGTCAGCGCGTAGCCCGCGATGACCAGCGCCTTGCGGTGGCCGAGACGGTCGGCGAGATGCCCGGCGAAGGTCTTGGCCACGCTCTTCGCGGCGTCGGCGAAACCCTCGATCGCGCCGAGCGCCGCGGCCGGGATGCCGAGCACCGCGAGGAATCCCGGCAGCACGACGGTGACGGTCTCGTACGAGAGATCGCCGAGTGCGCTGGTGAGCCCCGCGCCGAGCACGGTGCGGTTGAACCAGCGTGGGCGTGCGGCTGGTGGCCGCGCGTCCGGGGAAGCTGTTCCGGTGGTGGGCATCGTGGGCGGCACCGGCGTGCGCGCTCGGCGGCGACGATCGAACGGTAGCGCGGTCGCCGGGTCGCGGGGGTGGCGTGATCTCGCCGCCCCTCTCCGCCGCGGCCTCGCCGACGCCGGCCATCGGGCGCTATCGTCCCGCGGGTCGGCGCGGCGGGGCCGGGACGGGATGCGAGCGATGGCGAACCAGTACGTGCTGGTCGACTACGAGAACGTGCAGCCGGCCTCGCTCGGCGGGCTGGCTGGGGAATCGGTGCATGTGATCGTGTTCGTCGGTGCCAGCCAGACGAAGGTGCCGATCGAGCTCGCAGCCGCGATGCAGCGGCTCGGGGCGCGTGGCGAGTACGTCCGGATCAGCGGCAACGGGCCGAACGCGCTCGACTTCCACATCGCCTGCCATCTGGGCGAACGGATCGCGGTCGATCCCGAGGCCGACTACCGGATCGTCTCGAAGGACACCGGCTTCGATCCGCTGGTGCGGCACCTCAAGGCGCGCGGCTACTCGGTGCGCCGGGTCGGGTCGATCGCCGCTGGCGCGGGCGCGCCGAAGGCGGCCCCGCGGGCGACGTCGGGGACCGGCGCGCAGGTCTCGGTGTCGAACCGGGCCGAGTCGCCGGACGCG
>PVBP01000088.1 GCA_002995625.1 Lysobacteraceae bacterium | reverse complement strand
GCGAACTACATCGCGCGCTGGAACGGCAGCGCGTGGTCGGCGCTGGGCACGGGGATGAACAGCTCGGTCGTTGCCCTGACGGTGTATGGCGGCGAGCTAATCGCGGGGGGCAGTTTCACCGCCGCGGGCGGCACGCCGGCCAGCAACATTGCGCGCTGGAACGGCAGCGCGTGGTCGGCGCTGGGCTCGGGATTGAACAACGCGGTCAGTGCCCTGACGGTTTACGGCGGCGAGCTGATCGCGGGGGGCTTTTTCACCACCGCGGGCGGCCGGCCAAGTCCGTGGATTGCGGCCTGGGGCCCGACGACGGCGACCACGACAGTGGTCCACTCGACCAGCCCCAACCCCTCGCTGCCCGGACAGCCGGTCACGCTGACCGCGCGCGTCTCCGGCCGCGTGGCGCCGAGCCCGGGCACGGTGACCTTCATTGGTGTGCCCAGCGGCTCGTGCTCGGACCTGACGCTGACGGTGCTGGACGACACCACCTCCGAGGCCAGTTGCCCGGTCACCTTCAACCTCGCCGGCACGCAGCAGATCACCGCGCGCTATGACGGCGCGGCGCTGCCGGGGGATTTCGGCCACCTGCCGAGCGTGTCGGGCAGCTTTGCCCACGTCGTCGCTGGCGCCGCGCAGTCCACGACCACGGCGATTGCCTCGATCACCCCCGCGCCCTCGGCGGTTGGCGGCGCGGTCACCATCAACGCCACGGTGACCGGCGCCAGTACGCGGCCGGTGGATGGGCAGGTCACGGTCAGCGCCAGCACTGGCGAGAGCTGTGTCGACAACACGCCCAGCGATGGCGGCGGCGCCGTCTCGACCTTCTCCTGCGCGATCGCATTCGCGACCGCTGGTCCGCGCACATTGACCGCGAGCTTTGCCGGTTCCTCCGCGCACACGGCAAGCGCCTCAGGCCCCAGCGCGCATACGGTGAACCCGGCAACGACGACCACGACCATCGTGTCGGTCACGCCGCCGGGCAGCCAGACGGTCGGCGTGCCTTACTCGGTTCGCGTCCAGGTCGCTGGCGGGACCACGCCAACAGGCACCGTGACGGTGGGTGACGGCGACGGCAACACCTGCGCCATTGCGCTGCCCGGGGGCACGCACTGCGCGCTGGCCAGTTCCGTCACTGGCGCGAAGACCCTGACGGCGACCTATGGCGGCGACGCGAGCCACTCAGGTTCGGCGGGCACGGCCAGCTACACGATCGTGGCCAGCAGCGGGGCCGTGGCCGGTGTGCAGGTGGGGTCGGCAACGCTGCCGGCCACGTCCGCCTCGCCGACGGTGAACCCGACGGTGTCGGTGACCTTCCCGCAGCCTTTCGACGCGATTCCGGTGGTGATCGTGCAGCCGGCGGACGGTGATGCCGATCCGCAGGCGCTGCGGATCCGCAACGTGACGGCGGCCGGCTTTGAGGTGTTGCAGGTCGAGCCGCCGGGCTGCCCGGGCTGTACCGGGGCGACCAGCAGCATGGCCGTGCACTGGCTGGCGGCGTTGCCGGGCAGCTATCGGCTGCCGACCGACGGTCTGCTGCCGGCGTGGTTCGAGGGCGCCATCCGCGGTGGCCCCAGCGGTGCGCTGCTGAAGGTGGGCGCGGTGTCGACCCAGGCAACCCAGTACAACCCCTCGGCGCCGGGGTTCGGATCGTGGCCGGCCCCGGGCTGGGAGACGATCAACTGGCCACCGCTGGGCGACGGGCTCGATTTCGCGTCGGCGCCGGTGGTGCTGACGACGATCCAGTCGTGGGCGAACGAGGGCGCCAACCTGAGCGGGGCGGGCCTGGTCGGAGCCTCGCAGCCGTGGGCCACGGTCGCCGCGCGCAACGTCAGCAGCAGTGGGCTCGAGGTGGCGCTCGATGCCGGCGAGGTGTCGGCCGATGACACCGCGCCGCCGGGCTTCGGCGTACCGGAGACGATTGGCTATGTGGCGATCGAGGCCGGCGTGTCGCAACTGATCGAGCCACTCGGCGGCGGGTCGCCGGTCGGCATCGCGACCTCGCGCGCGACCGCGGGCGTGCCATGCACGCTGACCGACCTGCTGTTCCCGCCAGCCACGCCGATCACGCCAGCCAACTTCCGCGGTTTCGGCAGCATGCAGAGCCGCGCGCTGCCGGATGGCGGCTGGTTGCGGCGTTGTTGGCTGAGCAATCCGTCCGGAACCGGCGTGCGGATCGGTCTGCGGCGTGACGCGGACCGCGCCTTCGACGGCGCTTCCCAGCCGCTGGGCGGACCGACACTCGACGACAGCGGGCTCGCCACCTTGAGCGGCGACCTGACGACCACGCCGGTGACGATCGCCGAGATGTCGGTGCAGCGCGGACCCGAGGGATTGGTCCTGACGTGGTCGACCGCCGGCGAGCGGGCGCAGCTGGGCTTCCGGATCTGGGGCCGCAACGGGCCGCGGGCCGAGTGGCGGGTGCTCTCCGGCCTGGTGCCGAGCCCGAGCCCGGATGCGGTGGCGCCACGTTTCTATCGGCATGTGGTGCCGGCGGCCGGGGCGGCGGGCGTGGCCGAGGTGCGGCTGGAGGACATCGATCTGAAGGGCGCCGGTCGCCGGCATCCGCCATTGGCGATCGGTGAACGGCGAGGCGAGACGCCGGTGGCCCAGCCGATCGACTGGGCGGCCGTCCGCGCCGAGAACAGCGCCGCGATGTCGCGTGCAGCGCCCGGCCGCGCGTCGGGCGCGCCGGTCGTCCTGGCGCTGGTACGCGGGGACGGCGTGCAGCGCGTGCCGGTCGCGGACTTGCTGGCCAAGGATGCACGCTTTGCCGGGGCGGCGGCGAGCGACCTGGCCTTGCTCGATGCGGGCCAGCCGGTGCCGCGGCATGTGGATTGCGTCGTGCTGGTCGAGGGCTGCACGATCGAGTTCTACGGCCGCGCGCGGCAGTCCCGGTATGGCGCGGAGAACGCGTACGCGTTGACGCTGGACCGGATAAGGGCACGGTCAGCGGGCGCGGGTCGGGCAGCCCAGGGAAGTGCCGCGCTACAGGTGTTCGAGGACCGGCTGCTGGCGAGGCCCAACCGCGAGTACAGCTACAGCGTGCCCGGCGACGACCCGTGGTACGACGAGTGGCTGTCGACCAGCGGTGCGCCGGTCGAGATCAGCCGCAGCTTCGTGTTGCCCGAGCGTCGGCCGGGACCGGTCCGGCTGGCGGTGCACGTATGGGGCGGCCTCGACTTCCCGGGGAGCTTGCCCGACCACCATGTCGAGGTCCGCGTCAATGGCGTTCTGCTGTCCCAACTGCGCTTCGACGGCATCCGCAGCGAGGTGATCGAGGTCGAGGTGCCGGAGGCGCTGCTGTCGGACACGAACACGCTGGCCGTGCGCCTGCCGAGGGATACCGGCTTCAGCATGGACGCGATCGGCTTCGAGGGATTCGAGCTTCGCTGGCCCCGCGCCAGTCGCATGGCGGGCGAGCGTCTGGCGCGTGGCGAGATCGACCCGTCCTTGCTCGACGGTGCCGGCGATGCGCTTTACGCGAACGGTTTCGAGGCTGGCGGCAGTGGGCCCGCAGGCTTCGGCATCGCGGAAGTGCCGGCCGGTTCGGTGCTTTGGACCGTCGCGAACGGCCGACTGGCACGCGACCTGCTGGCGAGCGGCGACGTGGTGGTCGATGGGTCGGTCGAGGCCTGGCACGTGGCGGCGCCGTCGGCGATCGCGACGCCGTCGCTGGAGCTGCCGGCGACGCCCTACGTTCTGCCACCCGCGCTCGACTATCTCGTCATCGCGCATCCGATCTTCGTCGACGGACTGACTCCGTTGCTGGCCCTGCAGCAATCGCGCGGGCTTTCCACGGCGGTCGTGCGGACCGACGCGATCTTCGCGCGGCACAGCGACCACGTACGCGATCCGGGAGCGATCCGCGAGACGATCGCCGAGGCGCGCCAGCGCGGGGCGCGCTACGTGCTGCTGGTTGGCGGGGACACGCTGGACTACCACGACTATTTCGGGCTGGGCAGCGTCAGCCACGTCCCGACCAACTACCTGCGGCTCGACCAGCAGACCTTCGACGCACCCAGCGACTTCCCGTACGCCGACGTCGATCGCGACGGGCTGCCGGATGTCGCGGTGGGGCGCCTACCGGTACGGACGCAGGCGGAACTGGGACACGCGGTGGCGTCGATCGTGCAGCGCGGCGCGAGCGTGGGCGGGCGTCACCTCGCGGTCGCGGGTCGATCGCAGCCGCACGAGCGCTTTGGCGCGCACGCACGCGCGATGCTGAGCTACCTGCGGCAGCCCGGGCAGACGCGCAGCTTCGCGCTGGCGGATGAAGTCGGAACGGCCTCGGCACGCGCGCTGGCGCGCGAGGGTCTGGCCGGGTCGGCCGACTGGATTTCCTACCTCGGGCATTCGAGCTGGAACCGCTGGGCTTTCGACAATCTGCTGGACGCGAGCTCGCTGGGCGGGATCGCGCGGACTGGCCTGCCCGGGATCGTCGCCCAGTGGAGCTGCCAGACGAACGATTTCGTCTGGCCGACCAGCAACACGATGGCGCACGCGCTGATGCTGAGACCAAACCGGCTCGCGGCGGCGGTGATCGGCTCGACATCCCTGGTCGAGGATGCAAGCCATCTCGCGCTGGCCACTCGCTTCTATGACCTGCTGGAGGACGGCCGGATGGGCGATGACCCGGGGCCGGTCACGCGCACGATCGGCGAGGCGCTGCTCAGGGCCCAGTTGGACCTGCTGGTGCGAGAGCCATCGCATCGTCCAGCCGTTGAAGCGCAAGCGCTGTTTGGCGATCCGGCCATGGAGGTGGTGGAATGAGCGGGCGCGGGATCGTGGCCGATGGCCCCTCGGCTGGGACCGCGAGCGCGACGGAGGTGGCGCCAGACGGACGTCGGCCTTATTCGAAGCCGATCCTGCATCGGTTGGGCGATCTTCGAAGCATGACGCTGGGTGGCTCCGGCGCCTTGCCGGAGAGCGGGGGGCTGTTCCAGCCACGTCCGGGTCCACTACCGCGGCCCGGCTGAGCGAGCCGCGCGGGAAACGCTGCGCATGGCCTTTGCGGTGTGGGTCGGTCGCGAACGCGCGCCCGAGCCGGACGCGGTCGAGCGTTGGCGGCGTGCCATCGGCGCCCTCGGTGGCGACGCGATTTCGCTGCTCCGGACGGGGAGGGTGGCCTGGTTATGGTCCCGCGGCGCCGGCCCGGCGGCCGTCGCCGCACCAGACGGTTCCGGACAGAGTGGGCTACGGATTTCCGATTCGGTGGCCACTCCAACTGCGGGTCACGCCACCCCTCACTCCGCTTCGGCTGCGTTCGGGAGTTGGGTCTGGGTCGCGGCCGACAGCAGCTCCGCGCTGCTCTTCCGCGACGCGCTGGGCCGCAGCCTGTTGCTTCGAGCCGATGTCCGGGGCGGCGCGCTGATCGCCAGCCGGGAAGCCTGGTTGCTGGCGTTTCCGGGTCTGCCGCGCGAGGTCGACGAGGATGCGCTGGTGGCGTGGCTTGCGCAGATGCCGCCGCCGGCGGGGCGCAGTCTGTTCCGGTCAATCTCGTCGCTGGCGCCCGGTGCGACCGTCGCGCTGACGCCGAAGGGCTGGCGCGACCCGAGGGCTCCGTACCGTTCGTCGATCGTCGCAAGAGTCCGATCCCCCGGCGAAGCACTCGCGATCGTGCAGCCGCTCGTCCTGGACGCCGTGTCGCGCGCCTTCGACGGCGCGCGGCGGCCGGCCCTGCTGCTGAGCAGCGGGATCGATTCCTCGCTGGTGGCGGCGGCAGCCGTGGCGTGTGGCGTTCGTCCGCTGGCCATCACGAATGGCTCCTTGGTGTCGGCCGGACTCGAAGAGCGCCCCGAGGCGAGGCGCTTTGCTCGCAAGCTCGGGCTGGACGTGGTGAGTTTCGATCTGGACGCGTTGGCGCCTTGGTGCGACGGCGCCGATCGTGCACGCCTGCCCGATCATCCGTGGAATCTGGTGTACCGGGAACTGCGCGACCGGATCTACGCCTGGTGCCGTACCGAGGGCATCGATCGACTGGTGGACGGCAACTTCGGTGACGAGCTCCATGCGCAGCCGCTCGACGCGCTGGCGGATGATTTCGCGGGCACGACGCGCGCGATGCTCTCCACGACCGGGACGATCGGCCCGCGCTGGGCTTTGCGGGCGATGCGCCGTCGCGCGTCGCGGCTGGTCGGCAGAGTCCACGGCAGGCCGATCGGACTCGACTGGTTGCGGAAGCCCTGGCGGGAAGCGTTGCACGAACGCTTCCACGAAGCGCAGCGCGCGTGGCGGGCATACCCTCGACCCGATCAGGCGCAGTTTTTGCGCGACTATGCGGCCGAGCTGATGACCGGGCGCGAGCGTTTGTTCGGCGAGCGCTTCGGCGTTGACTACCGGCCGGCCTTTCACGACCCGGTCCTGTTCGATGCGATGCTGCGGCTGCCTTCGCGTCACAGCTGGCGGCACGGTCAGGACAAGTGGATCTTCGCCTCGATCGGCGCCCGCCTGGTCGAGGACGAGACGTGGGGAAGGAAGAAAGTGGCTGCGCCGCAGTCAATCTTCAGAGAGTCCGCGCCGCTGCTGCGGGCCGAACTCGACGCGGCGCGCGGGCGCTCGGGGCACTGGCTCGCTCACTTCCTCGTGGATGATCCGCCGGTCGACCCCGACGAGGCGCTGCTCCGGGACTTCATCGAAGTGGAAACCTACGCCTGGCTGCGGCAGTTGAGGTGAAGTCGGGGGCGTGGCAGCACGCCGATTGGCGGCGGCGCCTGCATCCTCAGGGCCAGTCGTCCGCAAACGTAACGGCATAGCTTCGGACGGCCACGGCATTCTCGCGGGCGACGCGCCTGAGATCGTCCGACTGGAGCCGCTCGCTGCTGGCAACCCGATCCCAGAAACGCCCTGCAAGCTGCGCCGCCCAGGCGATGTGCGCGGACTGATTCGGACGCGTCGGTGCCGTGAGCGCCAACGGGAGTGCCGCTCGGACCGCGCCGGTACTGGACGGCGCCAGCGACATCGGCAGCATGTCGTAGACGGGCGCGAGCGCCAGCGGGCCGTGGTCGGTCAGGCGAAAGCCGAGGTTGCCGGGGTGCATGTCGGAGTTGCCGATCAGGCGTCCGAACCAGTGCAGTCTCCCCATCTGCGCGGCGGTCTCGCGGGAGATCCAGGCGAGGTCGGCGAGGCGCTCGCCGACCAGCCCCCAATCGCGGGCGCCCGAGCCTACGAAGGCCGCGTCGAGCGCGGCAAGCGAGACGAAACCGATCCGACCGAGATCGATTGGCGTGCGGTCGAAACGGCGGACTTCGAGGCAGGTGTAGCCCCGCGAGTCGATCAGTTGGGCCTCGGGCGCCGGAAGACCGGCCTCGCCGAGACACTCGAGCGCGAGCTGCTCGCAGACGAGGAGGTCGGCCCAGCGCCGGGCCGTCTGCCCGCTGTCGGGTACCGCGAACTTGACCAACGCGGCGTAGCGGCCTTCCGCGGCCCATACGGTGGCGGTGAACTTCGGTTGCTCGCCGCCCGGCGAGGAGCCGACCACTTCCCCGGCCAGCACCGCGTCGGCCATCCCGGCGTAGCGCGTCTCGCGCTGCTCGGCCTCGACCGCGTCGCTGGGGTCGGCGCGCTCGGCGAGCGCCTGATCGACGGCGATCGATCCGAGCAACAGGTCGCCGATGCCGGTTCCACCGGTGCGGGTGATCGCGACCAGCGTGTCGTCGAGACTCCAGCGCCCGAGGTCGGTCGGCACGCCGAGCGCCCCCGATTGCCGATGGGCGAGCGTGCGGCCGAGGAAACCCTGAGGCCGGAGATCGTCGAGGAACCAGGGCAGTCCCGGGAAGTGCCCCTGCGTTTCCTCGACAAGGCGCGTCAGATTGGGCCGGGCGCCTTGGGGCTCGAACTGGAATCGCTCGCCACGCAAGACATGGAGAACGCCCAGTTCCTCGAGGGTGGCGTCCGGCCGCATGCGCCAGAGGGGCCAGTGCGAGCCTGCCGTGGTACGGGCGCGGGCGGCGTAACGGGTCGCGCGCGCCTTGCCGATCCGCAGCACCCGATCGCCGGCGTCGGAGACCAGTCGACCAAGGACCGGTCGGCTGACACCCAAGGACGTCAGAAGGCGGCCCGCGAGGACAGGCGGTCCGCTGCCGAGCAGGCTGATGAGGTCGTCTACGCCGACGCGGGCTGGGCGAGGCAAGGCCGTGAGCCGTTGCTTTCCGATTTTGGAAACGATAGCACGACCAGTCTCGCGCCCACGATGGCTTCGAATCGAGCTTACCGAAGCGTTTCCCTCGCGTTGACTTGACGATTGTCAGTCTTAGCGAAGCGCAGTCGGCGTATGCTGGTCGGCAAGCGGCTGTGCGCCGACGACGGTGCATCGAGGCGGTCTCAACGAGGCGTGTGGCGCCATCCGACCCGGCGAGACCCGCACGGCCGACCGTGGCCTGCCTGACGGCGAATCGCTTGTCGACTCAACCCGCCGCCACGTGCCGTCGGCGGTTCAGTTCCATCCGGTAGCTGAAGCGTCCGGCCGGATGCAGGCTGATCGCGATCGCGATCGGCTCGCCCTTGTGGTCGTCGTAGCGGCGGCAGACCCGCAGCGCCGCCGTTCCGGACCTGGTTCCGAGCTGACGCGCCTCGGCGGCGCCGAGCAGGGTCGCGTCGAAGACCTGCTCGACGTGGTCGATGCGGCGCAGGTCGACGACGTCGTAGACGGCGCGACTGGCCGTGCGCAGGTCGAGCAGCTGGCGGGTCGGCAGCCGCGGCCGCGGCGCCACGAAGATCTCGGTCGTGCAGATCGGGTCGTGCCGCGGCTCGCCGTAGCGCAGGCCGTAGAGGCGGATCACCTCGACGCCGACCGGCACGTTCAGCATCGTCGCGACGTCCGCCCGCGCGCGCACGCGGCTGGTCTCGGTGATCTCGAGGCGGGTGACGCGGCCGTACTGCAGCAGGGTCTCGATCGAGTCGACCTCGTGCTGGTAGCGCATCGGCTCGCCGGAGGCGATGACCCGCGTCCCGGCGCCGGGACGACGGGCGACGAGGCCGAGCGCCGCGACCCGGGCCAGCGCGGCGCGCGCGGTGTGGCGGCTGACGTCGTGGCTGACGCAGAGCTCGCGTTCGGTCGGCAGCAGCGTGCCGATCGGGTAGTCGCCGCGGCCGATGCCGTCGATGATCTCCTCGGCCAGTTCCAGGTAGCGGGGTTTGCGTCGTTTGCTCATGGCTGCAGTCTGGCACAGGGTTGGGGTGGGCCTCCTACCTCGCGGCAGCGCTCAGACGGCCCGGCGCCATGCGCGCCAGGCCCGGTCGAGGCCCTCGCGATGCTCCGGGGCCGCGATCGCGATGAGGGCCTGCGCCCGGGCGTCGATGTCGAGGTGGCGAAGCGCCGCGACGCCGTGCTCGGTGACGACGAGGTCGGCGTCGAGCCGCGACAGGCTGACCGGGCCGGCGAGGCCCGGGACGATCCGGCTCCTGCCGTCGCCGTCGCGGGCGGTGAGCGCGATGATCGAGCGGCCACGGGGCGCGAGGCGCGCGCCGCGCGCGAAGTCGGCCAGGCCGCCGACGCCGCTGATCTGGCGTCCGCCGGCGAGCTCGCCGTTGACCTGGCCGTAGAGGTCGACCTCGAGCGCGGCGTTGATCGCGGTGAAGCGCGGGATCCGCACGAGGTTCGCGAGGTCGTGGGTCTCGCCGACCGGGGCGAAGCGGGCGAGATCGGGCACGCGCCGGTAGAGCGCGGCGCTGCCGAGCGCGACGCCGCAGGTGACCGGGTCCTCTGCGGCCAGCGCGCCTGCGTCGGCGAGCGCGAGCAGCCCGTCGGAGACCATGCCGGCGTGGATGCGGAGCCTGCGATGCCCGGCGAGCGCGCGCAGGACCTCGGCCTGCAGGCGCCCGAGCCCGAGCTGGATCGTGTCGCCATCCTCGACCAGCGCCGCGACCCGTGCGGCGACGGACCCGAGGGCCGGATCGGGCCGCGCGTCGGGGGCTTCGAGCAGCGGCGTCGCGAGTTCGACCGCCGCGCTGATCCCGGACCAGGGGATCGACGGTCCGCGGCTCCGCGGCATCGCCGGATTGACGTGCGCGACGACGTGCCGCGCCCGCGGCCACGCCGCCGGCGTGAAGTCGCACGCGATGCCGAGCGAGCACTGGCCGTCGGCATCCGGCGGCGCGACCTGGACCAGCGCGAGGTCGAAGCGGGCCTCCGACTCGACCCAGCGCCAGGTGTCGAGGTACGAGAGCGGCAGGTGCAGCACGCGGCCGTCGGCGAACGCGGCGCGGCGCTCGCTCGAGAGGAAGATGCCGCAGAAGCGCGTGGTCGGCGTCAGGCTCGCGAAGTCGAAGCGGTTGACGGTCGGGATGTGGACGCCGGTGAAGGTCGCTTCGGCCGCGGCGTCGGGAGACTCGCCGAGCCAGCGTTCGAACAGGAGTGAATGGCCCGCGCAGCCGGGCGCGTAGATCTCGCGGCTGGCGCGGACGAGATCGTGGAATCGTTCGGGCGTCAGCCGCTCGGGCATGGGGTCGATTGCGCGGGACGGTGGCGCAAGCCTACGATATGTCCGGACAAAGTGGGACGCCGGGCGCGCATGCATTGTGGAACGGAATGTCCGGATCGCCTGAACGGCATGCCGAGCGCGGGCGGGTCGGTGCGATGACGGTCGGCGCGAGGGCGCCCCGGCGCGAGGACGACGATCGGAGCCTGACCGAGTGGCTCGCCGGTCGTCTTTCGGCACCGTGCGACGCGAGGTCGCGCGCGCTCGCGGCCCGGCGCGTGCTCGACTGGGCCGGGTGCGCGGTGGGCGC
>PVBP01000087.1 GCA_002995625.1 Lysobacteraceae bacterium | reverse complement strand
GCGCAGCCGGCGCTCCTCCTCGGCGCGCTGCGCCTCGGACTCGCGCAGCAGCGCCAGCGCGCGCTCGCGCTCGGCGTCCACCGGCTGTTCGGCGGCCTCGGTGGGGCGCTTGACCAGGGTGCGCTTCTGCCGCACCTCGATGTTGACGACCTTGCCCTTCGCGGCGCCGCTCGAGACGGTCAGCTCGCCGACCTTCTTGCGCCGGAGCGTGATCTGGCGCGGCGCCTCGGCCTCGGCCGGCGCCTCCTCGCGCTTGCCGTGCTGGCGGCGCAGGAAGCCCAGCAGCTTGACCTTCTCGGTGCTGGTGACGACCTCGTCGGCGCTCGCCTTCGCGATGCCGGCCTGGGCCATCTGCTCGAGCAGCTTGTCGGCCGAGAGGCCGAGCGCCTGCGCCAGCTGCTTCACTGAATTGTCGGACATCGCCATCTCTCTCCGCGTGTGTCGCCCGGCCGGGGATTCCGGTCGATCAGCCCTGCTCGGCCTCGAACAGCGGCGCGCGCGCCGCCATGATCCAGGCCCCGGCCTGCGCCTCGTCGACGCCCTCGATGTCGGTGATCTCGTCGACCGCGAGGTCGGCCAGGTCCTCCATCGAGCGCACGCCGCGCTCGGCGAGCTTCTCGGCGATCTCCGCCGTCATGCCCTCGAGTTCCAGCAGCGGGTTGTCCTCGAGCGCCTCTTCCTGCGCCAGCATCTGCGTCAGCAGCGCGTCGCGGGCGCGCGCGCGCAGCTCCTCGACGATGTCCTCGTCGAACTCCTCGACCGCCAGCAGCTCCGACGGCGGCACGTAGGCGATCTCCTCGACCGTCGAGAAGCCCTCCTGCACCAGGATCGACGCGATCTCCTCGTCGACCTCGAGCTTCTCCATGAACAGCTTCCTCGCCGCTTCCTGCTCGGCCTCGCTCTTGGCCTGCACGTCGGCCTGGGTCATCACGTTGAGCTGCCAGCCGGTCAGGCGGCTCGCCAGCTTCACGTTCTGGCCGCCGCGGCCGATCGCCTTGGACAGCTCGGTCTCGGCGACCGCGATGTCCATCGAGTGCTTCTCCTCGTCGACGATGATCGACTCGACCGCCGCCGGCGCCATCGCGTTGATCACGAACTGCGCCGGGTTGTCGTTCCACAGGATGATGTCGACGCGCTCGCCGTTGAGCTCGTTGGTCACCGCCTGCACGCGCGAGCCGCGCATGCCGATGCACGCGCCGATCGGATCGGTGCGGGTGTCCTTGGCCCGGACCGCGATCTTGGCGCG
Source organism: Lysobacteraceae bacterium (assembly GCA_002995625.1). Lineage (GTDB taxonomy): Bacteria > Pseudomonadota > Gammaproteobacteria > Xanthomonadales > Ahniellaceae > UDEA-SF1. The sequence goes on along the minus strand of PVBP01000087.1, from coordinate 9,514 downwards.
ATCGCCCGGGTCGCGCGCGCAGGCCATGATCTCGACCAGGCCCTGGCCGACCTCCGGCACCTCGAGCTTGAACAGCTCGATCATGAACTCCGGCGCGGTACGCGAGATGAAGAGCTGCGGGCCGCGCGCCTCGGCGCGCACTTCCGCAAGGTAGCCGCGCAGCCGGTCGCCGGCGCGCACGTTCTCGCGCGGGATCGCCTTCTCGCGCGGCACGAAGCCCTCGGCGTTGCCGCCCAAGTCGACGTAGATGTTGCCGCGCTCGACGCGCTTGACGATGCCGGTCACGAGCTCGCCGACGCGGTCCCTGAACTGCTCGACCACCTTGGCGCGCTCGGCCTCGCGCACGCGCTGCACGATCACCTGCTTCGCCGCCTGCGCCGCGATCCGCCCGAACTCGGCATTCTCGACCTGCTCCTCGATGAAGTCGCCGACCTGCGCGTCCGGCTTGACGTCGACCGCGTCCATCAGCCGGATCTGGCGGTCCGGCGACTCCATCACCACGTCGTCGGCCACCACCTCCCAGCGGCGGAAGGTCTCGTACTCGCCGCTCGAGCGGTCGATCGCGACGCGGATCGCGACGTCCTGGTCGTGGTAGCGCTTCTTCGCGGCCGACGCCAGCGCCGCCTCCAGCGCCTCGAAGATCACGCCCTTCTCGACGCCCTTCTCGTGGGCGACGGCATCGACGACCAGCAATACTTCCTTCGTCATGGCTTCCTTCCGGTGGCCGACCCGCGTCGACCGGTTTGCGTGTTCTCGTTGGACTCGGCCCGCGCCTTCGGCTTCGCCGTGGCCGTGCGCTTGGCCTCGTCGGCCTTGGGCTTCGGCTGGCCCGCCTTCGCGCCGGCCTTGCCGCGCCCGCCCTTGGGCCGCGCGTCGTAGGCCGAGTAGTCCGGCACCAGGTTCGCGCGCTGGATGTTCGCGTGCGCGATGCGGACGGGCGCGCCGTCCTGCAGCACGGTCACGGCCTCGTCGTCGACCGCCGCGACCGGACCCTGGAAGCGCCGCCGCCCGCCGATCGGCAGGCTGGTCTGGACCTTGACCGCCTGCCCCGCGAAGCGCGCGAAGTGCGCCGGCGTGAACAGCGGACGGTCGAAGCCGGGCGAGGACACCTCGAGGTCGAAGGCGCCCGCGATCGGGTCCTCGACGTCCAGCACCGCGCCGAGCTGCCGGCTCACCGCCTCGCAGTCCTCCAGCGCCACGTGCCGCCCCGGCGCGTCGATGTAGACGCGCAGGAGGCTCGAGCGGCGTCCGGGGACGAACTCGATCCCAAGGAACTCGAGACCGAGCGAGTCCACCACCGGTGCGACGATTGCGTCGAGGTCCTGTCGCTTCATCCGCCTGCCGGCGCCCCGGCCAGACCGGAACGCATCCGCCAAAAACGCGAAAGGCTCCACGCGGGAGCCTTTTCGGGTGCCGGGCGCGAGCGCCCGACGCTGAAAGGTTGGTAGCGGGGGCAGGATTTGAACCTGCGACCTTCGGGTTATGAGCCCGACGAGCTGCCAGACTGCTCCACCCCGCATCACGTAAGCGGTGACTATAGCGTGCGCGCTGGGGGCGTGCAAGGCGGCGCCACGACCGAGTGACGGCGGTTCAGCCGCGAGAAGCACCGCCGCGCGCGAGATCCTAGGCCACAGCCCACTCCGCCGACAGCGACTCGGCCTGGCGCAGCACGGTCTCGGTCGCCTCTTCCTGGCGGTCGGGCGGGTACCTGTATCGGCGCAGCAGGGTCTTGACCATCACCCGTAGCCTCGCGCGGACGGTCTCGCGCTTTGCCCAATCGACGGTAACCGACTTGCGCAGGCTCTGGGTCAGCTCGACCGCGATCTGCTTGAGCGTCTCGTCGCCCAGCTCTCGCACGGCGGCCTCGTTGGTGGCCAGCGCGTCGTAGAAGGCCAGCTCGTCGTGGTTGAGTCCCAGGGTCTCGCCGCGCCGGGCGGCCTCCTGGAACTTCCTGGCCATGCCGATCAGCTCCTCGATCACCTGCGCGGTCTCGATGGCGCGGTTGCGATAACGGGTCAGGGTCTGCTGCAGCAGCTCGCTGAACTTCGCGCCCTGCACGACGTTGGTCTTGAAGCGCGACTTGATCTCACCTCGCAGCAGCCGCTCCAGCAGCTCGACCGCGAGGTTCCGGTGGGTCATATTCCGGACCTCGTCGAGGAACTCGTCGGACAGGACGCCGATGTCCGGCCGCTTCAGGCCGGCCACCGAGAAGATGTCGATCACCTCGTCGCTGACGACGGAACGGCTGATGATCTGTCGCAGCGCATGTTCCTTCTGCTCATCGGTGAGCTTGCGATCGGTGGCGCCCTGCTTGCCGATGGCCGCCTTCACCGCCTGCACGAAGGCCAGCTCGTCGCGCCAGGCCATGGCCTCGTCCAGCGTGCAGCACAGTGCGAAGGCCTTGCTCGCGGCCAGCACCGCGTCGCCAAAGCGTTGCTTGCCGTCCTCGAGGCCCATGACGTGATCGCCGACCGTGGGCAGCAGGTCCCAGGCCCTGCGGCGGAAATCGCTGTAGTCGACGCCGTGCAGCAGGTCGCCCAGGACTTCCATCTGCTCCTGCAGCGCGGCAAGGGCCTCGCGCGCGTCGATGGTCGGCCGGCCACGCCCTTGCGCCGCCGTGTAGTCCGCCAGCGCGGTCTTCAGTTCGTTGGCGATGCCGATGTAGTCGACGACCAGCCCACCGGGCTTGTCCTTGAACACGCGGTTCACCCGCGCGATCGCCTGCATCAGGTTGTGGCCACGCATCGGCTTGTCGACGTACATCGTGTGCAGGCACGGTGCGTCGAACCCGGTCAGCCACATGTCGCGCACGATCACGATCTTGAACGGATCGGACGGATCCTTGAAGCGCGCCTCCAGCCGCTTGCGCACCTCCTTGGGATGAATGTGCGGCTTCAGCAGCGCCTTGTCCGAGGCCGAGCCGGTCATCACGATCTTGATCGCGCCCTGCATCGGGTCGCCGCTGTGCCACTCCGGGCGTAATGCGACGATGGCGTCGTACAGGTGCACGCAGATCTCGCGGCTCATCGCCACGATCATCGCCTTGCCTTCCATCGCCGCCAGCCGGCTCTCGAAGTGGCTGACGATGTCCTCGGCCACCTTCTGGATGCGCGGCGGCGCGCCGACCACCTGCGCCAGCGCCGCCCAGCGTCGGAGCTTCGCGACCTTCGCCGCGTCGCCCTCCTCGTCCTCGGTCAGCTCATCGACCTCGCTGTCGAGCTGCTCGAGGTCCGCCTCCTTCAGCTCCAGCCGCGCCAGCCGGCTCTCGTAGTAGATCGGCACGGTCGCGCCATCGCTCACCGCCTGCTCGATGTCGTAGACGTGCACATAGTCGCCAAACACCGCGCGCGTGTCGCGGTCCTCGAGGCTGACCGGCGTCCCGGTGAAGGCGACGAAGGTCGCGCCCGGCAGCGCGTCGCGCAGGTGCTGCGCGTAGCCGTAGCGCACCAGGCTCGCGGGACGGTAGGTGCCGGCAGGCTCGGCCGCCCGCAGCCTCCTTAAGTCCTCGTTCGCGGCGGGCGCGGTGGGCGCCTCTTTGGGCTTCAACAGCCAGGCGTCGAAGCCGTACTGGCTGCGGTGCGCCTCGTCGCACAGCACGACGATGTTGCGGCGGTCCGACAGCACCGGGAAGCGGTCCTCGTCGACGCCGGGCGTGAACTTCTGGATCGTCGTGAAGATGATGCCGCCCGAGGGACGATTGCCCAGCAGCCGCCGCAGCTCAGGCCGGGTATCGGCCTGGACCGGCGTCTCGCGCAGCATCTCGCTGGCCGCCGCGAACACGCCGAAGAGCTGGTTGTCGAGATCGTTGCGGTCGGTGACGACGACCAGCGTCGGGTTGCCCATCCGCGGATGCGCCATCAGCGCGCCGGCGAGGCAGGTCATCTCGATGCTCTTGCCGGCGCCCTGCGTGTGCCAGACCACGCCCCCCTTGCGCGAGCCGCCGGGCGCGGACGCAGCCAGCACGCTCTCGACCACCACCCTGACCGCATGGAACTGGTGGTAGCCGGCGATCTTCTTGACCACCCGGCCGTCGTCCTCGAACAGCACGAAGTGGCGCAGGTACTCGAGCAGCAGCTCGCGCTGGAACAGGCCGTGGACCAGCGTCTCGAGGCCACGCATCGACCCCAGCGGGTCCGTGGTCACGCCGTCGATCGTGCGCCAGGCCATGAAGCGCTCGCGATCCGCCGTCAGCGATCCCAGCCGCGCCTCGATGCCGTCGCTGATCACGAGCGCGAGGTTCGGCTGGAACAGGTCCGGGATGTCCTGCTGGTAGGCCTGCAGCTGATTCCAGGCGGCCCAGAGGTCGGCCTCCTCGTTGCCGGGGTTCTTCAGCTCGATCACGACCAGCGGCAGGCCGTTGACGAACAGCACCACGTCCGGCCGGCGCGTCAGCTTCGGTCCCTGCACGCTGAACTGGTTCACGACCAGCCAGTCGTTGGCGGCGACGTTCCCGAAGTCCAGCAGCCGCACGCGGTCGCCCCGCGGCTGCCCGTCCTTCTGGTACTCGACCGGGACGCCATCGACCAGCCAGCGGTGCACCTGCCGGTTCGCGTTGACGAGGCCCGGCACGTTCGGGTCGCGCACCTGGCGCAGCGCGTCCTCGCGCGCGGCGGCCGGCAGGTGCGGGTTCAGCCGCGCGATCGCCTCGCGCAGTCGGTTCTCCAGCAGCACCTCGCGATAGCTCGCCCGCTCGGTGCCCGGCGTGCGCGGATCCGGCGGCGAGAGGTCGGGTCCATGCGCGACGGACCAACCCAGTTCCGCCAGCCACCGCAGCGCGGCCTGCTCGACGTCGTCTTCGTTGATCGGGGCAGGCATCGGCGTGGCGCTCACCGCGGGCAAACGAGGTCCGACTCCGGCCGGCATGCAGGCTTGGCGGGATCGTTCATCTTCGACACCAGCCCCGGGTCGGGGCCATCACGGCGGCCAAGCGACAACAAGGGGGACCCTGCTTTCGCCTCACCCGTGCAGCACAAGGCCGCTTGCATATCACCAAATCTCCCCTGCGAGACACAACTGGCATCGACGCACATCCATGACCGTCAAACCACCTCCCGACCCTCGGCAATGTTCAACAACTCGCCGAAGGCCAAGATGGCAGCGCGTCGCCCGGCGGCCGGGCGCAAGTCCCGCAGCATGCCCTGCTCACGCAGCACGCGCACGATCCGGCTCGCCGTGGGCCGCGGGATGCCGGCCGCCTCCACGAAGTCCGAACTCTTGAAGATGGGCCGGGCGAAGATCCAGTCCAGCGCGCGCACGGCGTACTGCGAGTGCGTCACCTCGGCGATCCAGTCCTTGCGCTCGCGGTACAGCGCCAGGATCGCACGCGCCTTCTCCTCGTTGCGACGCGACTGTTCGATCAGTGCCGTCAGAAAGAAGCGGCACCACCCGGTCCAGTCGTCGTCACGGGACACGGCCAGCAGCCGCTCGTAGTACGCGTCACGGTGCGCGTCGATGTAGGCGCTGATGTAGAAGTTCGGGCTGCCGAGCAGGCCCTTCTCGACCAGGAACAGCGGCACCAGCAGCCGACCCAGTCGCCCGTTGCCGTCCAGGAACGGATGGATCGCCTCGAACTCGGCGTGGGCGATGGCCAGTTGCACGAGGCGGTCGGGGGCCTCTGCATGGAGGTACCGCTCCAGGGCCGCCATGTTGTCGGCCAGTCGGTCGACGCTGCAGCCGACGTAGCGCGCCTCCTCGGCGCTGCAGCCCGGCGGCCCGATCCAGTTGGGCACCCAGCCGTATTCGCCGGGGTCCTTGTGGCGCCCGCGCACGCCCTGCATCAGCACGCGGTGTGTCTGCTTCAGCAGGCGCTGCGACAGCGGCAGCTCCCGCAGCAGGCCGACGGCCTCGTTCAGCGCGGCACAATAGTTCAGCACCTCGCGGATGTCGGCCTTCTTCGGCGTGCTCTCGTCGAACAGCTCACCCTGCGCCTCGAACTCCAGCACCTCACCCAGCGTGGCCTGCGTGCCCTCGATGCGCGACGACAGCACTGCCTCCTGCGCCATCAGCGGCGACAGCAGCACCTGCGGGTTCGGGATGCCGTGCAGCAGGCCCTCGTAGCGCGCCACGGCGGCGTGCGCCGGGCCGATCAGGTCCAGCAGCGCGGGCCAGTCGATACGCGTGGGCGGGAAGCGGCCCTGGTGGTAGGCGACGGGCATCAGGCGAGAGCCTCCTCGACGCGGCCCTGAGCCTCGGGCAGGCGCAGCTTGCCGGAGATGAGGCGGGGGAGGAGGGTGTCGCGAAGCTCGCCCAACTCGCGCACTTGCAGCGATCCGGTAATGCGCCGATCCACGAGCGGACCGATGGCGGGTCCGAGCGCGTGCACCACCTCGATCGGAGGCATGGCCAGCCGGGCCTCGGTCAAGTGCTTGCGCTGGATATGTCCCATCGTGGTTGCCTTGTGCGCGGCGATTTCCCTGAACGTCGGAAGGAAGTGCCGGGTAGCCAAGTAGTAGAACCACTTCGGCACTGCGTCGGACGTTACCTTGAACAGATGCTGATTCAGCGCCCCAAGTCCACCGCACCAAAGCTCGACCTCCAGCGAACCTGACCACGAAAACAGCACGTCGCCGTCGCGAACGACGTACTCAGGCTTCAGTCGTGCACTTGCCCGATCGGCACCAGCAGTACTCCCGGCGCGGAGCTGAGCAATCTTGATGACAGGCAGGAACTCGTCGTCGCTTTCGGGCGGGTACTTCTGCAGTGCCAGCCCATTCAGGTAGGTCGCAAACGAGTCGAGCGACCGGATGCGCCACCCCTTCGGAATCAACCCCAGCGCCGATTCCTCGAACTCGGCTGGGAACAGCGCCGCCGTGGCGGCGTCCATGCCTTCGGGCTCGCGGCCCTCGGCTTTGGCGCGCGCCGGGTCGAAGTCGATGAACCAGCTCTTGAACAGGGCCTGGGCGATGGATTCGAGGGTGGCGTTGGTTTGGCGCAGGAGGTCGATGCGGTCATCGAGGGCGCCAAGCACTCCGACCACAGCGTCCTGGACCTCCCGCGGCGGACAACTGACCGGCAACTTGATGAGATTGCCTCGCGTCAGCTTGGGCATCACCGCGCCGGTCAGGTATGGACTGATGTCCGCTGCCCTGACTGCGTACTCGAGAAATCGCGTGGTTGCCAGACCGTTTCCTTGAACGATGTGGGCGTGGTTATTGACCCAGAACTTGCCGACAGCGCGGAAGGCGACGGGGGTGTTCCGTGTCCGCAAGTTCTCGCCGTCCTCGGCGATAAGAAGGTACTCGCCGTCGAACAGGTAGCCGTCCACGTAGTCGACGATGCCGGAGGCGCCGTAGTACGGGTATGGGCCCCGGACTCGCTCGGACTCCTTCACTGGCTTGCGTCGGCTGTCGAAGCTGACGGTCAACTCGCCGAGCGGTCGAGTGGGCCAGTCAGACCGCATAGCCCAACGCCCCCAGCCTCTCCCGAATCACCGCATCCAGCTCCGCCCCCTTCGCCATCTGCTCGGCGAGCTGCGCCGTCAGCCGCTCCATCTTCTCGTTGAAAGCCTCGTCGTCGTCCTCGGCCGTCTCGGCGCCCACGTAGCGCCCAGGCGTCAGCACGTGGCCGTGCTCGGCGATCTCGGCCAGCTTCACCGTGCGGCAGAAGCCGGGCACGTCGGCGTAGGGCTCGTCGGCGCCGGCCTCGCCGTCGGCGCGCCAGCGGTGCACCGTGGCGGCGATGCGCGCCACGTCCTCGTCGTCGAAGACGCGCGTCACGCGCGTGTCCATGCGGCCGAGCTTGCGCGCGTCGATGAACAGCACCTCGCCGCGCCTGTCCCGCCCGGGCCGGCCGCCCGGCGCCGGCGCGCCGCTCTTGTCGCGCGCCAGGAACCACAGGCAGGCCGGGATCTGGGTGTTGAAGAAGAGCTGCGGCGGCAGCGCCACCATCACATCGACCACGTCGGCCTCGACCATCGCGCGGCGGATCGCGCCCTCGTTGTTCTGGTTGGACGACATGCTGCCGTTGGCCAGCACCACGCCGGCCTGCCCGCGCGGGCCGAGGTGCCACAGGATGTGCTGCAGCCACGCGTAGTTGGCGTTGCCCGCCGGCGGCGTGCCGTAGACCCAGCGCCGGTCGCCCTGCAGCCGCTCGCCGCCCCAGTCGCTGACGTTGAACGGCGGGTTGGCCAGGATGTAGTCGGCGCGCAGGTCGGGGTGCTGGTCGCGGTGGAAGGTGTCGGCCGGCTCGCGCCCCAGGTCGGCCGCGAAGCCGCGGATCGCGAGGTTCATCGCCACCAGCCGCCACGTCGTCGGGTTGGCCTCCTGGCCGTAGATGCTGATGTCGTCGGCGCGGCCGCCGTGCGCCTCGATGAACTTCTCGCTCTGCACGAACATGCCGCCCGAGCCGCAGCAGGGGTCGTACACGCGCCCCTGGTGCGGCGCCAGCACCTCCACCAGCACCTTGACGACGCTGGCCGGCGTGTAGAACTGGCCGCCCTTCTTGCCCTCGGCGCTGGCGAACTGGCCGAGGAAGTACTCGTAGACCTCGCCCAGCAGGTCTTTCGCCCGATGACCTTCGCCGAAGCCGATGGTCGAGATCAGGTCCACGAGTTCGCCGAGCTTGCCGGGTTCGAGCTGGCTGCGGCCGAAGCGCTTGTCGAGGATGCCCTTCAGGCGCGGGTTGTCGGCCTCGATGGCCTCCAGCGCGGCGTCGATGCGCACGCCGATGTCGGGCTGCTTGGCCTGCGCGCGGATGGCCTCCCAGCGCGCGGCGGCCGGCACCCAGAACACGTTGGCCATCGTGTAGTAGTCGCGCTCCTCCAGCGCCTCGGCGTGGTCGGCGGCGTCGGGCAGGTGCAGGTCACTGCGCTCGTCGGCGAAGGCGGCCTGCAGCTGCGCCCGGCGCTCGTCGAAGGCATCCGAGATGTACTTCAGGAAGATGAGGCCGAGGACGATGTGCTTGTACTCGGCCGCGTCCATGCTGGAGCGCAGCTTGTCGGCGGCGGCCCAGAGGGTCTTCTTGAGATCCTGGTTCATCGACTTCCTCGCGGCCCCCGCGGCGCGAGGAAGGCCGAAGTTCGGTTGCGGCAATCGGCTGGGGTCTAGGGTATCGAAGGCGGCCGGGTCGCGGGCGCACTCGGGGCGAGACATCCACTCGTGGCAGCCGCTGGCGCGCGGCATGCGGCGCGCCAGTCCCAGCCCTTGGGACACCCTGCCACCAAGATCGGCGTCGGGCGGCAGTGAACCGACGGGGGGTCCAATGGCTGGCGACAATCCGAGTGCGGAGCTGCTGGCGCCAGGGGTGCTCGATCGCCTCGGCTCGGCGCGGGCGCTGGTCGATGCGCTGATCGACGAGATCGCGGCCGCGGGGCCGCGGCCGGTCGTGGACGATCTCGGCTGGCAGTGGCCGGGCTGGGTCGCGGTGACGCTCGATCCCGCCGGCTTCGGCGTGTCCGTGCGCCATGGCGACGGGCGCGAGGCCGATCCCGACGCGCCGGTGCTGCGTCCGCTGTCGGCGCCGTCGGCGGCGCTGGGTGGCGTGCTCGAGGCGTGGGTCGAGGCGCGCTGGGCGCGTC
>PVBP01000086.1 GCA_002995625.1 Lysobacteraceae bacterium | reverse complement strand
CAGTCAGTACACGCTGAACCGGATCGCCGGCCTACTCAACGGTCGACCCGAAAAACCCTCGACTGGCGAACCCCGAACGAGGCGCTCGCCGAGGAAATCGCCATCTTCAAGAAAAGTGTTGCACTTGACTCTTGAGACCACCCGGTGTTCTGGGCCTCGCCGTAGCCAGCCACTGGAAGGTCAGGTCCTTCATCGATATCCGGCGCGCAGCCCCGTTTTACTTTTGGTCGTGGGCAATCGCCGTCGCCGCTGGATTTCTCGCGACAAATTATCTGTACCCGGGCGAGGCCTACAAGTTGGCCGCATTCGCGATCGTTGGCTACGGCTTTTTCATCCTCTTCGTGTTGCAGCGCCGACTTCCGCGCCAGCTTGTGGCCGCCCAGCTTGCGGCAGAGCAAGGCGCGTCCTCGACAGGCGCGCCAGCGGAGGGCGATCCAAATGGCGATGACCCGGCCAACGCGCCGGCAAGAGATCGCGAGTGAGTATCGGGAGGGACTGAGCCGAGCACAGGACGCGCGGGGCCGGTTGACGACGACGTGGGACCTGGGCGGCGCGAGCTTCATGCCGGGGACGACGGCGGGGACGCAGGTGCAGTCGCAGAGCTACGACCTGTCCGGGAACATCACGTGGAAGTCGGACGTGGGCAGCTGCACGTATGGCGCGAGGCCGCACGCGGTGACGAGCGCGGGCGGGATCAGCTACGCGTATGACGCGAACGGGAACGTGAGGTCGGACGGGACGGGCCGGACGTACACGGTGAGCGCGCGGGACCAGGTGGTGCGGATCCAGCGCGCTGGCGCGTTTCGGCGGTAGGTCGGCCACCGCGCGGCGCGCGCCCGAGCCTCACGGCACCTCGAAGCCGTTCGCGAACAGCAGGGCGCCGGTATTGCGGTAGAGCCGCACGACGTCGGCGAGTTCGTCGGCGAGCGCCATGTCGAGGTCGCCGTCGTTGTCGAAGTCGTAGAGCGACCCGCACGATGCCGCCTGTGGGGCCGTGATCTGCCGCACCAGCGAGAAGTTTCCCGCCCCGCCGTTCTCGAGCACGTACCAGCGCGCGCCACCAAAGCTCGACAGCACCCAGTCGAGGTCACCGTCGCCGTCGAGGTCGCCCAAGTCCGTGGCGATCAGCGTGGACACACCCGTCCCAAGGTTGACCGTGACACCCGCCTGCAGGCTGCCGTCGCCGTTGCCGAGCAGGATCGCGGCATTGTTGCTGGTGCCATTGGCGACCGCGACGTCGAGGAATCGATCGCCGTTGACATCCCCGACCGCGAGCATCCACGGCCGGCCGCGGGCGAGCGCGGCCGGCTGGGCCGTGAAGGTGCCATCGCCGTTGTTGCGCAGCACGCGGATGCGCTGGTCGTTCTGCGATCCGACCACGAGATCCACGCGGCCGTCGTTGTCCATGTCGCCGTAGCCGAGGGCGTACTCGCCGTCCCCGCCGGAGTCGAAGTCGACGCGGTTGCCGAACACGCCGTTGCCGGCATTGCGAAGCAGGCTCATCGTGTTGCCGTTGTAGCTGGCGACGACCAGATCGAGGTCGGCGTCACCATCCACGTCGAGGACCGCGAGGCCGTGTGGTGACGTCGCGACCGGCACTTCCTGCTGCGGGGCGAACGTGCCGTCGCCGCGCCCGAGGACGACCGACACCGAATGACTGGTGGCGTTCGCGGTTGCCATGTCGAGCCAGCCATCGTCGTTGAAATCGCCGACCTCGTTGGGACTGGCCTCGACGCCGATCGGCGTCGGCGGCTGGAGCACCGGGTGCACCCGGCCGGAACCGTCCGCCCGGTTGAGCAGGACGCGAAGATCCGCGCTGACCTCGTTGACCGCGATGTAGTCGATCCAGCCGTCGTGGTTGATGTCCGGGAAGTTGCCGCCGTAGAGCCGCGTCGCGGGACCGCCCGGCGAGCGCACGCTCACGCTGTCGATCAGCGCGAACTCGAATCCGCCCGGGCCGGCGACGGTCAGGTAGTTCAGGGTCCACCCGCCGGTGCGCAGCGAGGAACCGTCGGTTCCCGCGATCGCGGTCGACAGATTGACGTGGACCAGCTCACCGGGAAAGAACGCACGGCCCGGGGCGAAGCTCAGGCGGCGGTCGCCGTTCGACCATGCGATCGTGCCCGGCATCCGGCCGCCGGACCGTCCCCAGACACGGAGCGAAGCGTTGGTCACGGTGGCTACGTTCACCGGCCGGTCGAAGTCGATCACGACCGCGGCATCACGCGCGACGTTGCCCGCGTTCTGGGCTGGCGACGTGCCCGACACCTCGAGTGCCGGGCTGGCGGTCCCGAGGGCACAGAAGGCCCCGGCGCACAGCAGGCGGATCACGACGGACGCGCGCATCGGCGGCTCCCCGCAGGCGGACCGCGACAAAGGCTAGGCCGTGGCGTCGGATTCGACTGTGACCCGACGCACGCCGGGCGCTTCGCGCTGCGCGGTGGGTCAGCGGCCCTGGAGCATCCCGAGCCCGCGTCGATGCGCCGCGCGCCAGGTCTGCGGTGGATCGCGATCCGCGCCGATCGGGCGCCTCGTCAGCCCGCTGGCGTCCGGGGTGGTTGCTCGCGACTCGCCCGCCAGCCGACCAGCGCGGCGACGACGAGCAGCGTCGCGGCGATCAGGAACGCGGCGCCGGGCAGCTCGGCGCGCGCTCCGTCGCGCACGCCGATCGCGAAGGCGCCGGCGAACAGGAACGGCGCGACGATGCCGGTGGCGCTCGCGAAGCTGGTGACTGCGCCCTGGAGCCGGCCCTGCTCGTCGACGCCGACGCGGCGCGTCATCAAGGCCTGCGCGGCCGGACCGGCGAGCCCCCAGAGCGCGAGCAGCGGGATCGCGGCGAGGAACACCGGGCCGGTCGCGGCGAGGCCCATCAGCGCGAAGCCCGCCGCGCCGATGACGAGGCCCGCAAGCAGCGCGGGCGCCTCGCCGATCCTTCGCACCAGCGCGCCGACGAGCAGCGCCTGCACCAGGGCATTCGAGATCCCGACCAGCGCGAGCACGCTGCCGACCTCGCGCTCGCCCCAGCCGTAGCGGTGGAAGGCGTAGAGGACGAACGTGCTCGGGAGCACGTAGTGCGCGAACTGCGACAGCACCTGGGCGGCGACCAGGCCGCCGACGCGCGGATGCGCGCGCACCAGCCGCCACGATCCGACCGGGCTCGCCTGGCGCCAGCGGAACGGCGCGCGGCGCTCGCGCGGCAGCGACTCGGGCAGCACGAACAGGCCCCAGCAGACATTGGCCGCGGCGAGCCCGGCCGCGATCCAGAACGGGAGCCGCAGGTCGATGCTGCCGGCCCAGCCGCCAAGCGCCGGGCCGAGCACGAAGCCGATCCCGAACGCGGCGCCGAGGAATCCATAGGCGCCGGCGCGGCGCTCGGGCGGGGTGATGTCGGCGATGTATGCGTTCGCGGTGCTGACGCTGGCGGCGGTGATCCCGGCGATCACGCGGCCGAGGAACAGCAGCGGCACCGTGTTCGCGAGCGCCATCAGCACGAAGTCGAGCGCGAGCCCGGTGTTCGACAGCAGGATCACCGGCCGCCGCCCGAAGCGGTCGGACAGCGCGCCCTGGACCGGCGAGGCGAGGAACTGCGCGAGCGCGAACGCGCTGCCGAAGACGCCGATCACGAGCGCGGCGCTCGCGGTGTCGCCGCCGATGAAGCCGCGCACGAGGTGCGGCAGCACCGGGATCACGATCCCGAAGGCCAGCATGTCGAGCAGCACCGTGACGAAGACGAACGCGACCGCCGCGCGCCGGCGCGAGCCTTCGAGCACGAGGGTCGGCAGGGTTCCGCTCACGGCACCGATGACGTGCGGCGGGACCATGGATCCGCGCGCGGACCCATCGCCCGGGCTGCCGTGGCGGGCCGACTGGCCGAGGGGCGCGCCGGGCGACCAGGCTCAGGCGTCAATCGCCACCGCCGCCACCGCCACCGTCGCCGCTGCCGCCATCCGCGGAATCGCCCGCAACGGGGTCGCGATCGATGCCGCGCGAGCCGTGCCCGCCGCTGCCACCGTCGGCGACGACGACCGCCGGGCCGCGAGCGGACTCGCGGGCGGAGCCGCCGGCCTCGGGCTTCACCCGGGTGGTCACGAGGAGGGCCCGCTCGCGCGCGGCCTGCGTGCGCGCGACCCGTCCGACGCGGGCCGAGACGAGGCCCCAGGCGCCGAGCACGAACAGCGCGGCGGCCGCGACCAGCGCGAGCACGAGTTCGGTCATCGAGCGGGTCGTCAGCACGATCCACCACGCGCCGACCGAAAGCAGCAGGAAGATCCACGGAAGCATGGTCAGGCCCTCCGGCGTCGCCCGATTCTGGCATGCATCCGGCGATCGGGACTGGCGAAGGATCGGCACGGCGCCGCAACGCCGTGCGGCATTCCAGTGCCGTTCCGCGCGTCAGCCGCCCCGATAGCGTCGCTCGAGGTAGCGGTAGAACGCGCGCAGTCCCTGCGCTTCGCCGCCGCGCGGGCGACCTGGCCGATCGGCGTCGTTCCAGCAGTACACGTCGAGATGCGCCCACGGCACCTGTTCCGGCACGAAGCGATCGAGATACAGCGCGCCCAGGATCGCGCCGGCGTGCTTGGTCGGTCCGGCGTTGGCGAAGTCGGCGAGGTAGGAATCGAACATCGACCGGTAGCCACGCCACAACGGCATCCGCCAGAGCGGGTCGTGGACCGCGCGTCCGGCAGCCAGCAGGCCGTCCGCGAGCGCGTCGTCGTTCGCGAACAGCGCCGGCAGGTCCGGGCCCAGCGCGATCCGCGCCGCGCCGGTCAGGGTCGCGAAGTCGATCAGCAGGTCGGGCTGGCCCTCGGCGGCGTAGGCCAGCGCGTCGGCCAGCACCAGACGGCCTTCGGCGTCGGTGTTGTCGATCTCGACCGTGTGCCCGGCACGGGTGCGGATCACGTCGCCGGGCCGCAGCGAGTTGCCGGCGACCGCGTTGTCGACCGCGGCGATCAGCACGCGCAGGCGCACCGGCAGGCCCGCGGCAAGGATCCGACGACCGAGCGCGAGCGCGACCGCGGCGCCGCCCATGTCCTTCTTCATCCAGCGCATCCCGTCGGCCGGCTTGAGATCGAGCCCGCCCGAGTCGAAGCAGACGCCCTTGCCGACCAGCGTCAGCGTCGGCAGCCCCGCATCCCCGTGCAGGATCTCGACGAGGCGCGGTTCCCGCGGGCTGGCGCGGCCGACCGCGTGGATCGACGGGAAGCCGTGCGCGAGGAGTTCGTCGCCCGTCCATTCGGTGTACTCGGCACCGTGCGCCGCGGCGATCGCCGCGGCCGCCTCGGCGAGCTCGGCGGGGCCGAGCGCTTCGGCCGGCGTGTTGACGAGGTCCCGCGCGAAGGCCACCGCGTCGTGATCGGCACGCAGCGTCTCGCCATCGACGCCGTCCGGGATGACCAGACGCGCCGGATCCCGCCGCGCCGCCCTGTAGCGGTCGAAGCGGTAGGCGCCGAGCGCGAAGCCGAGTGCCGCCAGCGCCGGATCGAGCCCTGCGGGCATGCCCGCCAGCCGATAGTCGCCCGGCGGCAGCGCCTGCGCGAGGTGCGCGAGCGACCACACGTCGGCGGGCAACCCGATCCCGGCCACGACGCCGGAGAGGCGGCCGTCGCGATCCGGCAGGCCGAGCCAGGTCCCGGGCTGGGCGGCGAAGCCGTGCGCGTCGGACCAGCGACGCACCGGTTCCGGTTGGACGCGAAGCCATGTCGCCCAGTCGCTGCTGGCAACCGCAGTCAGCGGGATGGCGTCGGGGGCGGCGTCGATCAGCGCAGCGCTCACGGCGAACTCCTTCGCGCAAACGAGCCGGCGATCGTACTGGCGATCGGGCCCGGATCGCGGCGACGCGGACTGCCGATCGCCGCCGTCACGCGGCCGGACGCCGGCTCCGGCCGATCGCCTCGAGCGCCGGCGCGAGCTGGTCCAGCGTGCGGATCTCGAGATCCGGCGGCTCGGCGTGGGGCCAGCGTTCGCCGCGGCGATTCAGCCAGACCGCGAGGAATCCCGCGCGCCGCGCGCCTTCGACATCGAGCAGGGGATCGTCCCCGACGTGCGCGATCGCCGCGGGCGGCAGGTCGAGCGCGGCCGCCACGGCGGCAAAGCAGCGCGGGTCCGGCTTGGCGACGCCGAGGCCGCGCGCGCTGAACTCGGCCGTGAAGTGATGCGCGAGTCCGATCCGGCCGAGGTCGGCGTTGCCGTTGGTCAGGCTGACCAGCCGGTAGTCGCGGGCCAGCCGCTCGAGCGCGAGGCCCGCCTCGGGAAACAGCGTCACGCGATTGCGGGCCGCGTAGAAGACCTCGAAGGCCGCCTCGACCAGGTCCTCGCCGTGGCCGTGGGGCGCGAGCAGCTCGCGCAGCGACAGCCGACGCAGGGCCGAGAAGTCGTGCGCCAGCTCCGGGTGCTGCAGCCAGAGGCGGTCGCGCCGCTCGCGCAGGCACGCGATCGAGAGGCCCGCGATCGCCTCCGGGGCGTGCCGGCCGAGGAAGGCGTGGAGCTCGTGCTCGGCCCGCTCGATCGCGGGCCAGACCGGCCACAGCGTGTCATCGAGGTCCAGCGAGACCGCGCCGATCGCGGAAACGGCCACGGCCGGTTTCCGAGCGTGTCAGTCGGAAGCGGTTGCGGTCACCGCCGGGGTCGAGGCCGCCGGCTGGCAGATCTCGGCCGGACGACACGGCAGGCCACCATCCCGCGCGGCCGGGCCGGCGAGAGGGTTGCTCGCCTGCTTCTCGCCAGGCTCGATGGCGACCGCCCCGCTCCGATCGTTCGGAGCGGTCTTGCTCATCCGCAGCGGATTGAGGCGCGTCGCCTTGCCCGGCGCCGGCGGCTGGTGGACCCCGGCCGGCCCGCCGGCAGCGAAGGTGAAGCCGAGGCGGTCGGCGATCGCCAACTCGCGCGAGCGGCGCTTTGCGGCCAGATCGAGCCCATCCCGGTACGGCAGCATCTGCTTGGCCCGCATCGCCTGCTGCATCGCCGCGTCGTCGCGGATGAAGGCCTTGGCCTGCTGCGTCCGCGCCAGCGTCGCGCCGCTCGGCCGGCCGACGAGGTAGAGCTCGGTGACCAGCGGATAGCTGCCGTCGCGCATCGTCGCCAGCGACGGCGCGACACCGTCGATCGCGAGCGGACGGACGCGGGTGTTGCCGGTCACGTTCGACAGCAGCGTCACGCCGATGCCGTTCGGATCGAGCGCGATCGCATCCTCGAGCTGCTGGGTGTTGAGGTACCAGCGCTTCGACGCGATGTTGACCCAGCCGCGCCCGAACATCAGTCGGCGCAGGCTCCATTCGACGCCGTCGTTGGGTCCCGCGACCGCGTACAGGTTCACGGCGCCCGCACCGCCCCCGAGGCTGCTCCACGTTGCATGCTTGCCGGCGAGCAGGTCGCGGAGCTGCTCGAGCGTCAGGCTCTGCACCGGGTTCTTCGGATTGACGATCACCGCGAGCGAATCCCATGCGACCGGCGTGTACTGGAGGTCGAACTCCGACGCCTCGGAGGGATTCGCGGCCCGCGCGGTCGCGACCAGGTCGTGGCGGCCCTGGGCCACCGCCTCGAGCGCCCCGATCGTGCTCGAGCCGCGGACCGTGACCTTGGTGTTGGTGCGCGCCTCGTACAGGCGGGCCGCTTCGATCACGAAGCCGCGCGCGCTCGCGAGATCGGCGAGCCAGACTTCGTCCGCGCGCGCAGGGTGCGCGACGCAGTGGAGGCACACGAGCGCGGCCACGGCCGCAAACCGGAATCGGCGCATCGAATCATCCTCGGCGGGCGTGTGCGGAAGTCTAGCGCCTGTGCTGGAATCGGGCACGCGTCGCAGACGCTTGCCGAGGCCCCCGCGACCCTGTCGCCGCGGCCGTGGAGCCCGAGTACGGTGCAACTGGATTCCTCAATATCGTTACCGTCGCGCGTGCGCGGGATCCTCGACCGGGTGCGCTCCGTGGTCGACGAGCGGCTGGTCGCCGCGATCGACCGGGTGCTCGACGAGACCGAGCAGCAGCTGTTCCGGAACGCCGAGCATGCGCGCTCGAACGCGGAGCAGCAGTCCTGGTTCGACGCGCTTCGGGAGCTGCGGCGCGGTCGTGCCGACGTCGCCCCGCGCCTGCTGGTCGCGCTCGAAGGAGCCCTGGTGCGGCGGCCGCTGCCGGCCGAGGCCGTTGCGCCGCCGCGCGCGACCGGTCCGCGCGGCGGGTTCGATCTGGTGGATCCGGACGAGCTCGAGATCCGGCTGATCCTCGAAGACGGCGCCGCACGCGCCGAGATCCGCCATCACGAACTGCTGTTCGCGCTGGGCCATCGCTTCGCCGTGCTGTGGGCCGCGCCGCCGCTCTCGCCGGCGCAGCTGCCGGTGGGGCCCGCCGGCCTGAACGAGGCCTTTGCGGCCGCGATCGCCGAACTGCGCCTGCAGCCGGCCGCGATGCAGACGCTGCTCCGGATCTACGAGCGGGTGGTCCTGCAGTCGCTCGGGGCACTGCTCGAGGCGGTGAACGCGATTCTGGTCGACGCCGGCGTGCTGAGGCATTTTTCCGGGTACGAGGGTCGCCGGCGCGAGGCCGAGGTCGCCGCCTCCGCGGACGACCCGACCGCTCCGGTCGCGGACCGCGCGCCAGCGGCGCCGGGCGACGCGAGCCGACCGCAGCGCTCCCCGATCGCGGGCGCGACGCCCGCAGCCGCGAGGCCGGCCTGGACGCCCGAAGACCAGCAGCGCTTCGATGCCCTCCGCGAATCGCTCGGTCGGTTGCGCGCGATGCGGAGCGGGGCCGGGGCCGAAGCCGAGCCCGCGTCGGTCCGGCCCGAGGATCTCCAGACCGTCCTCTCGCATCTGCAGGCGATACCGAATCCGGCGCAGATCGTCGGTGGCCGGCGCGTGCCGCAGAGCGTTGCGCACATCCGCCAGGCGATGGTCGAGCAGCTGGCGCAGACCCTGCCGCCCGGGACGACCCCGGTCCTGCGGGCCGACGACGAGGACGTGCTCGACCTGATGGAGGTGTTCCTCGGCACGCTGCAGCAGGACCTCAAGCCCGATCCGGCCACCGAGCAGGTCATGTCCCGGCTGCAGGTGCCGCTGGTGCGGCTCGCGCTCGTGGACCGGACCTTCTTCACCCGGCCGGAGCATCCGGCGCGCCGGCTGCTGAACGCGATCGCGGATGCCAGCGCCTCGTGGCTCGAGGACGATCCGGAGGGCCGGCGGATGCTCGAACGCCTCGGCGCGATCGGAGATCGCCTGACCAACGAGTTCCAGCACGGCGTGAGCCTGTTCGAGGAGCTGCTCGGCGACCTCACTGCGCACCTGCAGCAGAGCCAGCGGCGCGCCGAGGCCGCCGAACGCCGGCACGTCGAGGCGGCGAAGGGCCGCGAGCGCCTCGCGCTCGCGCGACGCACGGTCGATGCGGCGATCG
This sequence comes from Lysobacteraceae bacterium, assembly GCA_002995625.1. Lineage (GTDB taxonomy): Bacteria > Pseudomonadota > Gammaproteobacteria > Xanthomonadales > Ahniellaceae > UDEA-SF1. The sequence goes on along the minus strand of PVBP01000086.1, from coordinate 1,649 downwards.
CGAGCCGCCTCGCGGCGGCCGCGCCGGACGACCTGCTGCGCACGACCCTCGAGCAGGCGTGGGCGGACGTGCTGGCGCTGACGCTGCTGCGCCACGGCCCCGACGGCGAGCCCTATCGGCGCCGGCTGGCCGTGGTCGACGAGCTGCTCGCGGCACGCCGGATCGGGTCGATCGGCGCCACGCAGGCGAGGGCCCTGCGCGAGGAACTCGAATCGGGCCTCGCGCTGGTCGGCTATCCCCTCGGCGACATCCGTCAGATCATGGAACGCCTGCTCGGCGGGATCGACGGGGCCGCGGATCCGGACGAGGCGCTCGCGCTCGCGATGAAGCTGCGTGCGCGGGCGCGTCTCGGGGAGAGCCGCGTGATCGATCCCGCCGGCGGCGACTGGGGCCGCCCTGCGGGCCCCGAGGAGCAGCCCTGGGTCGACCGGATCCGCGAGCTGCCGATCGGCACCTGGTTCGCGCCGGGGAGCGGCGATGGACCCCGGCTCAAGCTCGCCTGGCGCAGCGAGGCACTCGACCTGGTGCTGCTGGTCAACCGCCGGGCGACCAGCGCCGAGGAGCGCGGCGTCGCGCAGCTGGCCCGCGACCTCGCGCGCGGTGGCCTGCGGATCGTGCTGGCGTCGCCCGCGCCGCCGGTCGAGCGGGTGTTCCAGCGCATCCTCGCGCGCGCGAAGGCCTCGGGCGAGGGCGCGTTCCACGCCTGACACCGGGCCGCGATGGCGGCCGCCGCGCGCGGTTGGCAGACTCGCGGGCCCCGAGCCCGGAATCCCATGCGCCATGAACGAGCCCCGCGTCGCCCTCGTCACCGGTTCCACCAGCGGCATCGGGCTCGCGATCGCGCGAGCGCTCCATGCCGACGGTTGCCGGATCGTGCTGAACGGCTTCGGCGAACCGGATGCGATCGCCGCGATCCGGGCCGAACTTTCGACCGCCGGCGTGCCGGCCGACTACGACGGCGCCGACCTGTCGAAGCCCGACGCGGTCGTCGCGCTGGTCGAGGGCGTCGTCGCGCGCCACCGACGGATCGACGTGCTGGTCAACAACGCCGGCATCCAGCACACCGCGCGGATCGAGGACTTCCCGGCCGAACAGTGGGACCGGATCCTTGCGATCAACCTGTCGGCCGTGTTCCACGCGACGCGCGCCGCTCTGCCGTCGATGCAGGCGCGCGGATCGGGCCGCATCGTCAACATCGCCTCGGTCCACGGGCTGGTCGCGTCGGTCGAGAAGTCGGCCTATGTCGCCGCGAAGCACGGCGTGGTCGGGCTGACGAAGGTCACCGCGCTCGAGAACGCCGAATCCGGGATCACCTGCAACGCGATCTGCCCGGGCTGGGTGCTGACGCCGCTGGTCGAGCGCCAGATCGAGGCGCGCGCGAAGGCCCGGGGCTGCGACCGCGACACCGCGGCGCGCGAGCTGCTGGCCGAGAAGGAACCGACGCTGCGCTTCACGCGCGCCGAGGACATCGGCGCGATGGTCGTGTTCCTCGCGGGCCCGGCCGGCGACAACATCACCGGCAGCGCGTTCACGCTCGATGGCGGCTGGACCGCGCGCTGAGCGGGGCGTCGAGACGCTGCCGCGCGCGCTGCTGGCGCCGCGCCACTGGCCGGCGTGGCTCGGCGTCGGGCTCGCGGGGCTGGCCGCGT
>PVBP01000085.1 GCA_002995625.1 Lysobacteraceae bacterium | reverse complement strand
GCATGGAGCAGCTTGCGCAGCGATGCGGCCACGCGCAACGAGCCCCCTCACCCCTGCCCCTCTCCCACGAGGGGAGAGGGGTTCCAGGTCCACGCCACGGGCCGCTGCGCGGCCCTCGCGATGACGACGGTGGAAGGCGGTCGCAAGCGCGAGATCGCCACGCGGCCCTGCGGGCCGCTCGCGATGACGAAGGTGGAAGGCGGTCGCAGGCGCGAGATCGCCACGCGGCCCGTCGGGCCGCTCGTGATGACGGCATGCCGCGGGCCGCCGGCCGAGTCGCGGTCGGCTACTCGTGTCGCGCTTGCCCAACGGCTCGAACCCCGGACCCATCGTCGCCCCCCGTGGCGCGTCCCGCCTCCCAAAGCGGAAGAAGTCACCGCGACCGGACACGCCCCCGCGGCCGTGCGCGTCGGCCATCAGGAAAGTGCCGACCAGCGCCCGAAACTCTCAGTCCGTGCGATCCGGTGAGCCGATCTGGGAGGGCGCGGACCCTTCAAGGAGGGCGGCGGACGTCGAGACCCGCGCGGGCGTCCGCGCCGCAGCCAGCGTCGAGGCGTGGCACTCGATTTCGAGCGGGCACCGCGGTGAGTCCCGCCATTCCGGGCCTGCGGGCCTGTCCGTGGTCTCCGCGTCCGGCGGATTCGGGGCGCGCCTCAGCGCCCGCAGGCGAGGTCGTCGGTCAGGCGCGCGATCGGGGCCTCGGTCAGCGCGCGGCCCGAGAGCGGCGGGGCGAGCGTGATGTCGAAGCGGCCCTCGCCGAGGCGCGGGCTCGTGAAGCGCCGCACCAACGTGCCGACGGACCGGCCGCTGCCCGGCGCGAACGCGCAATCCGGGCACTGGCCGTCGAACTGCAGCATCGGGATCACGCCATCGTTCGGCAGGTTCGACAGCGCGATCACCCAGCGTGGGTCGCCGCGGTCGTCGTAGAGGTACGGCACGTAGGCCTCGACGCCGTTCATCGTGAAGGTGTTGAGGCCGAAGCCGCGGTCCATCACCTGGTACCAGTTGCCGGTGAACTCGGCGCGGATGCCGTCGATCGTCTCGCACGACGGCTGCGCCAGCTCGAACAGCGGCTCGGCGCCCCAGCGGCCGTCGAGGCGCCAGGCGACGTTGACGCGATCCGGCCCGACCCGGGTCAGCACGACCTCGCCGACCGGCCGGCCGACGTCGGCCTCGACGCCGCGCGTGTAGCGCAGCAGCGTCTGCCGCCACACCGGGGCGTTGCCGCCGGGGCCGAACGCGATGTACCAGGTCGGCCGGCGCGCGTCGTCGTACGTGTACCAGGCCAGCGCCATCAGCTCGCCGGCGCGGTTCAGGAACCAGCCGGTGTTGGTGCGCTCGGGATTGACGAACAGGTTGTCGCGCAGCCGCGGCGGCGTGCCGGCGGTCTCGATCGCGAGCGAGAGCCGGAGCTCGGCCGCGCCGGAGCCCTGATTCGTCGGGGTCGCAAACCAGCGGCCGGGGCGCAGCGCGCTGCCGGTGAGCTCGATGCGCTTCGGCGACGCGCCACCGGTCGCGCTCGCGACCGCCAGCCCGCGCGGCGGCGCGCGGCCGATGACCGGATCGAAGGATTCGGCGACGGCCGGCGCAACGTGGAGGTCGACGCTCGCGGCGCCGGGGCCCGCGAGCTCGACGACGACGCGCGCCGCATTCGCCGGCACGTCGAAGGCGATCTGCTCCTGAGCGACCCCGGGCAGCAGCCGCAGCGGCAGCGGCTGCGCGCCCGGCACCAGCACGTGGCCGCCGAACGCGAGCGTCGGCGTCGCGCGCAGCTCGATCAGCGTCCGCCCGATCGGCTGCCCGCCGCGCACCGCTTCGTATTCGAGGAAGCCGAACCAGCGGTCGCCCGGCAGCATGTCGGGGCGATGCCAGGACACCCGGATCGGCAGCGGCGCGCCGGCCGGATGGCGGCCTGGCCCGGTCGCGTGGAACCAGGGATCGCGACGCGATTCGGGGCCGGCCGCGATCGCCGCGACTGCGCCGAGGCGCACGTCGTCGCGCCCGCCCGGCCCGGCCGCGCGGTTCTGCGCCATGACCCAGTAGCGCCGCGCGTCGGCGCCGGCCGGCAGCGTGACCTCGATCCGGCAACGCTTGTTCGCGCCGAATCCGGCCTGCGCGCAGACCTGTTCGGCCGACTGCGGCACGCCGTCGCCGTTCGCGTCGAGGCCGACGTAGAGGTCGACGCGCTGGGCCGTCGTCGAGAGCGCCTCGGCGAGGATCACGAAGCTCATCGGCCCGGCCGGATCGCCGGCGATCTCGACGAAGCGGACCGCGTTGGTCGCGACCGGGTTGTCCCACGGATCGTTCGGGGTCGGGTCGAGCGCGACCGGGACCACCGCCTCGTCCATCCGCGCGAGCGGCCAGGTCGGAAAGCCCGCGTCACGGAGCTCGACCAGCCCGTCGAGCTCGAGATCGGCGTAGCCGGCGGTGATGCCGGCATCGATCCGGAGCGTCTCGGGGATGTTGCCGGCCGAGGCCCTCACCGCGACCGCGAGCCGCTGCTCGCGGCCCGCGCCGGTCTCGATCAGCGCGATCTCGCCGTCGACCCACTGGCCGGCGACCCGCGGATCGGTCAGATCGAGCTCGAGGCGCAGTTCGACGCCGCCGCCCGCCGGCAGCGAGAACGACTCCGGCGTCGCGACGAGCCGCGCGCCGACCGGCAGTCGCGGCACGACCTGCCAGCTGCCGGCCTCGGTCGCGACGACGCGCCGGATGAACGTGCAGCGGCCGACGCAGTTCGGGTGCGACAGGCTCGGCCGGTTGATCGTGGCCGCCGCGTCGGGACCGGCGATGTCGGGGTCACCGGCGACGTAGCCGGCCTGCGTGTTCGGGAAGTAGAGGCGCGCGCGCGCGGCCTCGGGCAGCCACGCGCGGCCGATGCCGGACTCGTGGCGAGTCGCCGCGCGCGTCGCGTCGGACGCGCGCACGGTCGGCCGGCCGGTCGTCAGCAGCGCCGACTCGATCTGGTCGGCGCGCCAGTCCGGACGCAGCGCGCGCAGCAGCGCGGCCGCGCCGGCGACGTGCGGGGTCGCCATCGAGGTTCCGGACAGGCTCGCGAACCCGGCGCCGCTGCCGGCCGCCGCGAGGATGTTGGTCCCGGGCGCGGTGAGGTCGGGCTTGAGCCAGCCGCCGACCGGCTGCACCGGGCCGCGGCCGCTCGAGGCATTGAGCAGATCGCCGAAGCGCGGATCGACGACGCGCTCGGTCGCGCGGATCGAGGCACGCACTTCGGCGTTCTGCGCGCGCGCGTCGGCGAGCCACCCGCGCAGGCGCTCGGCGTCCGCGAAACCGAGGTGCACGGCCGGCAGGAAATGCGGGTCGGCGACGATGCTCTCGCCATCGGCCGCGACGTTCGCGAGCACGTAGCCGCCGGCCCCGGCGGCAAGCACGTTGAAGCCCTTCTCGACCCGCGCGTAGATGCCGCGGTCGCAGACCACGATCTCGCCGTTGAAGGTGCCGGGCGGAAACGGGCTGCTGGCGCCCGTGGGGTTCACGCCCTGCGTCGGGCCGGTGCCGCACAGCGCGTTGCCGAAGTCGCGCGCGTGGACCACGCGGCGCACGCCGAGACCGGCGCTCAGCGAGGCGCCCGGCAGCGTCGTGCCGGCCGGAATGCCCGGCCCGGTCAGCGACTCGAGGCGGGTTCCGAGGATCCGGTCGTGGGTCGCGTTCGCGACCGCGACGACCCACGGCGCGTTGCCGGGCGAGGTCACGGTGCCCGCGCCCGGTCCGTTGTTGCCGGCCGCGACCACCGGCAGCACGCCCGCGGCGCGCGCCGCGAGCAGCGCCCGGATCGACCCCTGCGCGCCGGATCGGACCTCGGCCCAGGGATCGCGCGGCGAGCCGCCGATCGAATAGTTGATCACCGCGACCTGGTCGCGCACCGCCTGCTCGATCGCGGCCAGCGTCGCGCTGCCCGGACAGGTGCCGCCCGGATTCTGGCCGGTCTCGTCGCGCTGGCAGGCCTTGTAGCTGATCAGGGCCGCGCGCGGCGCGACGCCGCCGATCGTGGTCGGAATGCTGATTCCGCCACCGCCGACCGCGCCCGAAACCGGGTTGCCGACCGCGATCGCGGCGACGTGCGTGCCGTGGCCGGTCACGTCCGAGCCATCGCGCGCGCCTTCGGTCGTGAAATCCCAGATCCCGATCAGCTTGGCGTTGCAGCGACCGGGACTGCTCGTGCAAAGCCCGAAGAAGCGGCCCGCCGGGTTGGCGTGCACGTAGCCGTCCTGCGCGGTCGCGGCGAACGACGGGTGCGTGGCGTTGATGCCGGAATCGATCACGCCGACGACGACGCCCTCGCCGCGCGTCGGCAGGATCGACGGTACGTTGCCGGTCCAGATCCGGTCGGCGCCGATCCATTCGGGTCCGGCGTCGGTCTGCGGGGATTCGAACCACTCGGGTTCGACCGCGACCACGCCCGGGAGACCCCGCAGGGCTTCGGCCTCGGCGGCGGTCAGCTCGAGCGCGAAGCCGTTGCCGGTGTGCGTATAGCGGAAGCGCGGAACCAGCGCGCGCTTCGCGAGGCCCGAGGCCGCCGCGAGCGCCGCGTCCTGCCGGTCGGCGAGATGGGCGAGGTACGCGCGCGCGGCCGGCGAGCGGTCGTCGAGGCGGTCGGCGCCCGTGACCGCGGGCGACGTGGCCGCCAGCGCTCGACCATCCTTCGCGACCACGCCGCCGGTGTTGAGAGCGAGTGGCGGATCGGCGAGGCTCACGATGTGCATCGCCGTCGGGTCGGCCGCCGTCGCGGCGGAGACCACGCCGAGGGCGAGGAGGAGGAGGACCAGCGCGCGACCAGACCTGGCCATGTCGGCTCCCGATTCCGGTGTCCGGGATCGCCATTCTGGCCCAGTTCACGCCCGGCGCGCGCCGATGGAACCTGAACGGGCGGCCCGGAACGACGAAGCCCGCGCCTGGGCGCGGGCCTCGCCGGGGCTGCGACTCTGGCCGGTCAGTTGTCGCCGCGCAGGGCCCGGATCGTCGGCGGCGTCAGCGTGCCGGTCTGCGAGATGCCGTTGTCGGCCTGGAAGCGGCGCAGCGCATCCTGCGTGCGCGGACCGGTCACGCCGTCGACGGTGCCGGTGTAGTAGCCGAGGTCCTTCAGGCGCTGCTGCGCCTCGCGCAGCGTCATGCCGGCGTTCGCGGCCTGCTGGGCCTGCCGCGCACCGTCGACCTCGAGCCGTCCACCGGTACCGAGCCCGCGGTCGCCCATCGTCTGCGCCGTGTAGTTGCGCGCCGCGCGGACCATCTGGTTGTAGGCGTCCATGAACGCGCCCGAGATCACGCGGCCCTCGGGCGTGCGGTTCCAGCCGCCGACGCCGCCAGCCGCGCCGCTGCCGGCCAGGAACACGCCCATGTTGACGTCGGTCTTGCTGGCGACGCCCTCGGCCGCGGCGACCTGCACGCCCGAGCGGTTGTCGGTCAGCAGCAGCGTGGTTGCGGCATCGACGCGGCGCATGCTGCCGGCCACGGCGCCGAGCAGCGGGTTGATCCGGCCCGCGATCGCGCCGGCCGCGCCGCCGCCGGTCTGCTGCGCGAACTGGATCGACGGCGTCAGCGCGTAGTCGGCCGCGACCATCTGGCCCTGGCCGAAGTTGCTGCCGCCGCGCAGTTCGCCCGAGCGCTGCAACTCACGCTCGCCGCGCATCTGATTCATCGCGCGGCCACGATCGACCACGATGAAGCAGTTCGACTGCTGGATCATCAGCCTGAGCAGCGGCGTGGTCGCCGGCAGCTGGTACTGCGAGGTCAGGATCAGGTACCAGTCCTGGGTCGTGTCCTCGACCACCGCGACGGTCCCGAGCGGACGGTCGCAGCGTTCGAGCTGCGGGCTCGCGCCCTGGGCGCTGGCGCCGCCGGCGGCACCGGTGACCGGACCGCGCGCGCGGCTGTCACCCACCTGGACCGGCGTCGCACAGCCGGCAAGCGCGGCCATGACCGCGATGGCAAGAATCGTCCTCATGCGTTACCCCTTTCGATCGGTTGAAGGAAGCCCGCGCCGCGGCCGGGAATCCGGCCGGCGGTTCGCAGCCGGGAGGGTATCAGCCTCACGCGACATTGACGGGAGCCGAAGACCGCCGTTTCCGTCGCCCGTCGGACGCCGGGCGCGCAGCCCTGCCGTCCAATACGAAAAAAGCCCCCCGTTCCGGCCGCGCCGCGCCCGCCGATCGCCGCTGACCGGCGCCATCGCGGATCGTCCGGCCACAGCCGATAGACTGGGCGATCGCCATGCGCTCCCGACCCGGAACCGTCACCGTGAACCCGGACCTGCCGGACCCGGCCGCCCCGTGGATCCGAGCCAGCCGGCTGGCGTTCGCGCGCGGTCCCGAGACGATCTTCGGCCCGATCGACCTCGCGGTCGAGGGCGGCCGCGTGCTCGTCGTCGAGGGCGGCAACGGCAGCGGCAAGACCACGCTGCTGCGTGTCCTCGCGGGCCTCCTGGAACCGAGCGAAGGCACGCTCTGCTGGCTCGGGGCGCCCCGCGAACCGTGGCGCCCGGCACCCGGCGAGCTCGCCCTCGTGGCGCACCAGCCGGGGCTCAAGCCCGATCTCTCGCCCGCCGAGCAGCTGGCCTTCGCGGTCGGCCTGTCCGCGGGCCGTGGCGCGATGCCGATCGCGAGCGCGCTCGCCGCCGTTGGACTCGAGGGTTACGAACACCTCCCCGTCCGCCGCCTCTCGGCCGGCCAGCGCAAGCGCGTGACCCTCGCGACGCTGCTGGTCGCGCCGGCGAACGTCTGGCTGCTGGACGAACCGTATGCGAACCTCGATCGCGACGGCCACGCGCTGGTCGACCGGCTGATCGGCCTGCAGGTCCGACGCGGCGGCGGCATCGTGATGACGAGCCACGGGCACTTCGCCCCGGAGGCGCTGCCGTGCACGCGGATCGCGATCGCCGGGTGCGCCGGATGAGCCTCCTCGCCGCCCCGGGCGCCCTGCTCCGGCGCGACCTGCTGATCGCGTGGCGGCGCCGCGCCGAGGTCCTGAACCCGCTGCTGTTCGCGCTGATGGTGACCGCGCTGTTCCCGCTCGCGCTCGGCCCCGAGGCCGGCCAGCTCGCGCGGATCGCCGGCGGCGTCGCGTGGGTGACGGTGCTGCTCGCGAGCCTGCTCTCGCTCGACGCGCTGTTCCGGAGCGACCTCGAGGACGGCGGCCTCGACCAGTGGCTGGTATCCGGCCGGTCGCTGCCGCTGCTGGCCGGCGCGCGCCTGCTGGGACACTGGCTGACGACCGGCTTGCCGCTGACGGTGGCCGCGCCGGTCCTCGCCTCGATGCTCGGTCTGCCGGGCGACGCGGCGCTGACGCTGCTCGCGGCGCTGGCGCTCGGCACGCCGGTGGTGTCGATGGTCGGTGGCACCTGCGCGGCGCTGACGGCCGCGATGCCCCGCGCTGGTATCCTGCTCGCGCTGATGGTGCTGCCGCTGATGGTGCCGGTGCTGGTGTTCGGCGCCGGGGCCGTCGATGCGGCGCTGACCGGGGTCTCGCCGCTGGCGGCGCTGCTGTGGCTCGCGGCCGGCCTGGCACTCGCGCTGCCGCTGGCGCCGCTCGCGTGCGCCGCGGCGATCCGGATCAGCGCCCAGTGAGCCACGGGCGCGCAGAATCCGGGGCCCGAGTCGCGCGCGCGAGCCGGAGGCACCACCGGCCGCGGCATTCCGGAGATCGCCGCCGGCGTCCGCCGCCGCCTCATTGCCACGCCATGACCCCGCACGCATGAACGCGCTGACGCTCTGGTTCCATCGGATGGGCTCCCCGCCCACCTTCTACGCCTTCGCCGAGCGCTGGCGGCCGTGGTTCCTGTGGAGCGGGTTGCTGCTCACCGTCGTCGCGCTGGCGTGGGGACTCTTCTTCACGCCGGCCGACTACCTGCAGGGCGACAGCTACCGGATCATCTACATCCACGTCCCGAGCGCGTGGATGGGCCAGTTCGTGTTCGCGGTCATGGCCGTGAGCGGTTTCGTCGCGCTGGTCTGGCGGATCAAGCTGGCCGAGATCGTGTCGCTCGCCTCGGCGCCGATCGGCGCCACCTTCACCGCGATCGCGCTCGCGACCGGCTCGCTGTGGGGCCGGCCGACCTGGGGCACCTACTGGGTCTGGGACGCGCGGCTGACCTCGACCTTGATCCTGCTGTTCCTGTACTTCGGCGTGATCGGCCTCTCGCGCGCGATCGAGGATCGGCGCAAGGCGGCGCGCGCCGCGGCGCTGCTGGCGATCGTCGGGCTCGTCAACATTCCGATCATCCAGTACTCGGTCTACTGGTGGAACACGCTGCACCAGCCCTCGTCGGTCCGGCTGTTCCGCGGCGAGACCACGATCGACCCGTCGATGCTCTGGCCGCTGCTGCTGATGGCGGTCGCGACCAAGCTCTACTACGCGTGGTCGCTGCTCGGACGCGCGCAGGCGATGGTGCTCGAGCAGGAGAGCGGCAAGGACTGGGTCCGCCAGCTCGCGACCGCCGACCGCAACGCATGAGGCCCCACGCGATGGATCCTTCCCACATCACGATGCCGCACTGGCCGTTCATCGCCGCGTCGTACGCGGTCTTCGCGCTGCTGATCGCCGCCGACATGCTGTCGATCACCCGGGCCAAGCGCCGCGTGCTGCGCGAACTGCGTGGACGCCTCGTCCGCGCGGCCCGCCGGGAGGCGCCATGAATCCGGCCCGCCAGCGCCGCATCTGGATGATCCTGCTGATCCTGCTCGGTGCCGGCGTCGCCACCGCGCTCGCGCTGACCGCGCTCCAGCAGAACATCCAGCACTTCTTCAGCCCGAGCGACATCGCGCAGGGCAAGGCGCCGGTCGAACGCACCTTCCGGCTCGGCGGCCTGGTCGAGGAAGGCAGCATCGAGCGCGTCGGCGAGGGCCTCACGGTGCGCTTCGTGGTCACCGACCGTTTCCGGCTGCAGCCGGCCGAGTTCACCGGGATCCTGCCGGACCTGTTCCGCGAGGGCCAGAGCGTCGTCGCCGTCGGCCGGATGCGCGACGGCGTGTTCGTCGCCGACGAGGTGCTGGCCAAGCACGACGAGACCTACATGCCGGCCGAGGTCGCCGACGCGATCGCGCGTGCCAGGGTCAAGCAGGCGGCCGAGGCTGCCGGGAACGACGGACCCGCGGTGCCAGCGGCGGCGTCGGACGATCCGTCGACCCGCTACTGACGCGTTGGCACGACGCTGCGACGACGTGCGCGAGGGCTGGCGGCGACCGAGACGGTCACGCCGATGCGCACGGCGCCGCCGGCGGCTTGATCCCGCTCAGGTCGGGCACGACCTGCGGCCGCTAGACTCCGGCACTCGACTTCATGCTCGCTTCCCGACGCCATGATTCCTGAACTCGGCAACTTCGCGCTGGCGCTCGCGCTGGTGCTCGCGATCGCGCAGGCCGTGCTGCCGATGCTCGGCGTCTGGCGCGGCGACGCGCGGCTGGTCGCGATGGCCCGGCCGCTGGTCGCGGGCCAGTTCGCGTTCGTCCTGGTCGCGTACCTGGTCCTGACCCACGCGTTCGTCGTCAACGACTTCTCGGTCGTCTACGTCGCGACCAACTCGAACTCGCTGCTGCCCTGGTACTACCGGATCTCCGCGGTCTGGGGCGGCCACGAGGGCTCGCTGCTCCTGTGGGCGCTGGTGCTGGGCGGCTGGAGCGTCGCCGTCGCGGGGCTGTCGCGCGGCCTTCCGGACCGCTTCATGGCCAACGTGATCGGCACGCTCGGCGTGGTCGCGGTCGGCTTCCTCGCGTTCATGATCTTCACCAGCAATCCCTTCGACCGGCACCTGCCGGCGCTCGCCGAAGGCCGGGATCTCAACCCGCTGCTGCAGGACTTCGGGCTGATCGTCCACCCGCCGATGCTGTACATGGGCTACGTCGGCTTCGCGGTCGCATTCGCGTTCGCGATCGCGGCGCTGCTCGAGAAGCGGGTCGACGAGCGCTGGGTGCGTTGGTCGCGGCCGTGGACGCTGGCCGCGTGGTCGTTCCTGACCCTCGGCATCGCGCTCGGCAGCTGGTGGGCCTATTACGAGCTCGGCTGGGGCGGATGGTGGTTCTGGGACCCGGTCGAGAACGCCTCGTTCATGCCGTGGCTGGTCGGCACCGCGCTGATCCACTCCCAGATCGTCACCGAGAAGCGCGGCAACTTCCGCGCCTGGACCCTGCTGCTCGCGATCGGCGCGTTCTCGCTGTCGCTGCTCGGCACCTTCCTCGTGCGTTCGGGCGTGCTGACCTCCGTCCACGCCTTCGCCAACGACCCGGCGCGCGGCCTGTTCATCCTCGCCTTCCTCGGCGTCGTCACCGTGGCCGCGCTGACGCTGTATGCGATCCGCGCGCCGCGTCTCGAGGCCGGCGGGGAGCAGCCGTTCGCGCCGGTCTCGCGCGAGAGCCTGATCCTCGTCAACAACCTGATGATGGTGTCGGCCTGCGCGATGGTGATGCTGGGCACGCTGTATCCGCTCCTCGCCGACGCGATGGGCTGGGGCAAGGTCTCGGTCGGGCCGCCCTACTTCGGCGTGATGTTCACGCTGATGATGGTGCCGGTCGTCGCGCTGATCCCGTTCGGCCCCTTCGCGCGCTGGCGCCGCGAGGATCCGGCCACGCTCGCGCGGCCGGCCGCGACCTGGCTCGCGGTCGCCGCGGTGGTCGCGATCGCGGCTTGGCTGCTGGTCGCCGAGCTGCCGTGGAAGGCGGTCCTCGGCGTGCTCGGCGGGACCTGGGTGATCGCCGGCATCGTCATGTGGGGCTGGCGCCAGCTCCGCGATCCGACGCGCCGCGCGGCCTTCCACGGCGGCCGGCTCGGGATGTGGCTCGCGCACCTCGGCGTCGGCGTGTTCGTGATCGGGGTGCTGGTCAAGGAGTCGACCACGCTCGAGATGGACGTGCGGATGGCGCCCGGCGACAGCGTCCCGCTGCGCGGCTACCAGGTCGAGTTCGCCGAACTGCGCACCTACACCGGCCCCAACTACCGTTCCGAGCAGGGCGTGTTCCACGTGCGTCGCGGCGACCGCATCGTGACCACGCTGACGCCGGCCAAGCGCGCCTACAAGAGCGGCGGCGAGCGGATGACCGAGGCCGCGATCGACGCCGGCTTCACGCGCGACGTCTACGTCTCGCTC
>PVBP01000084.1 GCA_002995625.1 Lysobacteraceae bacterium | reverse complement strand
CAGCCCGGCGAGACCAGCACCGGTAGCCGCAGCGCCGCCGGCAGCGCGCTGCGGTCGAGCGCGACCGCGAGCGCGAGCGGCTCGGGCGCCCTCGCCCACTCGGGATCGAGCGGGAGCCGCACGCGGTCGAGCGCGGCGACGAGCTGCGCGCGCCGCGCCACGGTGCGGCCCTCGCCGCGCTCGACGTCATAGAGCTGGTACTGGTCGGCGAGCGGCAGGTAGCGGAGCCGGAGGTGCCGCTCGACCCGGCGGTCGCCGGACTCGAGGCGGAAGCGCAGCGTGATCGGGATGCCGCGGTCCAGCGCCTCGGCGAGCCGCGGCCCGAGCGCGAGGTCGAGATCGACCTCGAGCGCGGGCTCGCCGTCGCGCTTCAAGTTCGCCGCGTCGATGCGGACCGACGAGGCCGGCTGGCCGCATGCGGCCAGCAGCAGCGCAAACAGCGCCGAGGCCGGATGCCACGCGGTCTGCCCGGTATCGCGCCGACCGCGGCGCGGATCGCGAGCTGCGCTCGCTCCTACGCGAGATTCGGAAACGCCTCGCTGCCGTAGGAGCGACCGCAGGTCGCGAACGGCGCACCAACCGCGTCGTGCGTACCCGCCGACAGCGGCTGGCTCGCGAGCTGCGCTCGCTCCTACGCGAGATTCGGAAACGCCTCGCTGCCGTAGGAGCGACCGCAGGTCGCGAACGGCGCACCAACCGCGTCGTGCGTGCCCGCCGACAGCGTCTGGCTCGCGAGCTGCGCTCGCTCCTACGCGAGGTTCGACAACGCCTCGCTGCCGTAGGAGCGACCGCAGGTCGCGAACGGCGCACCAACCGCGTCGTGCGTGCCTCGCCACAGCGTCTGGCTCGCGAACTGCGCTCGCTCCTACGCGAGATTCGGAAACGCCTCGCTGCCGTAGGAGCGACCGCAGGTCGCGAACCTCCGCGCATCGGCTGGCCGCGACGGAATCGTCGTCAGGACGCACGCTTGCCGAGCACCGCGGCATAGAACCCGTCGCCGCCGCCATCCCCGGGGAATCGCTGTCGGCCGACCGCGACCGCGCGACCGAAGTCCTCGGGCACGGCGTCGACGGCCACGGCATCGGGCGTGCGGGCGAGGAAGGCTTGGGCGCGGTCGGCATTCTCGGCGGCCAGCACCGAACAGGTGGCATAGACTAGTCGGCCGCCCGGCGCGAGCAAGCGCCAGAGCGCGTCGAGCAATGCGTCCTGCCGCGCCGCGAGCGCCGCGACGTCGCCCGGGCGGCGCAGCAGCCGGATGTCCGGATGGCGCCGGATCACGCCGGTGCCGGTGCACGGCGCGTCGATCAGGATCCGGTCGAAAGCGCGTCCATCCCACCAGTCGCCGGGCCGCGTGGCATCGGCCGCGCAGGTCGTCGCCGCGAGACCGAGGCGCGCGAGCGCGGCGTCGATCCGCGCCACCCGGGCCGGATCGATGTCGAGCGCGACGAGGGTCGCAAGGCCCGGCTCGCGCTCGGCGATGTGGCAGGTCTTGCCGCCCGGCGCGGCGCACGCGTCGAGCACGCGCAGGCCGGGCGCGAGCTCGAGCAGCTCGACGATCCACTGCGCGCTCGCATCCTGCACCGAGACGCGGCCCTCGACGAAGGCCGGCAGCGCCTGCGGGACGATCCGGTCGTCGATCCGGATCGCGTCGGGCAGCACCGGATCGGCCGCGGCAGCGATGCCCTGCGTGGTGAGTTCGGCCAGGACCGCCGCGCGGGTCGCGCGCCGGCGGTTGACCCGGAGCCAGACCGGCGCCGGCGCGTCGTTCGCGGCGAGGAGCGCGGTCCAGTCGTCCGGCCAGTCGCGCCGGAGCGCGTCGATCAGCCAGCGCGGATGCTGGAAGCGCTGCGCGTCGTCGCCGGGCAGCGCCGCGACCAGCGCCTCGCGCTCGCGCAGGAAGCGCCGCAGCACCGCGTTCGCGACCGGGACCAGGCGGGCCTCGCCGAGCGCGGCGAGCGCGCCGACCGAGCCGTCGACGATCGCGTGCGCGGGGCCGAGTTCGTCCTCGATCTGCGCGAGCCCGGCGACGATCGCCGCCTCCAGCAGCGGCTTCGGGCGGCCGCGCGCGAGCAGCCGGGCGGCGAGTTCGCGGTACCGGAACGGGTGCCGCAGCGCGGCGTAGGCGATCGCACGCAGCAGCGCGCGGTCGCGCGGATCCGCGAGCCGCGCGTCGGATTCGGGCAGCACGGCGTCGAGGCTCTCGCCCGCGAGCACGCGCGCGAGCGCGCGCACGGCCTCGGTGCGCGCCGAGGGTTCCGCCGGCGATGCCCCGGGCGCGCGGCGTGCCGCGCTCGTCGATCGCCGGCTGCGCTCAGCCACCGCGCAGCGCCGGGCGCGCGTTGACGTAGTCGATCGCATCGATCACGCGTCCGCCCGCGCGCTGCAGGCGCGTGATCCTAAGGATGCCCTCGCCGGTCGCGACGTCGATGCCGTCGCGGCTCGCGGCGACCACGGTCCCGGGCTCGCCACCTCGGCCCGGCAGCGCGGTCGCGCGGTGCACGCGAACGCGCTCGCCGGCGAGATCGAGCTCGGCCACCGGCCACGGATCGAACGCGCGGACCTTGCGCGCGAGCACGCGCGCGGGCTGCGCCGGGTCGAGCAGCGCCTCGGCCTTCTCGAGCTTGCGCGCGTAGGTGACGCCGTCCTCCGGCTGCGGCTCCGGCACCGGCCGGATGCCGAGCGAGAGCAGCGTCAGGCCGTCCTTCAGCACCTGCGCGCCGAGCTGCGCGAGGCGGTCGTGCAGGCTGCCGCCGGTCTCGTCCGGCGCGATCGGCGTCGGCAGCTTGAGCAGCACTGGACCCGTGTCGAGTCCCGCTGCCATCTGCATCAGGCAGACGCCGGTCTCGGCGTCGCCGGCCTCGATCGCGCGCTGGATCGGCGCCGCGCCGCGCCAGCGCGGCAGCAGCGAGGCGTGCACGTTCCAGCAGCCGAAGCGCGGGATCGCAAGGACTGCGGGCGGCAGGATCAGGCCGTAGGCGACGACGATCAGGAGGTCCGGCTTCAGCGCCGCGAGCCCGGCCTGCGCCTCCGGCGTCTTGAGCGTGGCTGGCTGGAACACCGGCACGCCGTGCCGCGTCGCGACCTGCTTGACCGGGCTCTCGGCGAGCTGCCGTCCGCGCCCGGCCGGCCGGTCCGGCTGGGTGTAGACGCCGACGACCGCGTGCTTCGAGGCCAGCGCCGCGGCGAGCGAGGGCACCGCGAACTCGGGCGTGCCGGCGAAGACGAGGCGGAGCGTGTCGATCATCGGGCGGTCATCCGTGGGTCATCGCGCGGGTCGCGCGACCGGGCGCGGGCAAGGCGCGATCATCGCAGCGCGCGCGCGCCGGGCGGGTGCCGCCGGATGCGGCGCCGCATCGGCCGATGATCGCGATTCGCGCTCGGCCGGCGCCGGTCTCAGAGCGTGTGGCTGGCGGCCGCGGCCGCCGGCGCGCGGCGGGCCTTCTCGCGCTGGGCCTTCTCGAGGCGCTTCCGCACCTGCTCGCGCTTGAGCGGCGAGAGGTAGTCGACGAAGACCTTGCCGTCGAGGTGGTCCATCTCGTGCTGGATGCAGATCGACAGCAGTCCGTCGGCGGCGAGCTCGAACGGGTTGCCGTTCCGATCGAGCGCGCGGACCGTGATCCGGTCGGCGCGCTCGACGTCGGCATAGATGCCGGGCACCGAGAGGCAGCCTTCCTGGTACACGGTCCTGCCGTCGCGGGCCGTGATCTCGGGGTTGATGAAGACCAGCGGCTGCGAGTGATCCTCGGTCACGTCGATCACCATGAAGCGGCGATGGACGTCGACCTGGGTCGCGGCAAGCCCGATGCCCGGCGCCGCGTACATCGTCGCGAACATGCGCTCGATCAGCGCGCGCAGGTCGTCGTCGACGTGCTCGACCGGCTTCGCCTTCGTGCGCAGGCGCGGATCGGGGAACTCGAGGATCGTGAGCAGCTCCATCCGCGCACGATGCGGCACCCGGCGCCCGATTTCAAGCGCCGGCGCGACCAGGGTTCAGGTCGCCGGGGGATTCGGCCGGCCGGCCCGCCACCACGCGGCGAGCCGCCGCAGGCCCTCGTCGGTCGAGACCTGCGGCGTCCAGCCGAAGTCGCGGCGCGCGGCCGAGAGGTCGTACCAGTGTTCGGTCGCGAGCTGCTCGGCGACGAAGCGCGTCATCGGCGGCTCGCCCGCGAGCGGCAGCGCGCGCCACAGCCCCTCGCACAGGGCGCCGGCCGCATAGGCGACGCCGAACGGCACGCTCGCGTCGACCGGCGCCTCGCCCGCGGCCACCAGCAGCCCGTTGACGATCTCGCGCACCGGCATCGGCTCGCCGTTCGAGACGAAGTACGCGCGCCCGGCGCAGGCCGCGCCCGGGGCCAGCGCCGCGAACGCCGCGAGATGCGCGTCGACCGCGTTCCCGACGTAGGTCGTGTCCATCCGGTTGCGGCCGCCGGCGATGAAGCGCAGGCGCCCGGCGCGGGCGCGCTCGATCAGCCGCGGCAGCAGGTTCGTGTCGCCCGGGCCCCAGATCAGCCGCGGGCGCAGCGCGACCGTGGACAGCACCCCACCGCCCGCGACCGGGCCGCCGTTCGCGGCCAGCACCTCGCGCTCGGCCTGCTGCTTCGTGCGCGGGTAGGGCGCCTTGAAGCCCGTCGCGTACGGCGTGTTCGCCTCGTTGCCGCCGACGCAGGGCACGCGGCCCTGGTGCGCGACGCTCGGCGTCGAGGTGTAGACGAGGCGCGTGACCCCGTGCGCGCGGCAGGCCGCGAGCACGTGGCGGGTGCCGGTGACGTTGGCCGCGACGTAGCTCGACTCGCTGCCCCAGTGGCCGGCCTTCGCGGCGTTGTGGAACACCGCCTCGACGCCGGCGCAGGCGCGCCGCACGTGGTCGGCGTCGGCGAGATCACCGAGCCGCTGCTCGACGCCGAGTTCCGCCAGCGCCGCCGAGTGCCGCCGCTGCGTGCTGACGACCTCGTGCCCGGCGGCCTTGAGCGCCCGGCACAGCGCGCCGCCGAGGAAGCCGCCCCCACCCGTCACCAGCACCTTCATCGTCCGCGGTTCCCGTTCGATCCCAGGGGCGCCGAGGATCGCATGGCTCGTCTCCGCGCGGATTGAAGCGCGGCGCCGACGCGAGTAGCGTGCAGCGCGCGCTGGCGCACAATTCCTGCTCACATCGTTCGGGAGCGTTGCCCATGAAGCCCACCTTCACTGCCGTCATCAAGCAGGACGCCGGGGTCTGGATCGGCTGGATCGAAGAGGTGCCGGGGGTCAACTGTCAGGAGGACAGTCGCGAGGCACTCATCGAGTCCTTGCGTGTGACCCTGGCGGAAGCGTTGGCGCTGAACCGCGATGAAGCCCTCGCCGCAGCTGGCAGCCAGTACGAGGAACTGCCGATCGCGGTATGAAGCGTCGCGATCTTCTAGTCCATCTGAGCAGCTGCGGTTGTCGCCTGCTTCGCGAGGGTGGGCGGCACTCTTGGTGGTTGAACGCGGCCACCAATCGCCGCAGCGCGATCCCCCGGCATGCCGAGATCAACGATCATCTGGCGCGCAAGATATGCCGCGACCTCGGTGTTCCGGAACCCGGGCACCACGACTGAGAAGCCGCCGATGGGGATTGCCGGTGTCGCTGCAGGGCACGAACCCGCGGCAACTGCAAGGGCGCCCTGATCCTCACCGATTCGATGCCGCGAGCCGCCCCGCCGCCCACATCGCGAGCTTCTCGCGGCCGATCTTGGCGTTGTGGCGGATGTCGACCGGGAAGCCGTCGTGGCGGAGGAAGGTGTCGAGGCCACGCGTGCACTCGGCGCGCTCGCGCCATTGCCGCAGTTCCCGCTCGATCCGCGGCCACTCGCGGGCCGGCACGCCGGCCTCGAGCTCGATGCAGACGACCGGGCGCTGCCGGCCGGCGGGTCCGACGCCGACCAGCGCCGAGCGGCGGACCTCGGGGTGGGCGTTGAACACGCCCTCGACCGGTTCGGTGAACAGCGTGCCGGTCGCGGTGACCACGCGATGCGACTTGCGGCCGACGTACCAGAGCCGGCCGTCGCCATCGAACCAGCCGAGATCACCCATCCGGTGGACGATCGCGTCGCCCTCGCGGATCTTCGCGAGCCGCGTCGCGGCCTCGCGGCGGAAGTAGGCCTGGGTCGTGGTCGGACCCTCGACGGTGATCTCGCCGATCGTGCCGGTCGGCACGACGAGATCGTCGGACCACGTCTCGATCGGCTCGTCGGTGATGCGGATCACGCGCACCCGGTTCGGCGCCACCGGCCGGCCGACCAGGATGCCGGCGCCGGATTCGGTGCGCGCGCGCGCCGCCAGCACCTCGCGGCCCTCGACGATCGCGACCGGCAGGCACTCGGTCGCGCCGTAGGGCGTCCACAGCTCGGCGCCGTCGGGCAGCATCCGGTAGCAGCGCTCGACGATGTCGGGGCGCACCGGCGCGCCGGCCGACAGCACCCGGCGCAGCGTCGGCGCGCGGCGGCCACGCGCTTCGGCGTGCCGGGTCAGCGTGTCGAGCAGCGCCGGCGAGCCGAACATCGTGCTCACGCCGTGGCGCGCGATCGTCTGAAGCAGGATCTCCGGGTTCGCGCGCGCGGGCCGCGTCGGGTCCATGTCCGGGATCACGCTGGTCATGCCGAGTCCCGGATCGAACAGCGCGAACGGCGGGAAGGTCGCGAGGTCGACCTCGCCGGCGCGGATGCCGAAGGCGCCGCGGATCAGCTCGACCTGCGCGAGGAACTCGGCGTGGCGGTACGAGACGCCCTTCGGCACCCCGGTCGAGCCCGACGTGAACAGGATCGCGGCGAGATCGTCGGCGTCGGTCGCGGGCAGCCGCGCGCCGCGATCGAGCGCGGCGCGCCCGGCGTCGCGCACATGCTCGAGCGTCGGCCCGCCCCAGAACCAGCGCCGGCCGACGGTGACGCGGAAGCGCGCGCCGGGGCACCAGCCGAGCAGCGCTCGCGCGAGGTGCGCGAGCGGGATGCCGATGAAGGCCGCAGGATCGGCCTCGCCGAGGCACTCGCGCAAGGCACGCTTGTCGATGCCCGGGTCGACCAGCACCGGCACGTAGCCGCCGCGGAACAGGCCGAACATCAGCGCGAAGAAGGCGGGACCCGGCCGCACCATCAGCGCCGCGCGCGATCCGGGCGGAAGCCCCAGCGCCGCGAGGCCGGCGGCGATCTCGGCGCTGGCGCGATCGAGCGCGCCATAGGTCAGCGCCTCGAAGCGACCGCCGCCGCGCGCGACCTGCATCGCGATCGCGTCCGGCCGCGCGCGCGCGTGCGCGATCAGCGCGTCGGCGATGTTGCCGCTCATTCCGTCGAGGGGACGGTGCGCGGGGCGAGACGGACGCCCGTCCGTCAGGGCTCGATGCGCGTGATCTTCGAGCCCTCGAAGGTCACGTTGTACATGAGCCCGGCCTCGCCGACGACGAAGCCGACGATCGGCTGGTTCACCTGGAGCGTGGTCGCCTGGCCGCTGGCGCCCAGGTCCGCGACGACGATGCTGCCGTCGACGCCGGCCTGCCAGCCGGCGCTGCGCTTGAAGCGCTCGAGCGCGCGGCGGTCCATGAACGCGATCACCTGGCCGTGCTTCTGCGCGCCGAACTGGAACCCGACCGAGCCCGAGACGATCCGGTAGTAGCCGGTGGTGCGGCCGCCCTCGCGCAGCACGCCGTCGCCGAACTCGCCGCCGATGCCGATGCCGGCCTTGTAGACGCGCGGGAAGATCAGCACGCCGTGGGCGCGGCCGACGAGATCGCGCGCGCCGGGATTGACGCGACCGAGCCGCTCGAGCGTGCGGTTCGCATCCTGCTCGATCCTGGCGAGGCTCGTGACCGGCTTCGCGGCGCAGCCGGCGAGCGGGATCGCGAGCAGCGCGACAGCCAGCAGTCCAAGGAGACGGGCGGATCGGTTCATGGCCTTGCTCCGGTTCCGGTGGAGGCCCGAGTATGCCGAAGCCCGGTTGCCGGAACCCGGGATCCGGTTCACGGTCGCAGCCGCGGTTCAGAAGCCGTGGCGCAGGAACCCGCCATCGACCGCGATGCACTCGCCGGTGACGTAGCTTGACGCCGGCAGGCACAGGAACGCGATCGCCGCCGCGACCTCGCGCGGCTCGCCGATCCGGCCCATCGGCGTGCGCGCGAGGACCTCGTCGAGGTAGTCGGGGTTCGCGAGCACCTCGGCCGAGCGGTCGGTGCGGATGTACCACGGCGCGACCGCGTTGACGCGGATGCCGTCGGCGGCCCATTCGCAGGCGAGGTTCCGGGTCAGCTGAACCATCGCGGCCTTGGTCATGCCGTAGGGCGAGCCGGTGCGGACGTGGATCAGCCCCGAGACCGATGCGACGTTGACGATCGCGGAGGCCGCGTGCTGCGCGAGCTGCGGATGCGCGAGCCGGCAGGTCTCGAAGCAGCTCGCGAGGTTGGTCTCGAGGAGGCCCCGCCATTCGGCCTCGGCATAGTCGAGCGTCGGCTTGCGCAGGTTCGTGCCGACGTTGTTGACGAGGCCGTGGAGCCCGGTGCCGAGCCGGTCGATCCAGTCGAACAGCGCGCGACGGTCGTCCGCGACCGCGCTGTCGGCGGCGAAGGCGAGGACGCGGCGTTCCGGGAAATCCTCGGCGATTTCGCGCCGCGCCCGCTCGAGCCCGGCCTCGTCGCGCGCGCTCATCAGCACGTCGGCGCCGAGCATCGCGAGCTCGCGCGCGGTCGCAAGGCCGATGCCGCGGCTCGCGCCGGTGACGAGGAAGGTCTGGCCGTCGAGCCGCCAGCGGGGATCGGTCATGGCGCGCACCGCGTTCATAAAGCGGTGGATGTTCCCACGGCGCGACCGCATGCCGTCGTCGGAACGCTCACCGCTCGCGAGCCCGGCGTGATTCGACATCACGTCGCTCACCGAACGCCGCGCCGATCGCGACCTTCGGTCGCTCCTGCGAATCGATCGTGCTTGCGTGATCCGGGCGAGCGCAGCGCGTGACCCGGGCGCGATGGGAACGCCCGCATCCGCCACCTGCCAGACTCGCCGCCAGCCACGCCAACGCCCCGCCGATCGCGACCTTCGGTCGCTCCTACGAATCGATCGTGTTTCCGTGATCCGGGCGCGCGCAGCGCGCGATCCGGGTGCCGCTGGATCCGACGCCGGCGCTGCGTGCCAGACTGGCCGCCAGCCCCACCGCCGAGCCGACCGATGCAGGCCGACAGTTTCCTCGAGTACGCGTTGGTGTTCCTGCTCGCCGCGGTGATCGCGGTGCCGATCGCGAACCGCTTCCGGCTCGGCGCGGTGCTGGGCTTCCTCGCCGCCGGCCTTGCGATCGGGCCGCACGGGCTCGGCCTCGTCGGCGATCCCGCGGGCACGCTGCGCGTCGCCGAGCTCGGCGTCGTGTTCCTGCTGTTCCTGCTCGGCCTCGAGCTCACGCCGCAGCGGCTGTGGGCGATGCGACGGATCGTGTTCGGCGCCGGCGGTGCGCAGGTCGCGATGACCGCCGCGGTCGGCGCGGCCGCGCTGTGGGCCGTCGTGCCCGGCTGGCAGACCGCGCTGGTGCTGGGTCTCGCGCTCGCGCAGTCGTCGACCGCGGTCGCGATGCAGCTGCTCGCCGAGCGCCGCGAGCTCGCCAGCGCGCCCGGGCAGCAGGCCTTCGGGATCTCGCTGTTCCAGGACATGACCGCGATCCCGATCCTCGCGCTGCTGCCGGTGCTCGCGCTCTCGGCCGGCGTCGCCGGCAGCGACGATGCGACGCCGGACGGCACCAGCCTGGTGCGGGCGCTCGCGGTGATCGGCGGCCTCGTGCTGGTCGGGCGCGCGGCGCTGCCGCCGCTGTTCCGCGCGATCTCGCGCGCCGGCTCGGTCGAGGTGTTCTCGGCCGCGGCGCTGCTGGTCGTGATCGGCACCACGTGGCTGATGCAGCTCGCGGGCCTGTCGGTCACGCTCGGCGCCTTCATCGCCGGCGTGCTGCTCGCGAACTCCGAGTTCCGGCACGAGATCGAATCGCACATCCAGCCGTTCAAGGGGCTGCTGCTCGGCCTGTTCTTCATGTCGGTCGGGATGGCGATCGACCTCTCGCTGATCGAGCGCCACCCGCTGCTGGTCTTGGGCGGCGTGCTCGCGGTGCTCGCGATCAAGATGCCGATCCTGTACGCGGTCGGACGCACGGTCGGGCGGCTCGGCCACGGCGAGGCGCTGATGCTGGCCGGGCTGATCGGCGCCGGCGGCGAGTTCGCGTTCGTGATCCTGGCCGAGGGCCACCGCGTCGGCCTGCTCGATGCCGGCACCTTCGGCCTCGCGCTCGCGATCGCGGGCCTCGCGCTCGCGATGGTGCCGCTGACGGTGCCGGCGATGGCGAAGCTCGCGGCGCGCACGCGCGCCGCCGAGGCGCGCGCCTTCGACGAATTGCCCGACGCGAGCCCGCGCGTGATCCTCGCCGGCTTCGGCCGGGTCGGCCAGATCGTGTCGCGGGTGCTGAGCGCGCAGGGGGTCGCGCACACGGTGCTCGAGCCCTCGACCGAGCAGCTCGACTTCTCGCGCCGCTTCGGCAACCGCCTGTACTACGGCGACCCGACCCGCCCCGAGCTGCTGCGCGCCGCGCGCGCCGACCGCGCCGAGGTGTTCGTGGTCGCGACCGACGATCCCGAGCAGAACGTCCGCACCGCGCGCATCGTCAAGCGCCTGTTCCCGCACCTCGTGGTGCTGGCGCGCGCGCGCAACCGCCAGCACGCGTTCAGGCTGATGGACCTCGGCGTCGACTGGCTGGTGCGCGAGACCTTCCACTCGAGCCTCGAGCTGGCGCGCGAGACGCTGGTCCGGATCGGCGTGCCGGACGACGTCGCGATCGCGAAGGTCGAGCGCTTCCGGCGCCACGACGAGGCGCTGCTCGCGCGCCAGTACCTGATCCACGACGACGAGGCGGCGCTGGTGCAGAGCGCGCAGCAGGCGCGCGCCGAGCTCGAATCGCTGTTCGAGGCCGATCGCCGGACCGACTGATCGCGGGCGGCCGGCCGCTCGCGCTCAGGAGCGGCGGCGACCGCCGAGTTCGGTCGCGAGGTCGGCGTAGCCGAGCATCAGGGCCAGCTCGGCCGGCGTGCGATTGAGCCGGTCGCGGGACTCGACCGGTGCCCCGGCACGCTTCAGCGCGAGCGCTTCCTCGGTGAGACCGTGGATCGCGCAGGCGTGCAGCGCGCCGACGCCGCGCGCGTCCTGGCGCGCGACATCGGCGCCGATCGCCACCAGCCATTCGGCGATGCGGCCGATCGCCGCGGCCGGCTGCGCGCGGTGCGGCTGCACGTGCGCGCCGAGCAGCAGCAGCAGCGGCGTCTGGCCGTCGCGATTGGCGGCGTCGACCGGGCAGCCGCTGTCGACGAGTCGCCGCAGCAGCGCGAACGCCGCGTCGCCGTCGGCCGCGCTGAACGCGTACTGGG
>PVBP01000083.1 GCA_002995625.1 Lysobacteraceae bacterium | reverse complement strand
CGCGACCGAGCCGGATCACGGCGCCGTCGTCGAGCCGCAGCTCGACGCTGCCGCGCGCCGACAGTCGCACCGCGGTCAGCCGCAGGCCGGCCAGCGCGAGACGCGGCGCGTGGCCGCGCAGCAGGCCGATCAGCTCGCGCGCCTGCTCGTCGGGCCCCTCCAGTTCGGGCAGCCCGGCGGGCAGCTGCTCGACCGGGACCTTGAAGATCCGGCCCTCGCCGTCGACCAGGCGGTCGCCGTTCCAGCGCGCCACCGGCTCGAACTCGTCGATGCGCACCTCGATCGTGTCGGGCCAGAGCTTGCGCACCTCGGCGCCGGCCACCCACGGCAGCCGCTCGACCGCCGCACGCGTGGCCTCGAGATCGACCGCGAAGAATCCGGGCTCGAGCGTCGGCGCGATCGCGGCCTGCACCGCCTCGACCTCGACCGCCCTGAAGTCGGCCACGACCCTCAGCTGCCGGAACGGCCACTGGCCGGCCCCGATCCAGCCGTTGACGACCGCGACCACCGGCAGCGCGATGACCGCGAGCGCCGCGATCCAGGCGACCAGCTTGACGAGGAAGTGACCGCGCGCGGCCGTCGGGCTCATCGCCGGCCCTCCCGGAAGCTGGTCTCGAGGATCCGCCAGCACAGCGTCGGGAAGTCGATGCCGACCGCCGCCGCCGCCTTGGGCACGAGGCTGTGGCTGGTCATCCCCGGCGTCGTGTTGACCTCGAGCAGCCAGAGCCCGCCCGCGCGGTCGCGCATCACGTCGACGCGGCCCCAGCCGTCGCAGCCGACCGCCTCGAAGGCCGCGAGCGCGAGCGACCGGAGTTCGGCCTCGGCATCGCCGTCGAGCCCCGGGCACAGGTAGCGGGTGTCGTCGGCCACGTACTTGGCGTGCCAGTCGTAGTAGTCGCCCGCCGGCACGATCCGGATCGACGGCAGCGCCACGCCGTCGAGGATCGCGACCGTGAGTTCGTCGCCGTCGATCAGCCGCTCGACCAGCAGGTGCGCGTCGTGCCGCGCCGCGGCCTCGAACGCGGCCGACAGCTCGGCCGGCGAGCGGACGCGGCTCACGCCGACGCTCGAGCCCTCGCGCGCCGGCTTGACCACGACCGGCAGCGCGAGATCCGCGACCTTCGCGACCGCATCGTCGCCCGGACCCACGACCGCGTACTCCGGGGTCGGCAGGCCGCGCGCGAGCCAGACCTGCTTGGTCCGGATCTTGTCCATCGACAGCGCCGATCCGAGCACGCCCGAGCCGGTGTACGGGATCCCGAGCGCCTCGAGCGCGCCCTGCAGCACGCCGTCCTCGCCGCCGCGGCCGTGCAGGATGTTGAACACCCGCGCGTAATGGCCGCCGCGGATCGCGTCGAGCAGCGCGGTCACGCCGTCGACCGGGTGGGCGTCGACGCCGCGCGCGCGCAGCGCCTCGAGCACGTTGCGGCCGGAGTCGAGCGAGACGCTGCGTTCGGCGCTGTCGCCGCCCATCACGACCGCGACCCGGCCGAAGGCGAGCGGATCAGTGATTCGCATGCGCACCTCCCGGGGCGGCCCCGTCCGCAAGCGCCGCCGCCACCTGGCCGATGTCTCCGGCGCCCATCACCAGCACCAGGTCGCGGCCCCGCGTGATCGGCGCGAGCGCCGCCGGCACGTCGCTCGCGCGGCGCACCAGCACCGGGTCGACGCGCCCGCGCGAACGCACCGCGCGGGCCAGCGCCTTGCCGTCGGCACCGGCGATCGGCGCCTCCCCCGCCGGATAGACGTCGGTCAGCACCAGCACGTCGACCGTCGACAGGACCTCGGCGAACTCGTCGAGCAGGTCGCGGGTCCGGGTGTAGCGATGGGGCTGGAACGCGACCACCAGCCGGCGGTCCGGCCAGCCGCCGCGCGCGGCCGCGAACACCGCGGCCAGCTCACGCGGGTGGTGGCCGTAGTCGTCGAACAGCAGTGCGCGCCCGCCGTCGCGGGTCGGCAGTTCGCCGCGCGCGTCGAAGCGGCGCCCGACGCCGCCGAAGCCGGCCAGCGCGCGCACGATCGTGGCCGCGTCCGCGCCGAGCTGCCAGCCGATCGCCGCGGCGGCCAGCGCGTTCAGCACGTTGTGATGGCCCGGAAGATTCAGCACGGCCGCGACCGGCGGCTGTCGCGGCAGCCTCAGATCGAAGTGCATCGTCGGGCCGACCTGCCGGATCGCGTCGGCCCTCACGTCGGCGGCCGGCGAAGTCCCGTAGGTCATGACGTTGCGCGGCGTCGCCGCGGCGAGCTCGGCGGTCGCAGGGTCGTCGAGGCACAGCACCGCGAGGCCGTAGAACGGCAGGTGGTGCAGGAACTCGGCGAAGGCCTCGCGCACGCGGCCGAAGTCGCCGCCGTAGTTCTCGAGGTGGTCGGCGTCGATGTTGGTGACCACCGCGAGCGTCGGCTGCAGCAGCAGGAAGGAGCCATCGCTCTCGTCGGCCTCGGCGACCAGGAAGCGCCCCTGCCCGAGACGCGCGTTCGCACCCGAGGCGTTGAGCTGTCCGCCGATCACGTAGGTCGGATCGAGGCCGGCCTCGCCGAGCACGTGCGCGACCAGGCTCGTCGTCGTGGTCTTGCCGTGGGTGCCGGCGACCGCGATGCCGGTCCGGAAGCGCATCAGCTCGCCGAGCATCTCGGCGCGCGGCACGACCGGGATCCGCCGGGCGCGCGCCGCGACCAGCTCGGGGTTGTCGGGCCGGATCGCGGTCGAGACCACCAGCACGTCGGCATCGGCCACGTGCCCGGCGGCGTGGCCGCGGTGGACGCGGACGCCGGCCGCGGCAAGCCGGCGCGTGGTGGCGTTGTCCGCGAGGTCGGATCCCGACACCGCGTAGCCGAGCGTCGCGAGCACCTCCGCGATGCCGCTCATGCCGGCGCCACCGACGCCGACGAAGTGCACGCGCGAGTAGGCACGCATCAGGTCCGGATAGTCGGCCAGCCGGCGCAGGCTCATGCGGCCGCCTCCGCGAGCACCGCCTCGGCGATCCGGTCGGCTGCGGCCGGCAGCGCCAGATGGCGGGCCGCCCGCGCCATGTCGAGCCGGAGGGACGGATCGCGGACCAGCCGCGACAGCGCGTTCGCCAGCGCCTCGGCGAGCCGGGGCGACTCGGGCAGCAGCAGCGCCGCGCCGCGCTCGACCAGCGCCTCGGCATTGCGGGTCTGGTGGTCGTCGACCGCGTGCGGGAACGGAACCAGGATCGACGCCACGCCGGCGGCGCAGAGTTCCGCGAGCGTCAGCGCGCCGGCCCGGCAGACCACGAGGTCGGCCCAGCCGTAGGCCTCGGCCATGTCGCCGATGAAGGGCGTCACCTCGGCCGCGACGCCGGCCTCGGCGTAGGCCGCCCGCGCCTCGTCCAGCAGCGCCCGCCCGGCCTGGTGGCGGACGCTCGGTGGCGTCGCGCCGGGCTCGCGTGCGAGCAGGGCCAGGGCCGCGGGCATCGCGCGGTTCAGCGCACGCGCGCCTTGGCTGCCGCCGAGCACCAGCAGACGGACCGGGTTCGCGCCGTCGCGGGACCGCAGACGGACCTCGGGCGGTGGCAGCGCGGCGATCGACGCACGGACCGGGTTGCCGAGATGGGCGACCCGCGCGCCCGCGCCGAAGGCATCGGCGAATCCGACCACGACCCGCCGCGCGAGACGCGCGAGCACCCGGTTGGTCAGGCCCGGGACCCGGTTCTGCTCGTGCACGACGAGCGGCACGCCGGCGAGCCGCGCCGCGAGTCCGCCGGGTCCCGCGGCGAAGCCGCCGAACGAGACCGCCGCCCGCGGACGCAGCGCGCGCACGCGGACCTGCGCCGCGACCAGCGCGCGCAGCAGCCGCCACGGGGCCGTGAGCCACGCGAGCGCACCCTTGCCACGCAGCCCGGAGACCGGGATGCCGTGGAAGGCGATGCCGGCCTCCGGCACCAGCCGCGACTCGAGACCGCCGACCGATCCGAGCCAGGCGACCTCGACCGCGCGCGCGCGCAGCGCCTCCGCCACCGCGAGCCCGGGAAAGATGTGGCCCCCGGTTCCACCGGCGAGGATCAGCACCGGACGCGCGCTCATGCCGGCGCCCTCCGATGACCGGACAGCGGCTCGAGCACGCCAAGGCTCGGCTCGATCCGACCGCCCGACGCGAGACCCGCCGCGGGCTCCGGGATCGCCGGCGGCCGCGCCGCGGACTCGCCGCGCACCGCGCTGGCGAGCGCCGCGATGTCGTCCGGCGCCAGCGGGCGGCCGGTCGACTCGACTTCGATCCGCTGCGCCAGCTCCCAGCCGACGCGCAGCGCGAGCGCGACCGCGGCGGCGGTCATCAGCAGGCTGGAGCCGCCGGCGCTGATCAGCGGCAGGGTCAGGCCCTTGGTCGGCAGCACGCCGAGGTTCACGCCGATCGAGACCAGCGCCTGCACGCCGAGCGACAGTCCGACGCCGATCGCGCAGTAGCCGCCGAACGGCAATCCGTGGCGGACCGCCGCGAGCCCGATCCGGAAGCAGCGCCACACCACCAGCGCGAACAGCGCCAGCACGAGCACGACACCGACGAGACCGAGTTCCTCGGCGATCACGGCGAGGATGAAGTCGGTGTAGGCCTCGGGCAGGTAGAACAGCTTCTGCACCGACGAGCCCAGCCCGACGCCGAACCACTCGCCGCGACCGATCGCAATCAGCGCCTGCGAGAGCTGGAATCCGTCGTTGAACGGATCCGCCCACGGATCGAGGAAGCTCTTCAGGCGCTGGACCCGGTAGGGCTCGGCGATCGCGACGATCGCCATCAGCGGCACCCCGCCGCCGACCAGCAGGCCGATGTCGCGCAGCCGCGCCCCGGCAACGAAGATCATGCCGCCGGCGACCGCGCAGATCAGCGCCGCCGATCCGAAGTCCGGCTGCGCCAGCAGCAGGCCGACGATCGCGGCGACCAGCAGCAGCGGCTTCACCATCCCGAACATCGAGGTCCGCAGCTGGATGCTGAAGCGCACCGCGTAGCTCGCGAGGTACACGATCACGATCAGCTTGACCGCCTCGACCACCTGGAAGCCCATCACCCCGAGCTCCAGCCAGCGGGTGGCGCCGTTGCGGGTGCGTCCGAGCCCGGGCACCAGCACCGCGAGCAGCAGCAGGAAGCCGAGCAGCAGCAGCAGCCGGCTGTGGCGCTCGAGCCACGCGAGCGGCGTGGTCAGCACGACGCCCGCGACGCACAGCCCGAGCCCCAGGAACACGGCATGCCGGATCACGTGATGGAAGGCGCCGAGACCGCTCCCTTCGGCGATCGCCATCGAGCTCGAGGCGACCATCACCAGCCCGAGGGCCGCGAGCCCGAGCGCGCCGAGCACGAGCGGCGCGTCGAGCTCGCCGGGCACGTCCCGCGAGCGCAGCGCCTGGATGCGGTCGGGCCAGGTCCACATCGTCAGCGCACCTTGATCGTCGCCAGCGAGGCCAGCACGAGCACCACGCTGATGATCCAGAAGCGCACGATCACGCGCGGCTCCGGCCAGCCCTTGAGCTCGAAGTGATGGTGGATCGGCGCCATCCGGAACACGCGCTTGCCGGTCAGCTTGTACGAGGCGACCTGCACCATCACCGACAGGGTCTCGATCACGAAGATGCCGCCCATCACGACGAGCAGCAGTTCCTGGCGCGTGATCACCGCGAGCGCGCCGATCGCGGCGCCGATCGCGAGCGCGCCGACGTCGCCCATGAACACCTGCGCCGGGTAGGTGTTGAACCACAGGAAGCCGAGTCCGGCGCCGGCCAGCGCGCCGCAGAAGATCGCGAGCTCGCCGGCGCCCGGAATCGACGGCAGCTGCAGGTAGGCCGAGAACACCGCGTGCCCCGACGCGTACGCGAACACGCCGAGCGCGACCGCGACCAGCACCGCCGGCATGATCGCGAGGCCGTCGAGCCCGTCGGTCAGGTTCACCGCGTTCGAGAAGCCGACGATCCAGAAGTACGCGACCACGATGAACCACGCGCCAAGCGGGATCGCGACGTCCTTCAGGAACGGCACGTACAGCGTGGTCGCCGCGGCCACGTCCGCGGTCCGGTAGAGCCACACCGCCGCGACCAGCCCGAACACCGACTGCAGCAGGTACTTCCAGCGCGCGGGCAGCCCGTTCGGATCGCGCTTGACCAGCTTGCGGTAGTCGTCGATCCAGCCGATCAGGCCGAACGCGAACAGCACGAACAGCACGACCCACACGTAGCGGTTCGAGAGGTCGGCCCACAGCAGCGTCGCGATGCCGACGGTCGACAGGATCAGCGTGCCACCCATCGTCGGCGTCCCGGCCTTCGACAGGTGCGACTGCGGGCCGTCGCTGCGGATCGGCTGGCCGCCCCGGAGCGCCGCGAGGCGGCCGATCAGCCAGGGGCCCAGCAGCAGCGCCAGGCCGAGCGCGGTCAGCGTCGCGACGATCGTGCGGAACGTGATGTACTGGAACACGTTCAGCACGCCGAAGCGCGGCTCGAGCCACATCGCGAGCTCATACAGCATGCGATTTCCCCCCGACGTGGCGAATGCCGTGCGCCGACAGCACGCGCGAGACGACGTCGTCCATCGCCGACCCGCGCGAGCCCTTCACCAGGACCCGGATGCCCGGGCCGAGGCCCGCCGCCAGCGCGGCCGCGAGCGCGGCCCGGTCCGGATAGCACGTCGCGCCATGCCCGAAGGCCTCGACCGCCGCCGCCGACAGCGTCCCGGTCGCGAGCAGGCGCTCGATGCCGCGCGCGCGGGCGTAGGCGCCGATCTCGGCGTGCAGCGCACGCTCGGCCGGGCCGAGTTCGCGCATGTCGCCGAGCACCAGCCAGTGGCGACCCGGCTCGAGCACCAGCGTGTCGATCCCGGCCTTCACCGAGGCCGGATTGGCGTTGTAGCTGTCGTCGTAGACGACGCCGCCACCGACCGCGATCGGGTCGAGGCGACCGGCCACGCGCGGCGCGGACTCGAGCCCGGCGACGATCCGGGCGACGTCCAGGCCCAGCGCGTGGCCGGCGGCGGCGGCCGCGAGCGCGTTGGCCACGTTGTGGCGGCCGGGCAGCGGCAGCTCGACCGCGGCCGGCGGCGACCCGGGCAGCCGCAGCAGGAAGCGCGATCCGTCGCCGCGAAGCTCGAGCGCCTCCGCGCCGACGTCGGCGTCGGCGCCGAACCCGAACTCGATCCGCGGGCGCCCGCCGAGTCGCTCGCGGAACCGTGGCGCGAACGGGTCGTCGGCATTCACGATGCCGATGCCGTCGGCCGGCAGCGCGTCGTAGATCTCGGCCTTGGTGTCCGCGATCGTCCCGAGCGACCCCATGCGCTCGAGGTGCGCGGGGCCGACATTGGTCACGATCGCGACCTGCGGGCGCCCGATCGCGGCCAGGTAGGCGATGTCGCCGGGCTTGCCGCAGCCCATCTCGAGCACCGCGTAGTCGAGCGCCGGGTCGAGTGCCAGGACCGAGAGCGGCAGCCCGACCTCGTTGTTGAGATTGCCTCCGGAGCCTCCGGTGCGACCGGCGACCGCGAGCACGGCCTGCACCAGCGAGCGGGTGGTCGTCTTCCCGTTCGACCCGGTGATGCCGACGATTCTGGCCGACAGCGCGCCTCGCCACGCCCGCGCGAGATCGCCGAGCGCCTTCAGCGAATCCGGCGCCACGATCTGCCGGATCGCGTGCTGCGTCAGCGGCCGTTCGACCAGCGCGCCGATCGCGCCGTGCGCCAGCGCGTCGCCGACGAAGGCGTGCGCGTCGAAGCGCTCGCCGCGCAGCGCCACGAACAGCTGCCCCGGCGCCACGGTCCGCGAATCGGTGCCGACGCCGG
Source organism: Lysobacteraceae bacterium (assembly GCA_002995625.1). Classification (GTDB taxonomy): domain Bacteria; phylum Pseudomonadota; class Gammaproteobacteria; order Xanthomonadales; family Ahniellaceae; genus UDEA-SF1. The sequence continues at coordinate 3,781 of PVBP01000083.1, read as the reverse complement.
CGAAGTCGGCGTCGCCGCCGACCAGTTCGCCGCCGACCCAGCGCGCCGCGGTCGCAAGGCTCGCGCGGATCATGCCGCCACCCCGAGCGCGCGCGCCGCCTCGACCGCGTCGTCGAACGGCGCGCGGATGCCGCCGCGTTCCTGGTAGGCCTCGTGGCCCTTGCCCGCGATCAGCACGGTGTCGCCGGCGGCCGCGAGCCCGATGGCGGACGCGATCGCGGCGGCGCGATCGCGTTCGACGCGTGCCCGCGCCGGCTCGCGGAGCCCGGCGACGATCGCGGCGACGATCGCGTCGCCATCCTCGCCTCGCGGGTTGTCGTCGGTGATCACGATCACGTCGGCGAGCCGCTCGGCGATCGCGCCCATCGCCGGCCGCTTGCCGGCGTCGCGCTCGCCGCCGCAGCCGAACACGCAGACCAGCCGCCCCGGCGTGTGCGCGCGCAGCGTCTCGAGCGCCTTCTCGAGCGCATCCGGCGTGTGCGCGTAGTCGACCACGACCAGCGGTCCCGCGCCGGGCCCGCCGATGCGGTTCATCCGCCCCGGGATCGGCTCCAGCGTCGGCAGTGCCGCCGCGATCGCGTCGAGCGGCACGCCAAGCGCGCCGAGGCAGGCGGCGACGCCGACCAGATTCGAGACGTTGAAGCGGCCGAGCAGCCGGGTCTCGATCGCCCTCGCGCCGGTCGGCCCGACGAGCTCGAACGCGAGCCCCGCGGGCGAGGTGCGGACATCCCGTGCGCGCCAGTCGGCCGAGGGATCGTCGCGGGCGCTGGTCCGGAACACGCGTGACGCGGCGAGCGGCTCTGCGGCGAGCCGCCGACCCCAGTCGCCATCGATGTCGATCACCGCGGCGGCCGGCCTGAAGTCGCGGAACAGGCGTGCCTTCGCCGCGAAGTAGGCGTCCATCGTGCCGTGGTAGTCGAGGTGGTCGCGGGTCAGGTTCGTGAACACCGCGACGCGGAAGGCGACGCCGTCCACGCGCCGCTGGTCGAGCGCATGCGAGGACACCTCCATCGCGACGTGGCTCGCCCCCGCGTCGCGCATCCGCGCGAGCAGGCCGTGGACCTCGAGCACGTCCGGGGTGGTGCGCTCGCCGGCCTCGAGTCGGCCGTGGAGCCCGGCGCCGAGCGTGCCGATCGTTCCCGCCCGGCAGCCCAGGTGCTCGAGCGCCTGCGCCAGCAGCTGCACGGTCGACGTCTTGCCGTTGGTTCCGGTCACGCCGATCACCGTCAGCGCCCGGCTCGGCGATCCGTGCAGCCGGTTCGCGATCTCGCCGAGGCGCGCGCGCAGGCCCGGCACCACGACCACCGGCAGACCGGGGTCGCCGGCGGGTTCGCGATCGGACAGCACCGCGACCGCGCCGCGCGCGACCGCCTCCGGCAGGAACTCGAGGCCATGCCGGGCGTGGCCCGCGAGGGCGACGAAGGCCTCGCCCGCCCGCAGCGAGCGCGAATCGAGCGCAAGCCCGGTCACCGCGACGCCCGGAGCCGTCGCGATGCCGTCGAGCAGTCGATCGAGGGCCATCATTGCCGTCATTGCTCGACCGTCTCGGCGTAGTCGGCGACTTCGATCGACACCGGGCGCGGCCCCGGGGCCTGCTGCGCGAGCAGCGTCGGCGCGAGCAGGTCGTCCGGGGGCACGTCGAGCAGGCGCAGCGCGCCGCGCATCACCTCGGAGAACACCGGCGCGGCGACCAGCCCGCCGAAATAGAACTGTCCGCGCGGATCGTTGATCACGACCACGCCGACGAGCCTCGGATCGGAGACCGGCACCATGCCCGCGAAGAAGCTGATGTAGCGGCTCTGGTAGCCGCCGGGCAGGACCTTGCGCGAGGTCCCGGTCTTGCCGGCCACCCGGTAGTTCGGCACCCGGGCGCGCTGCCCGGTGCCTTCGGGCCCGGTCACGGTCTCGAGCATCGCCAGCACCTGGTCGGCGATCACCGGATCGAGCACGGCCTGCGGCCGCTTGTCGGCATTGCCGTCCCGCAGGAACGTCGGCGGCAGGAGCCGGCCGTGGTTCGCGAGCGCCGCATACGACTGCGCGACCTGCAGGGGCGTCGCCGACAGGCCGTAGCCGTAGGAGAGCGTGACCTTCTGCAGCGTGCCCCAGCGCGTCGGCGGCGGCAGCACGCCGGCGCCCTCGCCTGGAAAGCCCGAGCCCGTCGGCTGGCCGTAGCCGAAGCGGAACAGGAGATCGTGGAAATGCTCGTTCTCGAGCTGGAGCACGATCTTGGCCGACCCGACGTTGCTCGACTTGGTCAGCAGCCGGGTCAGGTCGACGACCCCGTAGTTGTGGACGTCGCGCACGACGTGACGCGCGACCGGGAAGGTGCCGGGCGAGGTATCGATCCGGGTCGAGAGGTCGAAGCGCCCGCTCTCGAGGCCGGCGGCGACCGTGAACGCCTTGATCACGGAACCCGGCTCGAACAGGTCGGTCACGGCCCGGTTGCGGCGCCCCGGGCCGGTCGCGGCACCGCGCGCGTTCGGGTTGTACGACGGCCAGTTGGCCATCGCGAGGATCTCGCCGGTCGGGATGTCCAGCACCACCATCGTGCCGCTGTCGGCGCGATGCGTCTCGATCGCCTGGACCAGCGCCCGGTACGCGAGGAACTGGATGCGCCGGTCGATCGACAGGGTCAGCGGCCGGCCGGGCACCGGCTCGCGGACCAGCTCGATCTCCTCGACCACCTCGCCGCGCCGGTTCTGGATGATGCGCTTGGCGCCCGCGCGTCCCGCGAGCCACTGGTCGAAGGCCAGCTCGAGGCCCTCCTGCCCGCGATCGTCGATGTTGGTGACACCGAGCACCTGCGCGGTCAGCTCGCCGGCCGGGTAGTAGCGCCGGAACTCGCGCTGCACGTTCACGCCGGGCACGCCGAGCGCGAGGACCCGCGCGGCGACGTCGGGCGTCAGATGACGGCGCAGGTACATGAACTCGCGCTCGCTGCGCTCGGCGACGCGCCGGGCGAGGTCATCGGCATCGAGGCCGAGGGCCTCGGCGAGCTGCGGCAGGCGCTCGGCGTGTCGTGCCAGCTCCTGCGGCTGGGCCCAGATCGACTCGACCGGCGTCGAAATCGCGAGCGGCTCGCCGTTGCGGTCGGTGATCGTCCCGCGCGACACCGGAATCACGCGCTCGCGCACGAATCGCTGGTCGCCCTGGTCCTGGTAGAAGGCCCGATCGAGCACCTGCAGGTCGACCGCGCGCGCGAGCAGCACGACCGCGAAGGCCGCCAGGCCCGCCGCGACGCACGCGAGCCGCGCGCGCACGTCGATGCGCGGCGCCTTGACGGCCGCGTGGCTAGGACCGCGCATGGCCCACCCCGCCCGTCGGGCGAGCTGGGACCACCCGCGTCGTCCGCGACCGCCACCAGGGCGGGTCAGGCTCGGACCACCGGAGGCGGTCGGAGTCGCGGCTGGCGTGGAAAGTCCCCCTCATCGCCGGATCACCTGGGTCGCCGTCGGCGTCGGGAATCCCATCCCGAGGTCGCCGCGCGCGATCTTCTCGATGCGGTTTGCGTCGACCCAGGTCGCCCGCTCGAGCTGCAGGCGGCCGAAGTCGATGTTGATCTCGTCACGTTCGCGTTCGAGCCGCGTCAGCTCGACGAACAGGCGCCGGCTCTCGTGGCGCGAGTGCGCGAGCGCGATCGCGCTGGCGACCGCGACCGCCAGCAGCAGCGCCCATCCGAGCAGGCCGGCGGGACTCATGCGCGCCGCTCCGCGACCCGGAGCACGGCGCTGCGCGCGCGCGGGTTGCGCGCGACTTCCGCGACGCCCGGACGCACCGGCCC
>PVBP01000082.1 GCA_002995625.1 Lysobacteraceae bacterium | reverse complement strand
AGGGCCAGGCGGTCATCGCGGCGGCGGACGGCGAGGTCGTCTACAGCGGCAGCGGCCTGATCGGCTACGGCGAACTCATCATCATCAAGCACTCCGACAACCTGCTGAGCGCCTACGGGCACAACCGGCGACGTCTGGTCGAGGAGGGAGCCCGGGTCCGCGCCGGACAGGTGATCGCCGAGATGGGGCGCAGCGGCGGCAGCGTGCCGATGCTGCACTTCGAGATCCGGCGCAACGGCCGCCCGGTCGACCCGCGCGGGTTCCTGCCACCGCGCTGATGGACCGCGAGCCCTTCGTCACCGGCGATGCCGTGGGGGAGACGCCTGGCCCGCGCGAGTCGCCCGCGGCCGGCGAGGATGCCCTTCGCCAGTACTGCGCCGAGATCGCGCAGATCGCGCTGCTCGATGCCGAGGCCGAGCGGACGCTGGCGCGGGCCGCGAGATCCGGCGACGCGATCGCGCGGCAGCGGCTGATCGAGGCCAACCTGCGACTGGTGGTCGCCGCGGCGCGCGGCCACGTCGGCCGGGGCCTCTCGTTCGCGGACCTGATCGCCGAAGGCAATCTCGGGCTGATCCGTGCCGTCGAACGCTTCGATCCGGAGCGGGGCTTCCGCTTCTCGACCTACGCCAGCTGGTGGATCCGGCAGGCGATCGGACGGGCGCTGCTGGACCACGGCCGCCTGGTGCGGCTGCCCGGCTCGGTGATGCGGGCGCTGTCGGCGGTGCTGCGGGTCGAGCGCGAGCTGGCGCGCCACGGCGGTCCGGCGCCGACGCTCGCGGCGATCGCCGCGGCGGCGGGCCTGCCGATCGACGATGTCGCCGCGCTGATCCGGCTGAACGAGCGCATCACCGAACTCGATGACCCGGCCGTCGCGGCCGGTCTCGCATCGGCGGCGGCCTCGCCCGACGACGACGACGGCGACGAAGAGCGCCAGCGGCTGATCGCCGACGGCGCCGCGAGCGAGCGGCTCGCGGACTGGCTCGGACGGCTCGCGCCGCGACAGCGGGAGGTCGTCGCGCGGCGCTACGGACTCGACGGCCACGCGATCCAGAGCCTCGCCGAGGTCGCCACCGCGCTCGGCGTCAGCCGCGAGCGCGTGCGTCAGATCCAGCAGGAGGCGCTGGTCCGGTTGCGGCGCCTCGCGATCGAAACGTCCGCGCCCGATGGATCGGGCGCCGCGCCGGGCCTGGACCGCCGCGCGTCGTGAGCGGCGCGCCTATCCGGCGTCCGGGAACCAGAACGCAGCGACCACGCGCCGATCCTCGGCCGCGAGCACGTTGTAGGTGCGCGCCGCGGCGAGCGTGTCCATCACCTCGAGGCCGATCCCCCGGGTCAGGAACGCGGCCACGAAGGCGGTCGGCGGGAACGATTGCCTCGACCCGGTCGCCAGCAGAACCACGGCCGGCGACAGCGCAAGGATCGGCGCGGCCGCGGCCGCGTCGAGCGCGGCGAGGGACCCGCGGTGCCAGCTGTCGACCAGCGCGTCGGGAGCCAGCAGGAAACTCGCCGAGAAGCTCCGGTCGGCGACTTCGACCGAGGTCGGGGTCGCGCGCCGGACGTGGAGCCGGCCGACCGGCTGGTTCAGCAGCAGCTGCATCAGGGCAGGGCGATCCGGGGTTCGTCCGGATTCCGTCGGTACAGGCAGGCGACCTTGCCGATCTGCATCACGATCTCGGCGGCGCTGCGCTGGGCGAGTTCGCGCGCCGCCTCGGCGCGCGCCTCGCGGTCGTCGATCGCGATCTGCACCTTGACCAGTTCATGGCGGTCGAGCGCACGGTCGAGCTCGGCGATGACCGAGGTCGAGAGCCCCCTGCCGCCGACCATCACGACCGGCTTCAGGGGATGGCTCAGGCGCCGCAGGTGACTGCGCGCCAGCTTGCTGAGCGACATCGAGACCTCCGCATGGCGTCGAAGCGTATCATCGGCGGCCGCCCCCACTGCCGGCCCCGGGCCGCCCGATGAAACGCAGCAAGTCGTCCCGGCGCTGGCTCGAGGAACACTTCGGCGATCCCTACGTGCGCCGCGCGCAGAAGGAAGGACTGCGCTCGCGCGCGGCCTACAAGCTCGAGGAGCTGATCGAGCGCGACCGGCTGCTGGTCCCCGGCATGGTCGTCGTCGATCTCGGCGCCGCGCCCGGCGGCTGGTCGCAGATCGTCGCCCAGCGCCTCGACGGACGCGGGCGGCTCGTCGCGCTCGATGTCCTGCCGATGCCGTCGATTCCGGGGGTTGCGTTCATCGAGGGTGATTTCCGCTCGCCCGAGGTCCTCGCGCGGCTCGAGTCGGAGATCGAAGGGCAGCCGGTCGACCTTGTGTTGTCCGACATGGCCCCCAACATGACCGGCGTCGGCGTGGTCGACCAGGCGCGGGCGATGGAGCTGTCCGAACTCGCGCTCGACTTCGCGCGCCGGCACCTCAAGCCCGGCGGTGACTTCCTGATCAAGCTGTTCCAGGGCGCCGGATTTGACGCCTATTTGAAGGACTTGCGGCGAGACTTCGCGAAGGTCACGATGCGGAAGCCGAAGGCCTCGCGCGCGCGCAGCCGCGAGGTCTATGCGCTGGCGGCCGGATTCCGCGGCGGTTCAGCGTCGTCGGCTTGAATGGCGGAACAACCAACATCACCGGTTCCGGGTCGCGGCCCGGAGCCGGGACAGGGCCGGGCAGACCGGCGTCGGAGCGGTGGCGCATGAACGACATGATGAAGAACGTGCTGGTGTGGCTGGTCATCGGCCTCGTGCTGATGACGGTGTTCCACAGCCTCTCGCAGCGCGCGCCGACCGCGGCGCAGGTCCCGTACTCGGAGTTCCTCGACGAGGTGCGCGCCAACCGGATCGCGAAGGTCACGATCGTCGCGGACGATCCGCGGGTGCGGAAGATCACCGGCCAGCGTCGCGACGGCAGCACTTTCCAGACCGTCGCGCCGAGCAACGATCTCGACATGATCGCGATCCTCGACCGCCACCAGGTGCTGATCGACCAGCGCGAGCCGCAGGGCGAGCGCGTGCTGCTGAACCTGCTGCTGTCGTCGTTGCCGTTCCTGATCTTCATCGCGATCTTCATCTACTTCATGCGGCAGATGCAGGCCGGGGGCGGCGGGCGCGGCGCGATGAGCTTCGGCCGGTCACGCGCGCGCCTGCAGGGCGAGGACCAGGTCAAGGTCACCTTCGCCGACGTCGCGGGCGTCGACGAGGCCAAGGAGGAAGTGACCGAGCTGGTCGAGTTCCTGCGCGATCCCGGCAAGTTCCAGAAGCTCGGCGGCCGCATCCCGCGCGGCGTGCTGATGGTCGGCTCGCCCGGCACCGGCAAGACCCTGCTCGCCAAGGCGATCGCCGGCGAGGCCAAGGTGCCGTTCTTCACGATCTCGGGATCGGATTTCGTCGAGATGTTCGTCGGCGTCGGCGCCTCGCGCGTGCGCGACATGTTCGAGCAGGCCAAGAAGCATGCGCCGTGCATCATCTTCATCGACGAGATCGACGCGGTCGGGCGTCATCGCGGCGCCGGCCTCGGCGGCGGCCACGACGAGCGCGAGCAGACGCTCAACCAGCTGCTGGTCGAGATGGACGGCTTCGAGGGCAACGAGGGGATCATCGTGATCGCCGCGACCAACCGGCCCGACGTGCTCGACCCGGCGCTGCTGCGCCCGGGCCGCTTCGACCGCCAGGTCGTGGTCCCGCTGCCGGACCTGCGCGGCCGCGAGCAGATCCTCAAGGTCCACATGAAGAAGGTGCCGCTCGCCGAGGACGTCGATCCGCAGCGGATCGCGCGCGGCACGCCGGGGTTCTCCGGCGCCGACCTCGCGAACCTCGTCAACGAGGCGGCCCTGTTCGCGGCGCGCGAGAACTCGAAGGAGGTCACGATGGCCCACTTCGAGCGCGCCAAGGACAAGATCATGATGGGCGCCGAGCGCAAGTCGATGGTGATGAGCGACGAGGAAAAGAAGCTCACCGCCTACCACGAGGCCGGCCACGCGATCGTCGGGCGCCTCGTGCCCGATCACGATCCGGTCTACAAGGTCTCGATCATCCCGCGCGGCCGCGCGCTCGGAGTCACGATGTTCCTGCCCGAGGAGGACCGCTACAGCAGCAGCAAGCGGCAGCTCGAGTCGCGGCTCGCGAGCCTCTATGGCGGGCGCGTCGCCGAGGAGATCATCTTCGGGTCCGAGCGCGTCACGACCGGGGCGTCGAACGACATCCAGCGCGCGACCCAGCTGGCCCGCAACATGGTCACGAAGTACGGGCTGTCCGAGGAACTCGGGCCCGTGGCCTACAGCGACGAGGAGGAGGAGCTGTTCCTCGGCCGCTCGGTCACGCAGCACAAGAGCGTGTCCAACGAGACCGCGCGCCGGATCGACGAGGTCGTGCGCAACATCCTCGACACCGCGCACGATCGCGCCAAGGCGATCCTGACCGAGAACCTCGACAAGCTGCACCTGATGGCCGAGGCCCTGCTCCAGTACGAGACCATCGACAGCGAGCAGATCGACCAGATCATGGAAGGCCGGCGCCCGGATCCGCCCAAGGGCTGGAGCGAGCCGCGCGGCCGACGGGGCGAGAGCGGCACCGCGGCCGGCGGGGCGGTCGGAAACCCGGCCCCGCAGACCTGACGCGCGGCGGCGCCGGCCGTCGCCCGCCTGTCCGGAACCGATGTTCGACCTCGCTCCGGTCCTCGACTGCGGCGGTCGCCGACTGGTCCTCGACCGTCCGCGCATCGCCGGCATCGTCAACGTCACGCCGGACTCGTTCTCGGACGGCGGACGCTTCGATTCGGTCGATGCCGCCGTCGCCCATGGCCTCGCCCTCGTCGCCGAGGGCGCCGACCTGCTCGACGTCGGCGGCGAGTCGACACGGCCGGGCGCGACGCCGGTCGAGGAGGCCGAGGAACTCGCGCGCGTCGTCCCGGTGATCGAGGCGCTGGCCGCGCGGACCGACGTGCCGATCAGCGTCGACACGTCGAAGCCCGCGGTCATGAGAGCGGCCGTGGCCGCCGGCGCCGGCCTGATCAACGACGTGCGCGCCCTGCGCGCCGACGGGGCGCTCGAAGTCGCGGCGGCGCTCGGCGTGCCGGTGTGCCTGATGCACCTTCAGGGCGAGCCCGCGACGATGCAGCAGGCGCCGCACTACGACGACGTGGTCGAGGACGTGCGGCGATTCCTCGCCGACCGCGTGCTCGCTTGCGAGTTCGCCGGCATTCCGCGCGCGCGGCTCCTCGTCGATCCCGGATTCGGCTTCGGCAAGACCGCGGCCCACAACTGGACGCTGCTCGCGGCGCTGCCGCGGCTGGTCGAGCTCGGCCTGCCGATCCTGGTCGGGCTCTCGCGCAAGCGCATGATCGGCGAGGCCACCGGGCGCGAGGTCCCGGCCGAGCGCGCCCTCGGATCGGCGGTCGCGGCCGTGCTGGCGGTCGAGCGCGGCGCGAACCTGGTCCGCACCCACGACGTCGCCGCCACCCGCGAAGCGCTGGCGGTGCTCGCCGAGGTCCGCCGCGCGGCGCCGCCCGAGCGCCCGCGCGAGGACCGCGAGGCGGCACGGATCGCGCGGCTGCTCGCCGGCGACTGATGCCGGCACGGCCGGCGACCTCGGCCAGCGTCCGGTATCGGCCCGCTATCCTTCACCGCTTTCCAGACGGGCGGCCCGCGTCGATGGCTTCCAGACGCTACTTTGGCACCGACGGCATCCGCGGCCGGGTCGGTGAGCCGCCGATCTCGGCCGACTTCATGCTGCGCCTCGGTCGCGCGGCAGGCTCGGTGCTGAAGTCGCTCGGCGGCGACGGCTCGGTCGTGATCGGCAAGGACACCCGGCTGTCGGGATACATGTTCGAGTCCGCGCTCGAGGCCGGCCTGATCGCGGCCGGCGCCGACGTGCGGCTGCTCGGCCCGATGCCGACGCCGGCGGTCGCCTACCTGACGCGCGCGACCGGCGCCAGCGCCGGGATCGTGATCAGCGCCTCGCACAACCCGCACCACGACAACGGCGTGAAGTTTTTCTCGTCCGCCGGTGAGAAGCTGTCCGACGAGATCGAGGCCGCGATCGAGGACGAGATCGAGCAACCGTTTGCGACCGTCGATCCGGGGCTCCTCGGCAAGGCGATGCGCCTCAGGGACGCGCACGAGCGCTACCTCGAGTTCGTGCGCTCGACGGTTCCTCCCGGCTTCGGGCTCGACGGCGTACGGATCGTGGTCGACGGCGCCAACGGCGCGAACTACCGGCTCGGACCGCAGCTGCTGGAGCGCCTCGGGGCGACCGTGATCGCGATCGGCCACGAGCCGGACGGCCTCAACATCAACGACGGCTGCGGCACGATGCACCCCGAGACGCTGGCCGCGCGCGTGGTCGCGGAGGGCGCCGACGTCGGCATTGCCTTCGACGGCGACGGCGACCGCGTGCTGCTGATCGACGCGACCGGGCACGTGCTCGACGGCGATGACCTCCTGTTCCTGCTGGCCCGCGATCGCGCCGAAACCGGCACGCTGCGCGGCCCGGTCGTCGGCACGCTGATGACCAACCACGGTCTCGCGCTGGCGCTCGACGCGCTCGGCATCCCGTTCCTGCGCGCCGCGGTCGGGGATCGTTACGTGCACCGCCTGCTGGTCGAGTCCGGCGGCGTGCTCGGCGGCGAGGCCTCGGGGCACGTGCTGATCCTCGACCGCGCGTCGACCGGCGATGCGCTGGTCAGCGCGCTGGCTGCGCTCGAGGTCTGGCGCCGGCGCGGCGACTCGCTCTCGGCCGTGCGTTCGGCGTGGACCCGTCTCGTCCAGCGGACCCGCAACGTGCGCGTCGCGCGCGGCGCGAGGCCGCTCGAATCGCCGACCGTCGCCGCGGCCCACGCCGACGCGGAAGCCCGGCTCGCCGGGCGCGGCCGGCTCGTGCTGCGCCCGTCCGGGACCGAGCCGGTCGTCCGCGTCACCGTCGAGGCGGACGATCCGGCGCTGGTCGACGCGATCCTGGCGAGCCTCGGCGACGCCGTAGAATCGGCGGCCTGACGTCGACGATCCGCGTTCGGACCCCGCCATGGAACCTCGCATCCCGACCCTCGACATCACACGCTTCGACACCGACCGTGCCGCCTTCGTCGCCGAACTCGGCGCCGCCTATCGCGAGTGGGGCTTCTGCGGCATCCGCGGCCACGGCATCCCGGCCGAGCTGATCGACGGCGCCTACGACGCGTTCCGGCGCTTCTTCGCGCTGCCGGACGAGGTCAAGCGCAGGTACCACGTGCCGGGCGGGGGCGGGGCGCGCGGCTACACGCCGTTCATGGTCGAGACCGCGAAGGATTCGCGCTACCCGGACCTGAAGGAGTTCTGGCACATCGGGCGCGAGATCCCGCGCGACTCGAAGTACGCCGACGTGATGCCGCCGAACCTGTGGCCGGCCGAGGTGCCCGAGTTCCGGACCTACGGCTGGGCGCTGTACGAGGCACTCGACGCGCTCGGCCGCCGCGTGCTGCGCGCGCTCGCGCTGCACATCGGCCTGCCCGAGGCGTACTTCGAGGACAAGGTCGACCAGGGCAACTCGATCCTGCGTCCGATCCACTATCCGCCGATCACCGCGCCCGAGGTGCCGAACGTGCGCGCCGGCGCGCACGAGGACATCAACTTCATCACGCTGCTGGTCGGCGCCAGCGCGGCCGGCCTCGAGGTGCTCTCGCGCAAGGGCGAGTGGGTGCCGTTCACGGCCGACGGCGACACGATCGTCGTCAACATCGGCGACATGCTGCAGCGGCTCACGAACCACGTCTATCCGTCGACGACGCACCGCGTCGTCAATCCCCCGGGCGAGCTCGCGCGCCAGCCGCGCTATTCGGTGCCGTTCTTCCTGCATCCGAACCCGGACTTCCTGATCGACGTGCTGCCCTCGTGCATCGACGCCGAGCATCCGAACCGCTACCCCGAGCCGATCACCGCGCACGGCTACCTGCTGGAGCGGCTGCGCGAGATCCGGCTGATCTGAGGGCGGACCTCGCGAGGTCGACGCCGATCGCGACCTGCGGCGGTCGCGACCTTCGGTCGCGCCTACGGAACGAGGAGGTTTCCATCGCAGGAGCGAGCGCAGCTCGCGATGGCGATGTGCGGGGGTGTCGCATGGCACTCCGCGTGCCGTGGCGGTCGCGACCTGCGGCGGTCGCGATCTTCGGTCGCTCCTACGGAACAAGGGGGTTTCCGTCGTAGGAGCGAGCGCAGCTCGCGATGGCGATGTGCGGGGGTGTCGCATGGCACTCCGCGTGCCGTGGCGGTCGCGACCTGCGGCGGTCGCGACCTTTGGTCGCTCCTACGGAACAAGGGGGTTTCCGTCGCAGGAGCGAGCGCAGCTCGCGATCGCGACACGATTCGTCGCGTCGATACGCCGCAGCCGCGGTCCGCGCGCGCGGCGTCCGTCGCGATCAATCCGCCGCGCGGAATCGCTTCGACTGGCGCCGCATCAGCGCCTCGGCCGCGCGGTCGGGAAGCACTTCGACCAGCGCCTTGATCAGTCGGTTCGCCCGCCCGCTGACGTGGACGACCCGGCCCCGCGCCGCGGCGTCGAGACCTTCCCGCACGACGTCCTCGGCGCGCATCCACATCCATCCCGGCAGCTGGCTGACCTGTGCGCGCGTGCCGGTCACGTCGTGGAACTCGGAGAAGGTGAACCCGGGGCAGAGCGCCGAGACCCGGATGCCGTGTGCCGCATTCTCGAAGGCCAGCGACTGGGAGAAGCGGATCAGGAAGGCCTTCGATGCGCCGTAGAGCGTGTGGCCGGCGGAACCCGGGGTGAGCCCCGCGAGCGACGCGACGTTGATGATGGTGCCGCGCCGGCGCTCGCGCATGCCGGGCAGGAAGCGCCAGCACAGCTCGACCGGCGCGGTCATCATCACCTGGACGAAGTCGCGGTGGACCGGCCACGGCTGGCTGACGAGGCTGCCGGGAACGCCGTAGCCCGCGTTGTTGACCAGCACGTCGACCGCGAGCCCGGCTTCGGCGACCGATGTCGCCAGCGCCTCCGGCGCCATCGGGTCGGCGAGGTCCGACGGCACGACGTGGCTGCGCGCACCGTGGGTGCGCTTGAGTTCGGCCGCCAGCGCGTCGAGCCGCTCGCGACGACGCGCGGTCAGCACGAGGTCGTGGCCGCGCGCGGCGAGCTCGATCGCGAAGGCGCGGCCGATTCCGGCCGAGGCGCCGGTGACGAGGGCGACGGGACGGGACATCCGGGACTCCGTTCGAAGGCGGATCGCGAGTGTAGGGGCGGGCGACTCGGCTTTATCGCGACGGGCCGGGTCGCTATCCTCTCGCGGTTCTCTCCCGCGGGTGACCCCGTCCGATGCGTCGCATGATCGCGGCCGGCAACTGGAAGATGCATGGCACCCTGGCCAGCGCCCGGGCTCTGCTCGGCGAAGTCGTCGGCGGCCTCGATCCGCGCGTGACGACGCTGGTGTTTCCACCGTTCGTGCAGATCGAGCCGCTGGCCCGCGAGTTCGCGGCCCGCGGCGTCGGCTTCGGCGGGCAGGACCTGAGCGCGCACGGGCAGGGGGCCTACACCGGCGAGGTCGCGGGCGCGATGCTGGCGGACGTCGGGGCGACCCACGTGCTGGTCGGCCACTCGGAGCGCCGCCAGTACCACGGAGAGAGCGACGCGCTCGTCGCCGCGAAGTTCGCCGCCGCGCAGGCGGCGGGCCTGGTGCCGGTGCTGTGCGTCGGCGAGACGCTGGCCGAGCGCGAGGCCGGCGCGACCGAAGCAGTGCTGTCGCGGCAGGTCGCGGCCGTCGTCGACCGGGTCGGCATCGCGGCCTTCGCCGGCGCGATCGTCGCCTACGAGCCGGTGTGGGCGATCGGCACCGGCCGCACCGCCACGAGCGAGCAGGCGGGCGCCGCGCATGCCCACATCCGTGGCGAACTCGCGCGCCGGGATGCTAAGATCGCGGACTCGCTGCCGATCCTCTACGGGGGCAGCGTCAAGGCGGGCAATGCGTCCGAACTGTTCGGACGGGCCGACGTCGATGGTGGTCTCGTGGGTGGCGCCTCGCTCGTCGCGAGCGAGTTCACCGCGATCATCGCGGCGGCAGCGAAGGCCCGCCTGCAACCAGCGCAGGCGACATGACCCTCACCATCCTCAACATCCTCTACGTCCTGGTCGCGATCGCGATGGTCGGGTTCATCCTGATGCAGCGCGGCGCCGGGGCGCAGGCCGGGTCGGGCTTCGGGGCCGGCGCGTCGGCCACCGTGTTCGGCGCGCGCGGCGCGGCCTCGTTCCTGACGCGCTCGACCGCGGTGCTGGCGACGCTGTTCTTCGCGACCAGTCTCGGCATGGGCATGTTCATCGCCCACACCTATGGCGACCGTGCGGCCAGCGACCTCGGCGTGATGGGGCGTGCCGCGCCCGCCGCGCCGGCGCCGGCACCGGCACCGGCCAGCGAGGTTCCGGCACTCCCGGGTTCCGATGCGGCGCAGGCCGCCGAGGTTCCGGCCGGGCCGGCGCCGTCGACGCCGGCGGAAGAGCCGCCGAAGGAGTGAGCGGCCCGGTCTTGACGTTTCTTGCAATGCCCAGGTGGCGGAATTGGTAGACGCACTACCTTGAGGTGGTAGCGGGGACACCCGTGAAGGTTCGAGTCCTTTCCTGGGCACCAATGACGGCGGCGGCGATCCCGACGGGATCGCCGCCGGCGCGATGATCGGCTGGCGGCGGATCGCCGCGACGCGAGCAAAGCGAGTGATATGGACCTGTCACAGTACCTGCCGATCCTGATGTTCCTCGGCGTGGCCGGCGCGATCGCGATCGTGCTGCTCGCCCTCGGCAGCGCCCTCGGTCCCCGGCGCGGCGGGGTCGAGAAGCTCTCCCCGTACGAGTGCGGCTTCGAGGCCTTCGAGGACGCGCGCATGAAGTTCGACGTGCGCTACTACCTCGTCGCGATCCTGTTCATCATCTTCGATCTCGAGATCGCGTTCCTGTTCCCGTGGGCGCTGGTGTTCGACGACATCGGCATGCCGGCGATCATCGCGATGACCATTTTCCTCGGCATCCTCGTGATCGGCTTCGTGTACGAGTGGAAGAAGGGAGCGCTCGAATGGGAGTAGCCGAGCTGCTGCACAACCCGATCCCGGAGGGGCGGGTCGACGACATCCTCCGGCCGCAGGGCGACAACCCGCTGCTCGAGCGCGGCTTCGTCACCACGTCCATCGACGCGCTGGTCAACTGGGCCCGTACCGGCTCGATGTGGCCGATGACCTTCGGGCTCGCGTGCTGCGCGGTCGAGATGATGCACGCGGGCGCGGCGCGCCTCGACCTCGACCGCTTCGGGATCGTGTTCCGGCCGAGCCCGCGCCAGTCCGACGTGATGATCGTCGCCGGCACGCTGGTCAACAAGATGGCGCCGGCGCTGCGCAAGGTCTACGACCAGATGCCCGACCCGAAGTGGGTCATCTCGATGGGATCGTGCGCGAACGGCGGCGGCTACTACCACTATTCCTACTCGGTCGTGCGCGGCTGCGACCGCATCGTCCCGGTCGACGTCTACGTGCCGGGCTGCCCGCCGACCGCCGAGGCGCTGGTCTACGGGATCCTGCAGCTGCAGAAGAAGATCCGCCGGACCCACACCGTCACCCGCTGAGCGAAACCCCGGCATGAGCGAACACGCCTCGGAACTGGCGAAACGGATCGCCGCGCGCTTCGGTGACCGGATCGCCGCCGTCCACGAGCGCCTCGGCCAGGTGACGGTCGAGGTGCCGCCGGCACATCTGCTCGAGGTCGCGCGCGCGCTGCGCGACGAGCGCGAGTTCCGCTTCGAGCAGCTGGTCGACCTGTGCGGCGTCGACTACGCCTCGTAC
>PVBP01000081.1 GCA_002995625.1 Lysobacteraceae bacterium | reverse complement strand
CCTGGCGCGACGGCACTTGCTGGCTGCGACGGGATAGGTGCGTCCGGAGGCCGCTCCGAGCCCCGGAAACGAGGCTCGGAGTGGTGAAAAATGAAGCAAACCGGGTGGACGCCCGGCCGAAAACCGTCTGGCGGTCGTCAAGCGACTCGACCCGACGGGTAAGGGGCACTATCGGTCAGTTGGCCAGAGGTTCCCTAAGGAGTGACTCCATGTCGGAGGAAACACCCCTCCCGCTCCCCGCGGTCGAGCATCGCATCCTGCGTCGCGACGAAGTTGAAGCCAAGACTGGATTCAAGCGCGCGCACCTCTACAACCTGATGAGAGCCGGCAAGTTCCCGAAAGCCATTCGCCTCGGGATTCGTGCCGTCGGTTGGGATTCACTCGAAGTAGAGCAGTGGATCGCCGAGCGCCGAAAACAGCGCGTCTGAACTCGCCCTTCACCCATACGACGAGGAGCGAGACGATGTTAGTCATCTCCATCATTTCCACCAAGGGCGGCGTTGGCAAGACCACGACGACCGCGAATCTGGGCGGTTTCGCCGCGGACGCTGGCCTGCGCGTCCTGTTGCTCGACCTTGACGTGCAACCCACGCTATCGAGCTACTACCCGCTTATGCATCGGGCGCCCTGTGGGATCTACGAACTGCTCGCGTTCAACGAACAGAACCTGGAGCGGCTCGTCTCCCATACCTGCATCGACGGCCTCAGCTTGGTGCTCTCCAACGACGACAGGGGGCAGTTGAACACGCTGCTGCTGCACGCGCCCGATGGGCGCCTGCGCCTGCGGCATCTGCTGCCCGCATTCCAGGCGAGCTACGACCTGGTGCTGCTCGACACGCAGGGCGCGCGCAGTGCGCTGCTGGAGATGGCCGTGCTGGCCTCGGACGTGGCGCTGTCGCCAGTGACACCCGAGATTCTCGCGGCGCGCGAGCTGCGCCGGGGGACATTGCAACTGATCGAGGACATCGCCCCCTACCGGCACCTGGGCATCAAGCCGCCCCCGCTGAACCTGCTGATCAACCGCGTGCATCCGGTATCGGCCAACGCCCGCGTGATCCAGCAGGCATTGCGCCAGATATTCGAGGGACGCAGCGACGTGCGCGTGCTGGACACGGCCATTCCGGCGATCGAAGCCTATCCGCGCGCGGCGACGCAGGGCTTGCCCGTCCATCGCGTAGAGAACCGGCGCCCCACCGGACGCAGCGCGCCTTCCGCGCTGGAGACGATCCGGGCGGTTGCCTGCGAGCTGCTCCCCCAATGGCGGGAGGCTTTCAGCCAGGTCGACGGGAAAACGCCGAAGGAGACAGGCCGTGTCCAGCGCCCATGACCTGACGCGTGGGCACAAGCAGCTTCGCGGCCTGATCGACTTCGCGCTGCGCGAGGGCTGGGACGTCGTGCGGACGCCCGGCGGCCATCTGAAATTCACGAAGCCGGGCCTGCCGCCGATCTATACCGGCTCCACCGCAAGCGACCACCGCGCCGCGCGCAACGCGCGCGCCCAGCTCCGACGTGCCGATCGGCAGGCAAGCGCGCCAGGAGACGGCCATGGCTGACCTGACGCCAGCCGACATGGCCTCGAAGCTCCTGGCCGAGGGCTTCCAACGACAAAGCCCCGTCGCGCGGGCATTGAGCGATCCCATCGCGGACACGCCGATGGTCGTGACGCTCGACGAACTGCGCTCCTACGAGCTGGATCCACGCATCACCCGCAATCCGCTTTACGACGAAATCAAGGCGTCGATCCGTGAGCGCGGCCTGGACGCGCCGCCACCGATCACCCGGCGGCCCGACGCCGACCACTACATCATCCGCAATGGCGGCAACACGCGGCTGGCGATCCTGCGCGAGCTGTGGTCGGAGACGAAGGACGAGCGCTTCTTCCGCATCTCGTGCCTGTTCAGGCCCTGGCCTGAACGCGGCGAGATCATCGCGCTGACCGGCCACCTGGCCGAGAACGAACTGCATGGCGGCCTCACGTTCATCGAACGTGCCCTTGGCATCGAGAAGGCGCGCGAGCTGTACGAACAGGAAGTCGGCAAGCCGCTGTCGCAGTCCGAACTCGCCCGCCGTCTTGCCGCAGACGGCTATCCGATCCAGCAGTCGCACATCAGCCGGATGCAGGACACTGTGCGCTACCTGCTGCCCGCGATCCCCAATGTGCTCTACGGCGGACTTGGCCGGCATCAGGTCGAGCGGCTGGCGGTCCTGCGCAAGGCCGCCGAGTGGGCCTGGGAGACGCGCGTACACGGCAAGGTGCAGCCGACCGACTTCGACACGCTGTTCCACGAGGTCCTGGCGCAGTTCGACGCACAGCCCGACGATTTCACCGCACAGCGCGTTCAGGACGAATTGATCGGCCAGATGTCGGACCTGCTCGGCATCGATTACAACGCGCTGGAACTGGATATCGTCAACGTCGAAGGCCGACAGCGCGCGGTGAACAGCCCGCCGACGTTGCCGGCGGAAACACCGGCGCCACCGTCGTCATCGAATCCTGCATCTGCGTCTCAACTACCCGCGTCGGCACCACCACCCGGGACAGCGGCAGCGCCGCCAAGCCGGCAGACAGGCGAAGCCTCGAAGGAGAGCCAGCCGAGGCCAGCAGCCAAGCAGGCGCCGCCACCCGAAGCGCCGCCGATGCTTCCTCCGGCACAGGCAGCACCCGAGGACGAAGAGAACCAGCGGCTGCAAGACCACATCGTCTCGCCGGCGACCAGCACCGAACGGCTGCAGGCGATTCAACAGCTGGTCGCCGAGCACACCGGCGAAGACCGGCCGGACTTCCGCGATAACGTGCTGCGCGCCATTCCAGTCCAGGCCGGCGGTCTCTTTCCCATCACCGACGTTTGGTACATCGAGCCGGGACTGGACACGCCCGAAGGATTGCGCACGCACATCGCGCAGTTTGCCCGCGAGATCGCCGAGGAGGCGCAGCTGGCCGACTGCATCGGCGCGTCGGACGCCGGTCTCGGTTTCGTATGCCTCGCTCCCCGCACGGCCGCGCTGCCGCCGTTCGGCCGGGCGGTGCTGGCCCTGCTGCAGGCCATGGGCCATGGCGCTGAACCACCTGCCGGCGCGCGGCGCGACCCGTTCCCCCTGGAAACGGCGCTCGGCACGCTGCTGCTGGGAAGCGCGCCCGCCACCATGCCTCGCCTCAGCGATACCGGGCTGGTCAAGCTCTTTCGCCTGTTGCGGCTGGCGCGTCGCCTGTTGGACCTGGAAGCAGACGCCAGCGACGCATCCTCGGGCTGATCGGATCGGAGGCGATGATGACGGCACCCCATCCCTTGAACCAAGCTGTTGTCGCCCAGGCCCTGCACGACCTGCGCAACGGCCAACTGCGCCGCTGCCTGGCGATGGGGTTCGGAGAGCGCGAGCTGGACGTGCTCAAGCAGCCGGCGTTGGTCGCGCTGTTGGCCAACGCGCGCGTGCCCTGGTGCACGGTCAAGGTGAACCAAGACATGCTGTGGCGGCTGGTCAGCCAGATGCACGACATTGAGCACGAGATCAGCACGGTCGATCGCATGCTCAGACTCGGTGCCAGTACCGAGATGGTCAGCAAGTTCTATGGACTCACCCACCAGGAAGTCGCCTTGCGGCGCGAGATCCTGGGGCTACCGAAGCGCAAGGGTCGGCACCCGGTGCTGAACGAGGAGCAGGAGACTGCCCTGTGGCATCGCTGGAAGCCCGCCATCGCGGAGCGCGGCATCGCACTGGATGACGAAAGCGCGATGCTGACGTTGACGATGGACCTGGCCGAGTCGCTGTCCTTGCCCATGTCGGTGCTCTGGGCCGCGATACGGAGCTGGATCGATCAAGGGCTGGTGTAGGCCCATGACGACGCCACGCTCTGACGCGACTGGCCCCGTTTCGCTATCGACCATCCTCGACGGCGCCTTGCAGCGCCTGGAAGCTGCGCGCACCCGCGACAGCGGCCCCCAAGACGGCTTTCTGTTCAGTGGCAATCGCCACGAGGCGGTGCCGCGAGCCTTGTTCTTCGATCGACGGCTCACGCCATTGGAGCGCAACGCCTGGCAGGTGTGTCGCTTGATGCTCAACGACGACGGCCTGACTGCGTGGCCGACCTACGAGCAACTGCGCCCATGGCTGACCTCGATGCCCTGCGTGCCGAAAGCGTCCCACGAAACCGTCGCACGCGCCTTGACGGTGTTGCGGCTCACGCGCTGGTTCAGCCTGGTGCGCCGGCGGCGCGACGCCAGAAGCGGTCGCATCCTCGGCAACCTGTACGTGCTGCACGACGAACCGTTGAGCCCGTTCGAGGCCATGCAGCTCGACTCGGGCTACCTGGAGCTGATCAGCCAGGCCCTGACCCATGCGAGCAAGGCCGTTCAGCGCGTAGGACAGCAGGCGCTGCGCGAACTGACCGATGATCCCTTGCTCAACGGCCGCGTGCTGCCAACACGTCTCCAAGTGCTGGCACAGCGCATGGCCCGACAGCCCGCCGACGAGCAAGAGACTTATCCACAGGATCAAGCGGACCAGGAATCCGAAGAAGGCGCCGCACCCCCTCTTCGGAACCGATCGCAGCCGTCTTCCGATTCCGAAGCAGGCGGGAAACCCGGCGAATCCGCCTCTCTTCGGAATCCGAAGCAGGACCGTACTGAAGTACTGAGTAGTCGTATAAATGAAGTACGTACAGTACCGCGCGCGTTGCAGAACCTCCGCCTGCCCGAACGCTTCGGGCACCTGAAACACGAGCAGCAGGCCGGCGCGCTGGTGGCCCTGCAGCAGGTCGACGCCGACCTGCGCCAGTCCGTGCTCGACGAATGGAATGCGCGCTGCCGGGGCAGCACGGTGCGCAATCCTGCGGGCTACCTGTTCGGCATCATCCAGAAGGCGATCCGCGGGGAGTTCAAGGCGTGGGCAGGCCAATCAGACGCCGAATCCGGCGCCGCCAAGCACGCCGGCAATCCCGCACCCGCCGCCAAACCGGCGAGTCCCGAAGTCGTCCAGGCCCGCCTGTCGGAGCTGCGATCGTTGTTGAGCAAGTCGTGACGGCGTTTCGTCCGCGTGATCAGACCGCCTTGGCTCTCCCTGGAGCTATCCCCTGGGGATAGTTGGAACAGCTTGCCTTCCGCGACCGGAAACTGGCGGGGCGCTAGTGCGCTTTGTTGACTGACGGCCTTCCTGCTCGCCGGGATGCTCGCAACTCGTTCACCAACTGTGAGTCGTCTCCATGGCCAACGAACCCTTGCAACTCAATCTCGGGTCGCTGCGCA
The DNA here is from genome assembly GCA_002995625.1 of Lysobacteraceae bacterium. Lineage (GTDB taxonomy): Bacteria > Pseudomonadota > Gammaproteobacteria > Xanthomonadales > Ahniellaceae > UDEA-SF1. Next base: position 6,728 of record PVBP01000081.1, on the reverse strand, counting down.
GTGCGATGTCACTGACGCTGCACACCCATCATGCCTCGCGCATCTGGCACGGCCGCGCTGCTGCAGAAGGCCGGCCCGGCATCGTCGGCCTCAACGGCTACATCGCCGTCATGAACAAAATGAAGCGCGGCGCCGAGCAGGACGATCCGTATAGCGACTGGTGGATGCTTCGGATCGAAGACAAGCTCGCGCAAACCAAAGCCAGCTTGCAGACGCTGCGCGAGCAGGTCGACCAAGCGCTCTCGGACGTGCCGCCAGCGCTGTCGCTGGGTGAGAACCTCAACGTACAGCCGGTCAAGCTGCCCTTGTTCGTCAACGCCCAGCTCGGCTTCATGGCCGTCTACCTGCTGGCGGACTACGACGACCTGGCGCGGAAGCTGATCCTGGCCCATCACACCGCGCTGATCGATCGCTCGACGCTGGAGCGCTGGCTCAATGAGGGCGCCCATGCGCTGCGCAGCCTGTTCTCGCTGGCGCAGCAGTACCGCTATTCCGGCTGCACGCGCGATGACTTCGCCGCCAAGAACGCCGCCGCGCGTGCCGCAGTCGAGAAGTATGGAGAGCTGCCACAGGACGTTCTCGAAGGCACGCGCCGTTCGCGCTACGCCCCTCCCATCGCGCGTCGCTCCCCACTGTCGTCGTCGCCATCGCGCCGCTCGGCGGCGGTGGACGAGCACGAATCGAACGAGGATGACCGCGCCGAACCGGGGGCAACGCCGTCAGAAGCCGATGGGGGTGAGCCAGCATGAAGCCCTCCCTCGACGCGAGCGCTCCCCGGCGCTTCTTCAATCTGGAACAGGCGGACTTCCAGCAACTGGAACACGCAGCCTCTCTAAAAGGCCTTTTAAGACCCTTTAAGGGTAAGAGGACCCTTCAGGACTGGGCCGGCCAGTGCCACGCGCTGCGGGACGGGCTGATCGAACTGGCGCAGCGGCGCGTGCTGGCGCAGGCCGGCACCTATCCCTTCCGCCTGCTGCCCATTCAACTGGCCCAGCAAACCACTGGCGCAGGCACCGTCTTCCTGCGCTGGCGCAGGCAGGACCGCTCCGCGATGGGCGTGGCCCTGTGGCAGGAGCTGATGGAGAGCCCCGCCACGCCGGACACCCTGATCGACGACCTGTTCGCGATGGAGGTCCAGCGCGTCGTGCTGAACATGCAGATCAGCCTGCTGCATACCCTGGGCCGGCAAGCCGTCGACTGCGCCAGCAAGCTCGACCAGGCGCATGCGGTCTACCAGCGCCGCAGCGGGACCGCTGCATCCCAGCCCGCGTCGAACGGCGCAGCGCACACCTGACCGACTTCGACCCCCAGCCACTGCGCCAACCACGGTAGCGCAGGTCATTCCCACCACCACAGGAGTCCACACATGAGCACGCATTTCGTCGGCGAAGGCAACATCGGTTCTGCGCCGGATTTCCGGGAGTTCCCCCACGGCAACGAGGAGCCGCGCAGGCTGCTGCGCCTGAACGTCTACTTCGACAACCCCGTCCCGACCAAGGACGGCTACGAGGACCGCGGCGGCTATTGGGCGCCGGTCGAACTGTGGCATCGCGATGCCGAGCATTGGCAGACCCTGTATCAGAAGGGGATGCGGGTGCTGGTCGAGGGCCGCACGGTCAAGGACGAGTGGGAAGATGCCGAGGAGAACGAGCGCACCACGTTCAAGATCGAAGCGCGCCGCGTCGGCATCCTGCCGTTCCGCGTGGAGTCCGTGAAGCTCAGCGCCAAGCCGGCCAGCACCGATCCGGACCCGGACGCCACGTGAAACCCGGTGGAGCAGCGCCGCGCTCGCGGAGAGCTGCTCCACTTCCTCGCAGCGCCCGGACGCGCCCTATCCCCAGGGGATAGTTCCACTGGCGTCCATGGAGCGCTGCGCCAGCGCCGAAGCAGACGCTTCCGGACCGTGCAGGCCCGTGCACTGCGGCCGCAGCCTGGATGACGGCGCGCTTGCGCCAGCAGAACCTGGGATCCCCCGCTGCCGTGTTGTTTGCTGCCACATTCGCGGCTGCCGGGGAATGCTGACGGTCATTCAATGACCCTCACGCACATCAGGAGGCTTCATGCGCGTGGTTCTGTGCGAGAAGCCTTCCCAGGGCAAGGACATCGCCCGCGTCCTGGGCGCCACGCAGCGAGGCAACGGCTGCTACACCGGCTCTGGCCTCGGCGTGACCTGGGGCATCGGCCATCTGATCGAGACCGCTCCCCCGGAAGCCTACGGTGAGCAGTACAAGCGATGGGCGCTGGAACCGCTGCCCATCATTCCCCAGCACTGGCAGGTCGTGGTCAAGGCCAAGACCGCCACGCAGTTCAAGGTCGTCAAGCAGCTGCTGGCACAGGCCACCGATCTGGTGATCGCGACCGACGCCGATCGCGAGGGCGAGATGATCGCCCGCGAGCTGATCGACTACTGCGGCTACCGCGGCCCGATCCAACGGCTGTGGTTGTCCGCGCTCAACGATGCGTCGATCCGCAAGGCACTCGGCGCGCTCAAGCCGTCCGGCGAGACGTTGCCGCTGTACTACTCGGCCCTGGCGCGCTCGCGCGCCGACTGGCTGATCGGCATGAACCTGAGCCGGCTATTCACTGTGCTCGGGCGCCAGGCCGGCTATTCCGGCGTGCTGTCGGTCGGTCGCGTGCAGACGCCGACGCTGAAGCTCGTCGTGGACCGCGACCGCGAGATCGCGCGCTTCGTCTCCGTGCCGTTCTGGACGATCGAGGTGTTGCTGGCTCATGCCGGCCAGTCCTTCGTGGCCAACTGGACGCCTCCGGCGGGTTGCACCGACGACGCCGGGCGCTGCCTGCAGCAGCCCGTCGCGCAGCAGGCGGACGAACGCATGCGCGCGGCCGTCAGCGCGCAAGTGGTGTCCGTCGAGACCGAGCGCATGCGCGAGGGACCGCCGCTGCCGTTCGACCTGGGAACGCTTCAGGAAGTGTGTTCCAAGCAGCTTGGGCTGGACGTGCAGGAGACGCTGGACATCGCGCAGTCCCTCTACGAGACGCACAAGGCCACGACCTATCCTCGCTCGGATTCGGGCTATCTGCCCGAGAACATGCTGGCCGAAGTGCCGACCGTACTCGACAGCCTGGTCAAGACCGATCCAAGCCTTCGCCCGCTGGTCGCCAAGCTCGATCCCCATCAGCGCTCGCGCGCATGGAACGACGCCAAGGTCACGGCGCACCACGGCATCATTCCAACGCTCGAACCGGCGAACCTATCGGCCCTGAACGACAAGGAGCTGGCCGTCTACCGACTGATCCGCGCCCACTACCTCGCACAGTTCCTGCCGCATCACGAGTTCGACCGCACCGTGGCGCAGTTCGCGTGCGCCGGCCAGTCGCTCACCGCGGTCGGCAAGCAGATTGTCGTGACCGGCTGGCGCCAGGTGCTGGCGGCGCCGGCACCGGACGAACCGGACGAGGACGCACAGCGCAGCCAGGTGCTGCCCGCGCTGCACGCCGGCTTGTCATGCCCCATCGGCGCCGTCGATCTGAAGGCATTGAAGACCCTGCCGCCCAAGCCGTACACGCAGGGCGAGCTGGTCAAGGCCATGAAGGGCGTCGCCAGGCTGGTCACCGACCCGCGGCTCAAGCAGAAGCTCAAGGACACCACCGGCATCGGCACCGAGGCCACGCGCGCCAACATCATCAACGGACTGCTGGGCCGCGGCTATCTGCTGAAGAAGGGCCGCGCGATCCGGGCTTCCGATGCGGCCTTCACCCTGATCGACGCGGTGCCGCCAGCGATCGCAGATCCGGGCACGACCGCCGTGTGGGAACAGGCGCTGGACATGATCGAAGCGCGGCAGATGACGCTGGACGCCTTCATCGCCAAGCAATCCGCCTGGGTCGCCCAGCTCGTGCAGCAATACCGCACCGCAACGCTCTCCATCCAACTGCCACCCGCGCCAGCCTGTCCGCAATGCGGCTCGCCGATGCGCCAGCGCACGGGCAAGAGCGGTGCCTTCTGGTCCTGTAGCCGCTATCCGGACTGCAAGGGCACGATGGCCATCGAATCCGCGACCGGCGGCAAGCGCAGCGCGCCGCGCAAGCGGCGCACCGCACCCAAGGCGTCCTGACGCTCCACGAACCCCGCGCCGCGCCAGCCGTTCCACCGGCGGCATGGCCCAACGCCCGCGCACCCCGCGGGACTCCCCAGCGCGCGTCACCTTCTGCAACGGTGTGCGCGTCCCGCCATGCCCCACGGCCCGCGGGACGAGAAGGCCCTTGCTCCTCGAATCGCATCTGCGCGGTTCCCATGATCGGCGTCGTTGCGTCCACCGCGAGGGGTCCCCCGAAGGCTTGCCGCTTCCAGCGTGATGCGAGTCGTCGGGAGACCCCTCGGGTCGACGGTAATCAGTGCCGGTGCCCGCCGGTGAAACAACGGGCTCCCTTTGTGCACGGATGTGTGCCGAAGAATTTCGACCCCAGCCACGACATGGGTCGGGTGCGACTGCTGATGCAGCGACAGGCTCCACCGACGGCCAAGTCCCTGCGACAGCCCACGGGTGGTTTCTTCCTCCGTCGCCGAAGGCGCAAGCCTTCGGCGCCTTTCTCCTGCCTTCCAGAAACGCGGGACCGACGAACCTGGCACGCCCCCTGTCGTCGAGCGGCCGACACCGAGTGCACCCCATCCCGACCGACCACTGGCGGGCGCGCGAACCGAATTCTTGCGAACCGGCAATCGGGAGGCAGCCAGTCCCGATTGCTGAATGACGCGCACGCGCGCACGCCCAATCCTGTGCCCATGCGTCGCTGACTCCTGTCAGCACCATGCCAGCAGCCTCGGTCTTCCAGGCTGCGATGCGGTTCCCCCGCATGACCGAACCAGTCCGCTTCGCATCGTATTGCGGACGAGCGTCCATCCCGACGCCGATGCCTTCTTGTCCACCTCCACGGAAGTTCCATGCCCGTCAGGACATGGCCTCCCGCTCCCTCAGCCAGGAGAAGCCATGCCCCTTGCCTCCACACCAGCGTCATTGAGCGCTGCACAAGCCCGTGCCGAATCCATCGGCTATCTCGCCTTGGCCTACACGGGCAAGCGCCTGCTGCTGCAGATACGTCACAGCGCCGCAGGCCACTACATCGGCACCGCCGACGACGACGGCCCCGTTTCCCGAGAGTCCGTCGAGTACTTCCGTTCCCATCAAGCGGCCAACCACGCCCTGACGACCGGGCGATGGCAACAGCGTCTCGAACCCTGAAATCCAACCACCCCGGAGCACTCTCATGAACCTGTCTCTTCCCATCGAAGTACTTGATCAGATCGCGCTGGAGGAACGGCACTTCGCCGAGGCGCCAAAGGCCTTCTTCGAGGCCTGGAAGCGCGGCGCGGAAATCGCCGGTGCCGAATGGTTCGGCGATGGCACGCGCGAAGGCCTGCAGCGGGCCAACAGCAAGTGGGATCTGCGTCCCAACATGCTGATGCTCAATGACGCCCTGGGCGTCCTCAGCAGCGGCCAGCGGATGTTCCTCTCCGCCATGGTGAGCTTCTACAACTCCCGCGAAGGCGGTGCGATGCTCAAGCGCTGCGGCTTCGAGGGTCTGTCCGATCTCGGCGGCCTCGATCTGGAGCGGCGCAAGGTCATCGCGGACCTGACGCTGCACTACACCGGCTGGTGAGCCGCCTCCGGCAATCCAGCACCTTTCCTTTTCCAACCCCACGAGGGACATGCGTCCCCGTTCGGGGCCATGTCCCTCCTTCTTTTCCCAGGAGCGATCATGTCCCGAATTCCCTCTATCGCCGTCGTCCTTGAAGGCGGCCTCGTCCAAGCCATCATCGTCCAGGATTGGTCCGGTGCGATCCCGCTTCCGCGGATCGCGATCGTCGACTACGACACCGAAGGTGCCGACGACGACGAGATCACCCGCTTCTCCATTGGCGACGACCCGGCCGAAGCGGTCTGCCGCATCGAGACACCAAGCGTGTACGAATCCCTCCGGGATGCGCTGTCACCCAGAGCCTTGCTTGCGGCGTTGGGCGAGACCGACGATGACGAGAAACCCTCATCGGCGCTGGTGCTCGCCCGAGAAGTACGCCAGAGCATCCTCGACCTGGACGGCCGGCTCGACCGCCTGGAACAGGCGCCGACCGGCGACGACTACAACGCGCTGTACCAGCTTGCCAACGGCGGCTTGATCGACCTGTTGAAGACCCTGGGCGATCCCACGGACTTCGGCGACTGATCCTCGCTGGCCTTTCACCGCTCGGAGCCTTGCGGCCTCGGGCTTTTCCCTGCGGATGCCATCGTCCGCAGGGGCGTGGCTCCGCGCTTTCATCCCAAAGGAGCCACCATGGCCAACAACTACTACGACGCCACCGGCGTCCTGATGCTTGAACGCGTCACACCCGTCATCACCGCGCTGTTCGGCGGTTTCGATCTGGACGAGTCCTACCCCGGCGACGGGCAGGCTTACATCGCTCGTCTCTCCGAATCCAGCGACCCGCAGTGGAGCGATGTGCTGGAGGCCCTGACCGATCTGGCCAGCCAGCTCGACCTGCCTGTACCGGACGACGACGACTCGGAAAATGATCCGATGGGAACGATCATCGAAGTGCTGGCCAAGCACTTCCTAGGCTCAACTTGCAAGTGCAACACCCTGACCTTGGTAGGGTGGATGCATGGAGACCAGGACGAGGCATTACCGGCACCTGTCGGCTGAGCAGCGCGCGATGATCGCGATCGGGATGAAGCAGGGCCAATCGATGCGGGCGATAGCGCGTTGGGTGG
>PVBP01000080.1 GCA_002995625.1 Lysobacteraceae bacterium | reverse complement strand
CGCGGCGCGCGCGGTCGCGCGTCAGTCCCCGCGCACCAGCACCGCGTAGCTCTTCTTGCCCTTTCGCAGCAGCAGATAGCGGCCGAACAGGGTCGCGTTCGCATCGAGCCGGGCGTTGCCGTCGGCGATCCGGACGTTGTTGACGTAGACGCCGCCGCCCTCGAGGTCGCGACGCGCCTGTCCCTTCGACGCCGACAGCCCGCTCGCGACCAGCGCATCGACGATCGGCAGGCCCTCGCCGTCGAGCGCGCCCGGCGCGAGCGTCGCGGTCGGCACCTCGCCGACCACGTCCTCGAACACGTGCCGCTCGACGCCGTCGAGCGAGCCTCCGAACAGGATCTCGCTCGCGCGCTCGGCGTCGGCCAGCGCCGCGTCGCCGTGCACGAGGCGCGTGACCTCGCGCGCCAGCGCGCGATGCGCGACGCGCGCCTCGGGCCGCTCGGCGTGCGAGGCCTCGAGCGGCTCGATCGCGTCCCGCGGCAGCAGCGTGAACCTGCGCAGGTACGGCGGGACCATGCGGTCCTCGCTGTTCAGGAAGAACTGGAAGAAGCGGTACGGGCTGGTGCGCTTCGGGTCCAGCCACACCGCGCCGGATTCGGTCTTGCCGAACTTGGTGCCATCGGCCTTCGTGATCAGCGGGAAGGTGAGGCCGAAGCACGGCACCCGCAGCTTCCTGCGGATCAGGTCGGTGCCGGCGGTGATGTTGCCCCACTGGTCGGAGCCGCCGACCTGCAGCTCGCAGCCCTTCTCGCGCCGGAGCCAGTAGAAGTCGTGCGCCTGCAGCAGCATGTAGCTGAACTCGGTGTACGACAGGCCCGACTCGCTCTCGAGCCGCGCGCGCACGCTGTCCTTCGCGACCATCACGTTGACCGAGAAGTGCTTGCCGACCTCGCGCAGGAAATCGAGGTAGTTGAGCGGCACGGTCCAGGTCGCGTTGTCGACCAACTCGGCTGCGTTCGGGCCGTCAAAGTCGAGCAGCTTCGCGAGCTGCGCCTTGATGCAGGCGACGTTGTGTTCGAGCTCCTCGCGCGTCAGCAGGTTGCGCTCGGCCGACTTGCCGGACGGGTCGCCGATCATCCCGGTGGCGCCGCCGGCGAGCGGCAGCGGCTTGTGGCCGGCAAGCTGGAAGCGGCGCAGCATCAGCTGGCCCATCAGGTGGCCGACGTGCAGGCTGTCGGCGGTCGGATCGAAGCCGCAGTAGAGCGTGATCGGCCCCGCGGCGAGCCGCTGGCGGAGTCCGTCGAGGTCGGTGCAGTCGGCGACGAGGTCCCGGTATTCGAGGTCGGCGATCAGGTCCATGGCGCGAAGGGCGGCGATCCCGGCGCGCGCCGGGCGAACCCGCGATGGTAGCGGAGGGCCCTCGCGGACCCGCGCGCGAGCGCGGCGCGGTCCCGAGCCGCCGCGCGTGGCGGGTTTGGCGCTATGGATCGGCGAGTTCCTGCAGCGCGTGGCTGGCCACGTGCGCGGACCGCTCGGGAGGATCAGGGCTCGAGCGCGGCCAGGCGAGCCTCGAGTGCGGCGACCCGCGCCTCGAGTTCGGCGACGCGCGCGGCGAGGCCCGCCTCGCTGCGCCGCTCCGCGGCGCCGGCGTGGTCCGGTTCGTCGCCACCGGCCGGCGAGTGGATCGCGACCGGACCGCCGCAGAGGTGCATCCAGCGGTCCTCGCGTTGGCCCGGCTGACGGCCGGTGTTGACCACCAGCGCAGGCTCGCGCTGCGCGAGCCGCGCCAGCGTGTCGCGGACCTCGTCGGCCGACGCGAAGCGGGCGAGGCGCTCGCCGCGCGACAGCAGCTCCGGGACCGTCTGCGGACCGCGCAGGAACAGCAGCGCGAGCAACGCGCGCTGCTGCGGCGTCAGTTGCCACGCGACGTCGAGCCGGTGCTCGTAGCGCAGCGCCCGGGCCCCGTGGACGACGGCGACGAGCTTCCGGTCCTCGAGGCGGCGCAGCGCGTGCTCGACCGCGCCCGGCTCGAGCTGCATCACCGGCTCGCGGCTGGTCTTCTGGTTCGCGGCGAGGACCGCCGCATTGACCGTCAGCGGATAGGCCTCCGGCGTCAGAGCCGCCTTCTCGACCAGGCAGCCGAGCACGCGTGCCTCGACCGAGTCGAGATGGAAGGTTTCCGGGTCGGTGCTCATGCCGAGAGACTCGCAAGCGGGCGGGCACCGCGCAAGTCGCACGGGCCGGCCCTCGCGAGGCAAGGATCGCAAGCGGCGTCGCCGCGTGGCGTAGTCCGGCCCGAGCGTCCGGCGTGGCGCCTCGCGGCGTCGCCCGGGCGATCCCCGGACCGTCGCCGGCACCGGCTGCCAGGATCCGCCGCGGCCAGCGCGGCGGTTCGAGGGTCCCGGCAAGGCTTCGAGACATCAAATCCCCGGTTCGCGGAATCCACGACGGCGCGGCACCCCGTGAGTTCGATGCGGTCGATGGTGTGACCGACGCCACGATGTGACGGCATCGACGCTCATTCCCAATCAGTCCCGGGCTCGGAAACGTTGACCAGTTTTGCGGGGGGGTTAGGCTTGCCAAGGAGCGGATTCCGACCGGCTCCAGATCCCCCGCTTCCGTGATCCTAGGGTGTTGCGATGAGATTCGACTTTGGAACCCGCGCGAATATCCTCGCCGTCCTGCTGTTGCTGCCTGTGCTGTCTGGATCGGCCACCAGTCGGGCCAGCGAGCTGCGCGCCACGCTCGCCGAGTGCGAAGCCTGCACCGAGTTCGACATGCGCCTGCTGGCGTCGATGCTGGGCCGGGGCGACCACCATGTCTATTCGATCGGGACGAACGTGCTGCGGCGCTATCGGGTCGATCGGCCCGACCCACCCGAGCCGCTTTCCGGGCAGAGCCCGTCGTCGCGCGACGCCGTGCGGCTGGCGGCCGCGGCGATCGAGCTCGAGCCACTGCCGGAGGTGCGCGCGATCTTCGAGGACATGCTGGCCCTCGATCGTGCCGATCCTGGCTTCTTCTGGAAACAACACCACTACTCGGTCCCGATCGCCGACATCGGGCTCGGCCACGCGCCAGCCGAGATCGGTCTCGCTCGCCCGGTTCCAGGCATTCCTACCGGAGCCGCCTACAACAACTTCATGAATGCGCTGCGGACGACGGTCGACTGGCTTCCGGAACGGATCGGGCCGGCGCTCGGCGCGCGCGAGAGCTTCCTCGCTCGGATCACGCAGATCAGCATCGGAACGCCGTGGGGATCGGCGTCGCTCGGGTGGAGACCCGGCACGTCGCCGGCTCCGATCACGGTCGATCTCCGCGCCGCCAACGGCGATTACGTGCGGGTGCGCATCGACGCCTCGACGCGGCCGGCATCGATCGAGTTCGTCGGCGCCTACTCGAGTACCGGGGCCGAGTTTCCCGCACGACACTCGCCGTCGACGCCCGAAATCGTCTTTCCATTCGATACCGAAATCGAGCGAGACCGCTTCGGCGGCTCGCTGGGCGATGCCGGCATTCCGACGCCCCGGGTGCCCCGCGGTCCAAGGCCCGGCAGGTGGTTGTACATCACCTGCATCTACGTTGGCGGCGTGCTGTCCGAATGTCGCATCGAAAGCCGGGAGGAGTGAGCCGAGCGCGCGCTGCCGGCTCTGCGTGAGGCCCACCGTCCAGCGGCCACGCGCCGCAGGAGCAGCTGCGAGGCGGCCGCCGGAAAGACGACGGGCCGCTTGCGCGGCCCGTTCGCCCCACCGGTCAGGCGCGCCCGTCGATCAGGGCGCAACCTCGGTGCAGTTGCAGTGCGCGATCACGCCCGGACGGCGCTGGCTGAGCACGTCGGCCGCAAGGCGCTTGACGCGGGCAAGCTCGCGCTCGTGCGCGCTCGGCAGCCAGGCCGACGGCAGCGAGATCCCGAGGTCGGCGATCCACGTCGCGGCGCCGCCCTTGAGCGCGTCGGCCAGGATCTTCTGGAGCGGGGTCAGCTCCTTCTCGACGTACCGGACGCGGTAGGCGCCCTCGGCCAGCTCCGCGAGTTCGGCCGCGGCCGCGATCGCGTCGCCGAGCGAGCCGGTCGCATCGACGAGGCCCCGCTCGAGCGCCTGCTGCCCGGACCACACGCGGCCGCGCGCGACGGCGTCGATCTCGGACGGCTCCTTGCCGCGCGCCTCGCCGACCTTGGTGATGAACTCGTCGTAGATGTGGTTGATGATCTGCTGGATCATCCGCCCGGCGCGCTCGTCGAACGGCCGCGTCGGATCGAACGCGCCGATCATCCACGAGGTCGCCGCACCGTCGGTGCTGATCCCGAGCTTCGACAGCCCCTCCGGGAAGTTGAGCCACAGCCCGACGACGCCGATCGAGCCGGTGATCGTCGACGGGTCGGCGATGATCCGGTCGGCATTCATCGAGATCCAGTAGCCGCCCGAGGCGGCGACGTCGCCCATCGACGCGACCACCGGCTTGCCGGCCTGCTGGGCCAGCTCGATCTCGCGGCGGATGACCTCGGATGCGAACGCGCTGCCGCCCGGCGAATCGACCCGCAGCACGATCGCCCGGACGTTGTCGTCCTCGCGCGCGTCGCGCAGCAGCTTCGCGGTCGAGTCGCCGCCGACCGTGCCGGCCGGCTGCTCGCCGTCGACGATCTCGCCCTGCGCGACCACGATCGCGATCTGCGGCTGGCCGGGCTTCGGGCGCGCGGCCAGGTCGACGTGGGCGAGGTACGACGACAGGTCGACCTGGCGGAAGGTCTCGTTGTCGGCGTCCCGCGCCCCCTTCTCGATCAGCTCGGCGCGCAGCTGGTCGCGGGTCTTGAGCTCGTCGACCAGGCCCTGGTCGAGCGCGAGCTGGCCGAGGTCGCCGCCGACGCCCTCGACCAGCGCGACCGCGTTGTCGACGCCGGCGATCAGGTCCGCGGCCTCGAGGTTGCGCTGCGCGGCGATCTCGCCGACGAACCGGGTCCACAGGTCCCCGAGCCAGTAGAGCTGGGCCTCGCGCGCCTCGTCGGACATGTCCGAGCGGACCAGGAACTCGCCGGCCGACTTGAACTCGCCGACCCGGAACAGGCGCACCTCGGCGCCGAGCTTCTCGAACGCGCCCTTCAGGTACGGGCCATAGCCGCCGAACCCCTCCAGCATCACGCCGGCGTCGGGGTGCATGTAAATGCGGTTCGCGTGCGCGGCGAGGTAGTACTGGCCCTGGCTGAAGCCGTCGCCGAAGGCGACGATCTCCTTGCCGCTCTCGCGGAAGCGCAGCATCGCCGCGGCGATCTCGCGCAGCGTCGAGATGCCGGCGCCGCTGATCTTGTCCGGCAGCAGCACGACGCGGTCGATCTTCGGATCCTTGGCCGCGGCCTCGAGCGCGCGCAGGATGTCGCGGAGCTGGGTCTCCTTGACCTCGTCGCCGAGCGCGCGGCCGATCGCGCGGTCGATCGGGCTCGCGCTGTACTGCTCGACGATCGCGCCCTCGGGTGCGATCACCAGCGCGGTCTTCGACTCGAGCGGCTTGGCCCCCTTGCCGAGCCCGGCCAGCATCGCGAACACGACGAACAGCGCGGCGAGGCCGAAGACCAGCCGACGCACGAAGTTGAGGCCGCCCCACAGCCACAGGAACGGGCGGAACAGGATGAAGGTCTTGCTGGCTTGCTCGGCCATGGCGGCATTCCGAAGGGGTTTTCCGGCGCTCAGGATAACGGCCCCGGCGATCGCGGCGATGTCTCGAAAGTCACGCATGCCCCGCCGCGGACCGTGGCATCATGGGCCATGGCCGATCCGCAGCGCCCGTTCCCGGACGAGCACGCCCTCGACGCCCTGAATCGCTGGCTCGACGCGAACGCCCGTACCGGGCTGATGCTCGACGGCCTGCACGGACTGATCACGGTCGTGCTGGCCGGGCCGGAGTCGATCCCCATCGGACGCTGCCTCGCGCTCGCGCTCGGGCGACCCGGACCGGTCGCGGTCGACGCCGACGTGGCGCCGATCGCCGACGCGCTGTACCGCGGCACGCGCGACGAGATCGAGGCCGGCGACTACGAGCCGATCCTCGGCGAGCTGGCCGAGGGCGGGCTCCTGACCGCGCGCGGCTGGTGTGAGGGCTTCGCCCTCGGCGTCGACCTGCATGCCGAGATCTGGGAGGCCCGACTCCGGGACGACCCCGTGCTGCTGCGGATCGTCGAGCCGATCATGCGGCTCGCCGCTTCCGACGGCGTGATCGCCCATGACGAGGACCCCGCGATCAAGCCGCCGACGCGCGAGGAATACGACCGCCTGCTCGCCGCGATCGCGCCGGCGGTGCTGGCGCTGCGCGAGTACTGGGACGACAACCCGCTCGACGACGGCCCCGACCTCGAGGCGCTGCCGGAAGTCCCCGAGCCGCCGGAAGCCGAGGCGGCGCCCGAAGCCAAGCGCACGCTGCACTGACGGGCTCGCCGCCGAGCGCCGCTGTCGCGGTCGCCGAGCGCGCCACACCGGTTGCTGACGATCGCCGTTGCTATCGCGCGGCGATGGTATCGGCGCATGGCGATCCCTGTCGTTCCGTTGCACGGACGCGCGAGCTCCGTTCGAGGGACACCGCCGCCGCCGCTTCCAGGGCATCGGGACGGTCGCCATGCGGAAGCTCGCCATGCTCGATCGGGCGGCGACGCTCGAGGACCTGAGGGTGCAGCCGAACAACCGTCTCGACGCTCTGCGCGGCGATCGCGAAGGCCAGCACGGCATCCGCGTGGACCGCCGGTGGCGCGTGTGCTTCGTCTGGACCGGCAGTGACCCGAAGGATGTCGAGATCGTCGACTACCACTGGGAACGTCATGCGAAGAGTCCCCTAGCCCTCTCCCGGCGAGATCCTGCTGCACGAGTTCCTCGAGCCCATGGGCGTCAGCCAGTACCGGCTCGCGAAGGAGATCGGCGTGCCGCAGCGTCGGATCGGCGAGATCGTCGCCGGGACGCGGGCGGTCACCGTCGACACCGGCATCAGGCTGTCGAGGTTCTTCGGACTGTCCGAGGGCTTCTGGACCGGCCTGCAGCTCGACTACGACGCCGCGGTCGCGAAGGACGTCCTCGCCGCGGAACTCGCGTCGATCAAGCCCTGGGCCACGGCCGCCTGATGCTCCGGCGCGTCGTCGGGCCTCCTGTCCGACGGCCGCGGCTGGAGGCCGGTTCGACTTCGCGCCGGCGCCTCGGCGCCCGCCCGCGCGAGGCGATCGGTCAGCGCGTCAGGAACCGGATCAGCCGGTCGGCCAGCCGGCCGTAGGGCGGGCGCATCAGCGCGAGCGACGAGAATCGCGCCTGGTGCAGCACCGGCTTCGGCTTGCTGAAGGCGATGAAGCCGGCGTGGCCGTGGTAGGCGCCCATCCCCGAAGGCCCGACGCCGCCGAACGGCAGCTCGCTCTGGGCGATGTGCATGATCGTGTCGTTGATCGTCACGCCGCCCGCGATCGTGCGATCGAGCACGCGGCGAATGCGTCGCCGGTCGTGGTCGAAGTAGTAGAGCGCGAGCGGCCGCGGACGCGCGTTGACGAAGGCGATCGCGGCATCGACCGAATCGGCCGGGACCAGCGGCAGGATCGGCCCGAAGATCTCCTCCTGCATCAGCCGCACGTCGGCCGGCGCGCCGACGACCAGCGTCGGCGCGAGCACGCGGCGCGCCGGGTCGCTGTCGCCGAGCTCGATCACGCTCGCGCCCCGCGCGCGAGCCTCCGCCAGCCACGCGGTCAGGCGCTGGAACTGGCGCTCGCTCGCGATCGACGTGTAGTCCGGGCTCTCGGCCGGTTTCGGGTAGGCACGACGCACGTAGGCGCGCATCGCCTCGACGAAGGCCTCGATCTTCGTCGGCGGCAGCAGCACGTAGTCGGGCGCGATGCAGGTCTGTCCGGCGTTGAGCCACTTGCCCGCGGCGATGCGCGCCGCCGCGGTCTCGATCGGGTAGTCGGGCGCGATGATGGCGGGCGACTTGCCGCCGAGTTCGAGCGTCACCGGGGTCAGGTTCTTCGCCGCGGCGGCCATCACCTGGCGGCCGACCGCGGTCGAGCCGGTGAAGAACAGGTGGTCGAACGGGAGCGCCGAGAACGCCGCCGCGACCTCGGCGTCGCCGAGCACGACCGCGACCCGCGTCTCCGGGTACAGCGTCCCGAGGAACTCCTTCAGCAGCGCGCTGGTGCGCGGTGTGTGCTCGGACGGCTTCAGCATCACGTGGTTGCCGGCGGCGAGCGCGGCGACGAGCGGCATCAGCGCCAGGTTCACCGGGTAGTTCCACGGCGCGATGATCCCGACCACGCCGAGCGGCTGCGGGCGGATCTCGGTCGTGGCCGGCCAGAACAGCCAGTCGGCGAGGCCGCGCTTCGGGCGCATCCAGCGCCGGAGCCGCGCGCGGGTGTGGTCGATCTCTCGCAGCACGGTCATGCCGTCGGTCAGCATCGACTCGTGCCGCGAGCGGCGGCCGAAGTCGGCGTCCATCGCCGCGACGAACTCCGGCAGCCGCGCCTTGAACGCCTCGCGCAGGCGCCTGAGATCATCGAGGCGCTGGTCGAGATCGGGAACCCTGGCCGCGTGCGCCGCGCGCATCCGAGCGAGCGTCTGTCCGAGGTCGAAGGCGGGGGTATCGACGGATTGGAGCTGGGCGTTCATCGGACGCTCCGGCATTCGGGATTCCTGCATTATGCGCCACGCCTGCGCACGTGGCGTGGACGGACGATCGCGGGGCTGCGGAACGCGGCAAGGCCCGAGGAAGCCCGAACGCCCGGTGCGCGACGCCGGCCCGCGCGGGGTCCCGCCGGCGGCCCGGCCGGGGACCAGAAACCTCCGCGCCGAGAGCCCCTCCCGTCCGACGGGCAGGGAGAGGGTTCGTCCGGACCTGACGCATCCCACGCCGGTCGTCCGCTCCGCGACAATCGCGGCTCGTGATCCCGGGCCCGCCGATGAACGCCGCGAACGAACTCGTCCTGATCCGCCCCGACGACTGGCACGTGCACCTGCGCGACGGCGACCTGCTGCGCGC
Organism: Lysobacteraceae bacterium; assembly: GCA_002995625.1. Taxonomy (GTDB): domain Bacteria; phylum Pseudomonadota; class Gammaproteobacteria; order Xanthomonadales; family Ahniellaceae; genus UDEA-SF1. The sequence goes on along the minus strand of PVBP01000080.1, from coordinate 3,087 downwards.
GGTCGCCGACCACACTGCGCGCGTCTTCGCGCGCGCGATCGTGATGCCGAACCTGAAGCCGCCGGTGACCACGGTCGCGGCGGCGCGCGCCTACCGCGAGCGGATCCTCGCCGCGGTCGATCCGGCGCTCGGGTTCACCCCGCTGATGACCGCGTACCTGACCGACGACATCGACCCGGACGAGATCGCGCGGGGCCACGCCGAGGGCGTCTTCACCGCGGCCAAGCTCTATCCGGCCAACGCGACCACCAACTCGGCCGCCGGCGTCACCGACATCCGCCGGCTCGACCGCGTGCTCGAGCGGATGCAGTCGATCGACATGCCGCTCCTGGTCCACGGCGAGGTCGTCGACCACACGGTCGACGTCTTCGACCGCGAGGCGGTGTTCATCGAGCGCGTGCTGGCGCCGACGCTGGCGCGCTTCCCGGCGCTGCGCGTGGTCTTCGAGCACATCACCACGCGCCAGGCGGTCGAGTTCGTGACCGCGGCCGGCCCGAACGTCGGCGCGACGATCACCCCGCACCACCTCGAGATCAACCGCAACGCGATGTTCGAGGGCGGCATCCGGCCGCATTTCTACTGCCTGCCGTTGGCCAAGCGCGAGGCGCACCGCCTCGCGCTGCGCCGCGCCGCGACCTCCGGCAACCCGAAGTTCTTCCTCGGCACCGATTCCGCGCCGCACCGCGTCGCCGACAAGGAGAGCGCCTGCGGCTGCGCCGGGATCTGGAACGCGCCGGTCGCGATCGAGAGCTACGCCCGCGTGTTCGACGAGGAAGGCGCGCTCGACCGGCTGGAGGGCTTCGCGTCGATCCACGGCCCGCGCTTCTACGGGCTGCCGGTCAACGCCACCCGCGTGCGCCTCGTGCGCGAGCCGCTCGCGGTGCCCGAGCGCTACACGTTCGACGCCGGCGAGATCGTGCCCTTCCACGCCGGCCGCACGCTCGGCTGGCGCTACGCCGGCGCGGTGGACTGAGGCAGCGCGATTCGCGACCTGCGGTCGCTCCTACGAACGAATCGGGTTTCCGCCGTAGGAGCGAGCGAAGTTCGCGATCCCCACGCCGTTTGACTCTGCGCGTGGGGTGGCGCCCTGCGCCGCGCGCGAACTGAACCGCCGCGCCGATCGCGACCTTCGGCCGCTCCTGCGAACGAATCGGGTTTCCCCCGTAGGAGCGAGCGCAGCTCGCGATCCCCACGCCGTTTGACACTGCGCGTGGGGTGGCGCCCTGCGCCGCGCGCGAACTGAACCGCCGCGCCGATCGCGACCTTCGGTCGCTGCTACGGGAACTGGAGGCTCTGGCGCAGGAGCGACCACAGGCCGCGACCTTGCTGATTCGCCGAAGCCCGCCGCGCGATGCGCGCACGCCCGCGCCCCGCGCGACACCCCGCACCCCGCTGCTAGCCTTCGCGGGCGCGTCCATCGAGGAGCCCCGCCGATGTCGATCCGCCCGTTCAACGGCCACGTGCCCGCGCTCGGCGCCCGCGCCTACGTCGATCCGGCCGCGACCGTGATCGGCGACGTGGTGCTCGGTGACGACGTCTCGATCTGGCCCGGAACCGTGGTCCGCGGCGACGTCAACCACATCCGCATCGGCGCGCGCACCAACGTCCAGGACGGCACAATCGTCCACGTCACCCACGAAGGACCGTTCACGCGGCCGGGCGGTTTCCCGACCGTGATCGGAGCCGACGTCACGATCGGCCACGCCGCCGTGATCCACGCCTGCACGATCGAGGACGCCTGCCTGATCGGCATGCACGCCACGGTCCTCGACGGCGCGGTCGTCCGCAAGCACGGATTCGTCGGCGCCGGCGCCGTGGTCTCGCCGGGCAAGGTCGTCGGCGAGCGCGAGCTCTGGCTCGGCAACCCGGCGCGGATGGTCCGCGTCCTCGACGACCGCGAGATCGAGGCGCTCTACTACTCGGCCTCGCACTACGTGAAGCTCAAGGACGCCTATCTCGCCGGCGGCGGCTGAGATCGAAAGCGCATCTCGCGATTCGGATCCGCCGGATGGGTAACGGAATCGGCACGTCGCCGACCGACACGCAGCCAGTGCCGTTCCCTGAGGAGTTCGTCGAGCTCCGCCAGAAGCCGCATGAGCCGACGCCCCTCGGGGACGATGGAGTGGTAGTCATGCTGGCGCATGGCATCACGCCGACCTGGCTGGGCCCCCGGGATTAGAATCACGTTCCCAAATGAAGCACGCGCCGGCGAGGAAAGAAGCCAATGCTGCGATCGCGGCAGATCTGGCTGCCAATGATTCCCGCCGTGTTTGCCATCATCAGGGTCATGCCCAGCAAGCCGGGCAAGGTGCCACAGCGCAGGATGAAAGGAACGCCAGCGAGCGAGACCGGCACATCGTGCGTATCCGTCTGGAACTGACCAAAGCCTGGATAGAAGTCGGTGACGCTGCCAGCCGACGGAAACTGCGTGAGGGAGTCGCCCTGGAAGTACGAAATCTGGGCGCCGGTATCGAAGAACATCCGGTAGTCGTGGCCATCGATGCGGGCCGTGACGATGGGTATGCCCATGAAGTCGTCCAAGGGAACGATCGCGCCGGCATGCGACAGTTCGGCCGTCGAGAGAGTGAGCGTGCCGCCTCTGCTGTCGAGGATATGGTCGAAGCGGCCGAGAACGTCAGCGCCAAGAAGGCCCGCGCACGGCACGCGGACGAACTGAGAAAGTGTCTCGGCGGTAAGACCGAGATAACTCGGCCCAACATTGAACCGCTCGTCAGCGATGGCGAGTCTGCTGGACGTGCCAAAGCTGGTGGGTGCGCCGGTGTCGAGCAGCCACAGTTCGCCGCCCAACTCAACGAAGAGGTGCCCGTCTCGAAATTGAAGCGGCAGAGTATGCACACTCCTCTCCCAGAAGCACGGCTAACGACCAAGCTCAGCGACCGCCGCCGGAAACGCCGGGTCGGCTGCAACAGTCGCGCACAAATAAGCAGAACCGTCCGACTGCCCAGCGGGGCGGCGGTTCGCTGCAGCGCCCTGGTTAGCCGACGTTTTTTGTGGCACTCCCTAGGCTCAACTTGCAAGTGCAACACCCTGACCTTGGTAGGGTGGATGCATGGAGACCAGGACGAG
>PVBP01000079.1 GCA_002995625.1 Lysobacteraceae bacterium | reverse complement strand
AAGTCGCGCTGGACGAGCAGGTTCGCGTAGATACGGCCGGTGTTGATGGCGGGCGAGCCGCCTGACAATCGCCAATTTCCGGCGAACGCGTTGACGAACAGCGGATTGGCGGAGCTCGTTCCGACTGGCGCGGTGAGAAGCCCGCGGTCGGATTCAAGAGCCGTATAGGTGTTGTTGCGCAGCACGGCGTTGATCTGGTTGACGGCGGGATTGTTCAGCCGAATGTCGATAGCGCCGTTGTCCCAGAACACCGAATTGGCTAGGTCGAGACGCCAGTCGTCGGTGTAATGTTCCGGGTGCCCAACGCATAGCCCTGGGCCGCCGTTGTTGGCGAAGGTCGAGTGCCGCACCATGGCTCGCTCCAAATAGGAATTTTCCGGCCGAGCGATATGAAGAGCACAGCTCGAGCTCCGAGTGAAAAGACTGTTCTCAACCGTTACCTCGGACGATCCCAGGGTGACGATACGGCCGCTTTGGTCCAGCCAGACTTCGCGCAAGGTGATGGTCTGGTCCACCGTGTCAATCATCTCGACGGTGATGTGAACTTCGGGGACGCCTCGAAACGTCACTCGCTCGAGTCGAAAAAATCCACTGCCGTAAAAGATGCTGCTGTGGGTTTTAAACTCGATTATGGTGGGGCTGCTCACAGTGAAAACAGTTTGCCCCGGATCCGTCGTCCGCGCAGTGCAGTCTTGGTTGTAGCCTCCGAGGATCGTGACGTCATCGTCAACGTTCCAAGGATCGGCACCCACCACACTGTTCGCGAGGTCATACGTACCCGTCGCCACCTTGATGACGACTGGATCGGACTTGGCGACCAGCCACGCGCTATTGAACTCCGCGACGTTGCGTACGCAGCGCTCGACTAGGGCGGCTGCGGGTGTCGCAAGGACCGTCATGAGGACGGCGAACAGGACGCGGATCGATCGGTTCACGGCGGCACTCCCGGTGGGTCGTGTCGTGGGAATGCATCGACCGAGCGAAAGCGAACGCGGGGCGATCTTGCCCGTCGGCGATGGCCTCGCGGCTCGCCTGCCCGGTACGCCCCGGATCGAACGTCTGTTCGAATTCTGCGGGCAAGTTGCGGACAACTCCCATGAACTGGACACGATCCGGCATCGAGCGCAGACTACGCGCCCCGCTCGTCCGGCCCCCGGGATGATCCTGCTGCTGAACGGCCCGAACCTCGATCTCCTCGGCACCCGCGAGCCCGGGCGCTATGGCCGCGTCACGCTGGCCGAGATCGAGCGCGACTTCGCGGCCCGCGCCGAGGCCGCCGGGGTGGCCGTCGCGAGCTTCCAGAGCAACGGCGAACTGGCGCTGATCGAGCGGATCCACGCGGCGAAAGGCGACGGAACGTCGTTCATCGTGATCAATCCGGCTGCGTTCACGCACACCAGCGTCGCGTTGCGCGACGCACTGGCCGCGGTCGCGATCCCGTTCATCGAGGTGCACCTGTCGAACGTCCACGCCCGCGAGGACTTCCGCCGCCACTCCTACCTCGCCCCGCTCGCGGTCGGGGTCATCGCGGGCTTCGGCCCGCTCGGCTACCGGCTGGCGCTGGACGCCGCCCTCGACCATCTCGCCCGGCGCTGACGCGCCGCGAGCCCCGGAGACCCGCCGATGGACCTGCGCAAGATCAAGAAGCTCATCGACCTGCTCGAGGCCTCGAACCTTACCGAGATCGAGATCAAGGAGGGCGAGGAGACCATCCGCCTCTCGCGCGCCGGCAGCGCGGCGCCCGCGCCGATCGCGGCGCCGCCGGTCACGCACGTGCACTTCGAGCAGCACGGCCACGCGCCGAAGCCGGCCGCGCGCGGCAACCCGGACCCGGACACCGACCGCCACGCCCCGGCCGGCAAGGATCTGCCGGAGGGCCACATCCAGCGCTCGCCGATGGTCGGCACCTTCTACGCGTCGCCCAATCCGGACGCCCCGCCGTTCGTGAAGGTCGGGCAGCAGGTCAAGGCCGGCGACGTGCTCGGCATCATCGAGGCGATGAAGATGTTCAACCAGATCGAGGCCGAGAAGTCCGGCACGGTCGCGGCGGTGCTCGCGTCGAACGGCCAGCCGGTCGAGTTCGACGAGCCGCTGTTCGTGATCGCCTGAGGGCCGGGCGATGCTCGACAAGGTGCTGATCGCGAACCGCGGCGAGATCGCGCTCAGGATCATGCGGGCGTGCCACACGCTCGGCATCAAGACCGTGGCCGTGCACTCGACCGTCGACCGCAACCTGAAGCACGTCGGCATGTCGGACGAGTCGGTCTGCATCGGCGGCGCGCCGGCGGCCGAGAGCTACCTCAACATCCCGGCGATCATCGCCGCGGCCGAGGTCACCGACGCGCAGGCGATCCACCCCGGCTACGGCTTCCTGTCCGAGAACGCCGACTTCTGCGAGCGCGTCGAGCGCTCCGGCTTCGTCTTCATCGGCCCGACCGCCGACGTGATCCGGATGATGGGCGACAAGGTCGAGGCGATCCGCGCGATGCAGGCCGCCGGCGTGCCGTGCGTGCCGGGCTCGGGCGGGCCGCTCGGCGAGGACGCGCGCGACAACGCGCGGATCGCGAAGGAGATCGGCTACCCGGTCATCATCAAGGCCGCGGGCGGCGGCGGCGGCCGCGGCATGCGCGTGGTCCACACCGAGGCCGCGCTCGCGAACGCGATCCAGACCACCAAGGCCGAGGCCAGGGCCGCGTTCGGCAACGCCGACGTCTACATGGAGAAGTTCCTCGAGAACCCGCGCCACGTCGAGATCCAGGTGCTCGCCGACGGCCAGGGCAACGCGATCCACCTGGGCGAGCGCGACTGCTCGATGCAGCGCCGCCACCAGAAGGTCGTCGAGGAGGCGCCGGCCCCGGGCCTCACCGCCGCCGAACGCGAGGCGATCGGCGCGGTCTGCGTCGAGGCCTGCCGGCGCATCGGCTACCGCGGCGCCGGGACCTTCGAGTTCCTCTACCAGGACGGCCGCTTCTACTTCATCGAGATGAACACCCGCATCCAGGTCGAGCATCCCGTGACCGAGATGGTCACCGGCATCGACCTCGTCGCCGAGCAGCTGCGCATCGCGGCCGGCGAGCGCCTGCGGATCCGCCAGGAGGACGTGGTGCTGCGCGGCCACGCGATCGAGTGCCGCATCAACGCCGAGGACCCCGAGACCTTCCTGCCGAGCCCGGGCCTCGTGAAGCGCTTCCACCCGGCCGGCGGACCCGGGGTGCGACTCGACTCGCACGTCTACGACGGCTACCGCGTGCCTCCGAACTACGACTCGATGATCGGGAAACTCATCGTCCACGGACCCGACCGCGAGACCGCGATCGCGCGGATGCGCGTGGCGCTGGCCGAGCTCGTGATCGACGGCATCAGGACCAACATCCCGCTGCAGCAGCGGATCATGGCCGACCCCGGCTTCCGCCAGGGCGGCCAGAACATCCACTACCTCGAGAAGCGCATCGCCGAACACCGCGACAAGGGCAAGGGGATCGGGCTCGGCTGACGCGGCCGGCGCACGGCGCTCATTGCAATCCCGAGCGGGGCAAGCCCCGCTCTACAGGACACCGCAGGCCGGTGGCACCGGCCATGGCCATCCTCACGGCGCCTCGAAGCCGTCGCCGAACAGCGGCTCGGGGAAGGGATCGCAGCCGACGTTCGGCACGTGGACGGCCTTCAGCGCGAAGCGGCCATCGGCCGACTTCGCCTCGGGCGCGAAGCGCGCGCTGGCGTCGAGCGCGAAGCGCCCGCAGGCGCTCATGGCGAGCGGGCGCAGCTCGGCCTCGACCTTGAAGCGCGCGGGCTGCCCGGTCGCCTCGGCCGCGAGCGCGAGCCCGCACGGCCACCCGATCAGCGCGAGGACCACGGCCTGAACGGCGTTCGGGCGCACCTCAGCGCGCCTCCGCCAGACGCGCGCCGAGCAGCGCTTCCAGCCGATCGAGACGGGCGCGAAGCGCGGCGTTCTCGTCGCGGACCTGCGCGATCGACTCGGCCGCGAGGCTCGCGCGCGCCGCGAGATCCTGCACCGCGTTCGCCAGCACCGCGGTGAGGCGCTCGTACTTGACGCCCTCGACCTCGCCCTTCGCGTTGCGGGTGACCAGGCGCTCGTCGATCGCGGCGATCTCCTCGGCGACGAAGCCGATGTCGGCCGCGCCGCCGTCCTTCCAGCGGTAGCCGACCGCGTGCAGGCGCAGCGCGGTCGCAAGGCCCAGCTCGAGGTCGGCGATGTCCTGCTTGTAGCGCGCGCTCGAGGAGCAGCCCGAGATCTGGTTGCTGGCGTTGCGGCACAGGGTCGTGGCCGCCGCGGTTCCGAGCGAGTCGACCCGCAGGGTGCCGGCCACGCGCAGCGCATTGCCGGCGGGATCGTTGCTGTTGATCGCCGCGCCGCCGGCCGCGCGCACCAGGAACTGGTTCGAGCCGGTCGAGACGAAATCGCTGCCCTGGACGTCGGCCCAGACGAAAGTGCCCCGGTCTCCCATGGTGTCGGTCGTCGGTATGCCGAGGCAACCCTGTCCTGGATCGCCCGAGGCGCTTCCAGGTCGCACCTTGGCCCGGTTGCCTCCGGCCCACGAAAGCTCGCCGCCAGCGCAGTTCGACGATCCCCCGCCGACGGTGGCGCCAAGGCCGCTCGCGCTGTTACTGACGCCCCCGACGACGACGCTTGAATTGCCACTCGCGGCATTGAACTGGCCTCCGCTGACGACGCTGAAGAACCCACTGGCGGTGTTTTCGTTGCCCCCACCGACAGTGGTTCCTTCGCGGCTTGCGGTGTTGCGTCCGCCTCCGCCGACGGTGCTCAATTGCCCACTCGCGGTGTTCGAGACACCTCCGCCGACCGTCGCGAACCCGCGATCGATCGTCGAACCAGCCCCATCGCCCGCTCGATTGTTGTAGCCGCCACCCACGGTGCCGTAGGCATCGGTGACTCGGTTGGGCCCTTCCAAGATCAAATCCGGATCGCTGTTCCCAGTCGGGACGCCGCCGCCCGCGATCGTCGCGCCACGCACGCCCACGGTCACCTCGTTGGCGCTCGAGCCTGCGATCACGTTCGCGGTGATCGGGTTGCCGTTGAACAGGATCGTCGAGGGCTCGATCCGCAGGCTCTGCGCATTCCGCGTGCGGACCACGAAGGGCTGGTCATCGGTCGTGCCGATGAAGTTCGTCGCGGGGTTGCTGCCGGAATCACCGGTGGTCGACCAACACTGGCCGATCAGCGGCGCGGCGATGGCCTTGCTGCGGCCCGGGATCGTGCTGAAGGCGGGCTCGCCGGCGGCGCGCACCGCGACCTCGAGCCAGACCTGGTCGGCCTCGACCAGCGGCAGGTCGACGTCGAGCCGGAAGCGGCCGCCCCGCACCTCGACGCCCTCGAAGGTCACCGGCGCGGCCAGCGTCGCGCCCTGCGCCGCGTGGCCGTAGGCGATGAGCTTCAGGTCATAGCGGCCGTTGGCCGGCTGGCCGGCGTCGTCGAGGCGACCTTCGTAGACGAAGCGGGCGGCCAGCGCCGCGGGACTGGCGATCGTTAGAGCGAGCGCCAGCGCGAGTGGGCGGGCGAGGAACGGCGACATCGGATCGGTCCTCCGGATGGCGAGGGTGACCACCTCGGGGAATGCACGATCCGGTCGGAAGCGAACGGGGCGCTCGATTCGAGCGGGCGACTTCGGAGGCGGCCCGGACCGCCTCGAGTCACCCGGTTCACCGCGTCGCCGAGGCAGGCATTACCCTTCGCCGATGCCCTGGACCGAACTCTCGCTGCGCGTCACCCGGCGCGACTGGCCGCGCGTCGAGCGCGCGCTCGAGGATCTCGGCGCGCTGTCGGTGACGCTGCTCGACGCCGAGGACCAGCCGATCCTCGAGCCCGGGCCGGGCGAGACGCCGCTCTGGGAGTCGCTCGTCGCGCAGGCGCTGTTTCCGCTGGATGCGGACCGGCGCGGCCTCGTCGCCGCGCTCGAGGAACTCGCGTTCCGGATCGACCGCGACACGATCGGCTTCCGCGAGGTCGCCGACGCCGACTGGACCCGCGCGTGGATGGACCAGTACCGGCCGATGCGCTTCGGCGAGCGGCTGTGGGTGGTGCCCGGCGGGATGGCGCTGCCGGAGGAGGCCGACGCGGCCGCGGCCGTCGTCGTCGAACTCGACCCCGGCCTCGCCTTCGGCAGCGGCACCCACCCGACGACCGCGCTGTGCCTGGCGTGGCTCGACCGGCTCGCGCGCGAGGGACGCCTCTCGGGCCGCACGGTGCTCGACTACGGCGCCGGCTCCGGGATCCTCGCGGTCGCGGCGCTCCGGCTCGGCGCGCGCATCGCGATCGCGGTCGACAACGACCCGCAGGCGCTGATCGCGACCCGCGACAACGCGGCGCGCAACGGCATCGAGCCCGAGCGGATCATCGTGATGGCGCCCGACGACTTTGCGGCCGACCCGCGTGCCGACGGCGGCTGCGAGGTGGTGGTCGCGAACATCCTGGCCGGCGCGCTGGTGGCGCTGGCCCCGACGCTGATCCGCGCGGCCGCTCCCGGCACGCCGATCGCGCTGTCGGGCGTGCTCGCCGCGCAGGCCGACGAGGTCGCGGCGGCCTACCGCGTCGGGCTGGACGGGGATCCGACCGTCACCGGCGACGGCGACTGGGTGCGGATCGACGGCGTCCGTGCCGGCTGATCGGCGCCCGCACGGCGCGGTCGGCGCTCGTCCTTCGACGCCTCGCGGATGAAGGCGCGGAAGCGGACGTACATGACGGCCGCCATGCCGAGCATGGACACGATCACGCCGAGGCTCATGCGCCCCGCATCCGGGGTGACGAGTTCGTTCCAGGCCATCGCCCTGTCCCCTGAATCGGAGCGTCCACGGTAGCGATGCGACCGGCCGGTGATCTGACGCCGATCAAGGCCCGGGCGCGCTCCCGCCAGCGCTCGGCGCGAAGCCCGGGGCGCGGCGATGGCGGGTCGCCGCCTCGTAGGCCGCGGCGACCCGGACCAGCTGGACGTCGGCGTGGCGCGCGCCGAACACCGACAGCCCGACCGGCAACCCGCCGAGCTCGCCCATCGGCACGGTCAGGTTCGGGTAGCCGGACACGGCCGCCGGGGCCGAGCTGCCGCCGCCGAAGCAGTCGCCGTTGATCCAGTCGGTGAGCCACGCCGGCCCGCCGGTCGGCGCGACCAGCACGTCGAGCCGGTCGCGCGCGAGCGCCGCGTCGATGCCCTCGGGGCCGGCGATGCGCTTCGCCCGCGCCAGCGCCTCGCGATAGTCCGGGTCGTCGAGTCCCTTGGCCGCCAGCGCCTGCTCGAGCCGCTCCTGGCCGAAGTGCGGCATCACCCGATCGGCGTGCGCGCGGTTGAAGGCGACGAGATCGGCCAGCGACTTGACGGGGACCTCGGGACCGGTCGCGGCGAGATAGGCGTCGAGCCCGGCCTTGAACTCGGCCAGCAGCACCGTGAGCTCGGCTTCGGCGTAGCTCGCGCGCGGCGGCAGCGCGACCGGATCGACGATCTCGGCGCCGAGCGCGGCGAGATCCGCGATCGCGCGTTCGTAGATGGCCTCGACGCCGGGGTCGAAGGTGGAGATGCCGCGCACGACGCCGATCCGGAGCCCGGTGAGATCCCGCGCCTGCGCCGCCTCGTGGAGCCGCGTCGCGACCTCGGGCGGCACCCCCTCGGCCCCGGGCTCGATCATCGCCGCGTAGAGCGCCGCGGCGTCGGCGACCGTGCGCGCCATCGGCCCCGCGGTGTCCTGGCTGGCCGCGATCGGCACGATCCCGGCGCCGGCGACCCAGCCCAGCGTCGGCTTGATCCCGACGATGCCGTTCGCCGAGGCGGGACAGACGATCGAGCCGTTGGTCTCGGTGCCGACGCCGGCCACCGCGAGCCCGGCCGCGACCGCGGCCGCGGTGCCGGAGCTCGACCCGCAGGGATTGCGGTCGAGCGCGTGCGGGTTCTTCGTCTGGCCGCCGACCGAACTCCAGCCGCTGGTCGAGTGGGTCGAACGGAAGTTCGCCCACTCGGACAAGTTGGCCTTGCCGACGATCACGGCGCCCGCGGCGCGCAGCCGCGCGACGACCGGCGCGTCGGCAGCCGGCCGGTGCGCGGCGAGCGCGAGCGAGCCGGCCGTCGTCGGCAGGTCCGCGGTGTCGATGTTGTCCTTGACCACGATCGGCAGGCCGTGGAGCGGTCCGCGGACCTGCCCCGCCGCGCGCTCGCGGTCGAGCGCCTCGGCCTGCACCAGCGCATCCGGCGCGACCGCGATCACCGCGTTCAGCGTCGGCCCGGCGTCGTCGAGCGCGGCGATCCGGTCGAGGTGCCAGCCGACCAGCGCGCGGGCGTCGAGCGCGCCGGCGGCCAGCTCGCCGGCCAGCGCCTCGATCGTGGCCTCGGCGTGGCGGTCGTCGCGGGCGGCTTCGGGATGGGGATCGGGCGATGGCGCTGGTGCGGCGCCGTTCGAGGACGGCGCGCGCCCGCAGCCCGCAAGGGTCGCGACCAGCGCGAGCACGAGGACTCCGGACCGGCAAACGATCGACATCGACGGGCTTCCCTTCGGCACGGGCGCCCAGATTAGCCGGCGCGCCGGCGCCGCCGCGCGCCATGACGGCCGCCAACCCGAACCACCTACGACAGCGTTATCCTGCAGGTTTCGAAGGCTGTCGTCCGCAACCTGCGTTTCGCTGGAGACCCCCGATGCCACGCCGCCATGCCCGCCTGATCCGCAACCTGCTGGCCGCCCTCGGGGTGACCGCCGCCGTCGCGCCGGCGGCATTCGCGCAGGACCTCTACGACCCCGCCACGCTGCGCACCTTCCAGATCCAGTTCCACGACGCGAACTGGCTGCAGCTGCTGCGCCAGAACTACGCGTCGAGCACCAACATCCTGGCGACGCTGACCGTCGATGGCGTCAGCTATCCGAACGTCGGCGTCCGGATCCGCGGCAACACCTCGTACACCGCGCTGCCGACCGGCTCGGAGAAGTTCTCGCTGAAGATCGACATGGACTTCGTCGATCCGAACCAGGAGCTGATGGGCTACGACTCGATCAACCTCAACAACGGCTTCCGCGATCCGACCTTCATGCGCGAGTTCGCGTACAACAACTACGTCGCGCGCTTCATCCCGAACTCGCGCGCGAACCACGTGCTGGTGACGCTGAACGGCCAGAACTGGGGCGTCTACGTCAACGTGCAGCAGCCCGACAAGCGCATGCTGCGCGACCATTTCCGCAACGCCGACGGGCTGCGCATCTCGTGCTCGAACCAGCCGAGCGGCCCGGGCCTCGCGTACAACGGGCCGAACCCGTCCGGCTACTCGATCTACGAGATCAACGCCGACGGCGGCTTCGCGAACCCGCTGGCGCCGCTGATCGCGCTGACCAACACGCTGAGCAACCAGCCGCTGACGGCGTGGCCGGTCATCGACCAGAGCTTCGCGATCGACCCGTCGACGTGGTCGGTCGCGCTCGAGAACCTGCTCACCGACGACGACAGCTACATCAACAAGGGCTGCGACTTCTTCACCTATCGCGACCCGATCGACGGCCGCTTCCACCTGCTCCAGCGCGACGCCAACGAGACCTTCACCCAGGCGAGCTGGTCCCTGACCCGCAACTTCACCCAGACCAGCAAGCCGGTGCTGAGCCGGGTGCTGTCGGTGCCGGAGCTGCGCCAGCGCTACTTCGCCCACTACCGCACGGTGGCCCGCGACCTGACCTGGGACCATTTCGGGCCGATCTTCGCCGCGCAGCGCGCGCTGATCGAACCGCACGTGCAGGCCGATCCGAAGAAGCTCTACTCGTACGCGCTGTTCCAGCAGAACTTCACCAGCACGGTGACGATGCCGTACTCGGGACTCGCCGGCGGCACGATCATCGGCCTCGAGCAGTTCGTGAACCAGCGCCGCAACTTCCTTGCGACCAGCGCCGAGTACGCCGCGAGCGGCCCCGCGATCAGCCAGGCGCAGGCCTCGGCGACCAGCCCGCAGCCCGGCGAGCCGGTCTTCGTCACCGCAAGCGTCGCGCCGGCCGGCAATCCGGTCGCCACGGTCGAGCTGTTCTACCGGCCCGATCCGACCCAGACGTACCTCCGCACCGCGATGCGCGACGACGGGCAGTCCGGCGATGGCGCTGCCGGCGATGGCGTCTACGGCGCGCAGCTGCCGATTCCGGGAGTGCGTGGCCAGCGCGTCGACTGGTACGTCGGCGCGACTGCCTCGAACGGCTTCCAGTCCGCGACCTTCTTCCCGGCACTCGCCGAGCGCGGCCCGCGCCGGCTCGAATACTTCCTCGGCGGCACCGAGGGCGTGCGCATCACCGAGTTCATGTACGCCGGCGCGCACGGCGAGTTCGTCGAGCTGACCAACCTCGGCTCGGATCCGGTCGACCTCACCGGCTGGAGCCTCGACGACAGCAACGCGGTCCCGGGCGCGTTCCCGCTGTCGGCGATCGGCGTGTTGGCCCCGGGCGAGTCCGCGCTCGTCACCGAGAACACCGCCGAGGCCTTCCGCAGCGCGTGGAACCTGCCGGCGACGGTCAAGGTGATCGGCCAACTCGGCGCCAGTGCCGGCAACAACCTCGGCCGCAACGACCAGATCCACGTCTTCGACGCCGCCGGGCTCACGGTCGACCGCCTGTTCTACGGCGACCAGACCTACCCCGGCACGATCCGCACCCAGAACCGCAGCGGCCAGGCGCCGTGCAGCGTGATCGGCAACAACCAGATCGCGGGCTGGGTGCTGTCGGCCCTCGGCGACGGTTACGGCTCGGTCGCGTCGACCGGCGCCACGCCCGACATCGCCTCGCCCGGCACCTACCTTCCGGCGCCCTGCCTCGGCGAGGTGCTTTTCGCGAACGGCTTCGATTGACCCGCCTCGTCCGTTTCGGAGGCGTTAGCCTTCGCGGCATGGCCGAGATCACCGAACTGCTCGGGCAGGCGCGCTCGGGCGATCGCGCCGCGCTCGACCGGGTCTTCGAACTGCTCTATCCGGAACTGCGCCGGGCGGCGAGGCGCCAGGGTGCCTCGCCGGAGGCGACGCTGACGCCGACGGTGCTGATCAACGAGCTCTACCTGCACCTCGGCCGCCATCGACCGCTGGACGTCGTCGACCGGCGGCACTTCCTCGCCTGCGCCGCGCGCGCGATGCGCCAGCTCCTGATCGACGAGGCCCGCAGGCGGGCGACCGACAAGCGCGGCGGCGACTGGCTGCCGGTCACGCTGACCGAGGGCCTGGCCGAGGACAGCCGTCCGATCGACCTGCTCGCGCTCGACCAGGCGCTCGACGCGCTCGAGACGATCGATCCCGCGCAGCGCGAGCTGGTCGAGCTGCACTGGTTCGCCGGGATCGACTTCGTCGAGATCGCCGCGCTGCGCGGCGTCAACGAACGCACGGTGCGGCGCGGCTGGCTGCGGGCGCGGGCCTTCCTCGCCGCCCAGCTGGGGCCGCCGTCTCCTGGCCGCATCGCGGGGACATGAGCGGCGACGACGCACCGGGATCGCCACGCCCGCAGGAGGACACCGACCTCTGGCGCGCGGCCGATCGCATCCTCGACGCCCTGCTGGATCTCGACCCCGCCGAACGGCCGACGGCGCTCGAACGCCTCGCGCCCGACCCGCGGGTCCGCGAGCGCGTCGCACGGATGCTGGCGGCGGATTCCGCGTTCGGGGCCGGCATCGAGACCGCGCGCGCGCGCACCGCACGGCACGCGAGCGCGCGTTTCGCCGGCCAGGCCGGCCGCTGGCGGCTGCTCGAGGAGATCGGACGCGGCGGCATGTCGGTGGTGTTCGCCGCCGAGGACACCGGCCACCCGGGGCGGCGCGCCGCGGTCAAGCTGCTCACGACCGGCGCGCTGCTCGGCGACGGCCGCGCGCGGCTGGTGCGCGAGCAGCAGATCCTCGGACGCCTGAACCACCCGCGGATCGTGCCGCTGCTCGACGCCGGCGCGCTCGACGACGGCACGCCGTGGATCGCGATGCCGCTCGTCGACGGCGAGCGGATCGACGCCTGGTGCGTCGCTTGCGGGCTTGACGTGCCGGCCCGCGTGCGGCTGCTGCGCGAGGTCGCCACGGCGGTCGCGCACGCGCACCGCGGGCTCGTGGTCCATCGCGACCTGAAGCCCGGCAACGTGCTGGTCGATCGCGACGGCGAGGTGCACCTGCTCGACTTCGGGATCGCGGGCCTGGTCGCGGCCGACGGCGAGGAGACCCGCACGCAGCGCCTCGCCCTGACCCCCGGCTACGCGGCCCCCGAGCAGCTCGCCGGCGCGCACGCCGACACGGCGATGGACGTGCACGGCCTCGGCGCGCTGCTGCACCGCCTGCTGACCGGCCGCGCGCCCCCGGAGCGGCGCGCGCCGGACGAGCGGCTGCCGCCGGCTTCCGAACGCGTGTCCATCGAGGC
>PVBP01000078.1 GCA_002995625.1 Lysobacteraceae bacterium | reverse complement strand
TTCAATGAGGCCGCGGCCAAATGGCCGCGGAAAGGGGGGCTGGCCAAGCCCCCGCGCGCCAAGCATAAGTCCTTGTCGATGCGAGCGCTGCCGCGGACGCCCGGGACGCATGCCGGCGCAGCTGACGAAGCGCCTGAGACAGCGGATGCATCTCACTGATTGACAAGGAACTTCGCGATGCGAGCGGTCACCGGTGCTTCTGGCACCGCGGGAGCGCTCGCGATCGCCCGGCGGGCAGCCGGCCGCTGCGGCCGTCACACGATGATCGGAGCGCGCTGAACCGCTTCGAACCCCTGGCCGCCGAGGCTCAGGACTCGCGGCTTCACCTTGTCGGCGGGACCGAGGTCGATGATCAGCAGGGCGTCCGTCCCGTGCTTGATGATGCCATCGAGCAACTGGACCAGTTCGGCGTGTCGCCGTCGGCTCAGGCGGCACTGGAACACCGAGAGCTGCAGCCACTCGCCATAGCCCTTCATCAGCTTGAAGATCCGCCGCCAGCGGCCGTCGTCACGGATGTCGTAGGTCACCAGGTAGAGATGCTCGTCCATCGGTGTCTCACGGGCTGCGACGCCTCATCGGGTGGTGAAGTTGGGGTAGTCGGGCAGTTCGCCCAACAGGAATCGGCCGAACAGGCGCGCCTGGAGTTCCAGAAGGCGCCGGTAGCTCAGTCGGTAGCCGAACAGCGGGTGCGTGATCTCGTGGTCGAGGCGGCGCTCGAACGCGGCAATGAGGCGCTTGCGGCCATCCGGATGCATGTTCACGCTGCCGGCTGCGCTGACGAAGTCGGTGGGGTGGACCTCGCCGTTGTTGATGACCTGGATGACGGTGGAGTCCGCCAGCAGGGGCCTGAAGGGCTCCATCAGGTCGAGCGCGAGCGCCGGACGGCCGTAGCGCGGCTGGTGGTAGTAGCCTCGGAACGGGTCATAGCCAACGGCTTGCAGGGTGACGGTGAGGGTGCGGACCAGCAGCGTGTAGGCCAGCGAGAGCATCGCATTGACGGGATCGGTCGGCGGGCGTCGATTGCGGGTCGTGAAGTCGAACGCGAAGCTCTCGCCATCCGGCTCCCGCCGGATCAGCTCGCGGAAGTGGCCGAAGTAGAGCGCGGCTGCCTGACCTTCGATGCCAAGCAGCGTTTCGAGGTTCTCTGCCCGTACGGACTGCTGCTGCAGGCGCTTCAGATCATCGAGCAGGCGCTCAGGTTTGTCGTCGGGCTTCCAGTTGCGCCGCAGCAGCGTGCGCTGATTGGCGATCTTGGCCGCCACGAGGCCGCGGGCGATGCGCAGGCAGATGCGGTCATCGAAGCTGGCTCGGTACTGCGCGGTGCGAAGCTCGACGTTCTTGTGGCCGTTGCCGATCGTGTGGCCGTGGAAGAAGCCTCCGTAACTGTGCCAGGTGACGGGGATGCCACGCTGCATCAGCTCGGTCAGGCACGGCGAGGTCACGTAGACGTTGCCCATCAGCACCACCTGCGAGACCTCGGCGATCCGGGCGGTGGCGAGGACGTTGTCGTCCTTGCTGACCTCGAGCGTTTCGCCCTTCTTCGCGAGCTTGGCGTTGTGCTGCTGGACGTACAGCGGAACCGATTCGTGGTGAGGCACGGCGAGCGGCCGCGGCGCCAGATCGGGCTGGTCCCTCAGCCAGCGAACCTCGTCGGGCAGGCAGATCGTCACCAGCGAGCAGCGCGGGCATTTCGGGCTGTCCTCGAGCGGCGGCGGGATGCGACCACCGGCCGCCATCGCACGGAGTTCCGCGATCGACCTGCGAGTCAGTGCCAGCAGCTCGTCGTCGAAGGGCACGCGGACGCGCTCGCGGCTCTCGACGTAGTAGATCGCGCCTTCGTCGCAGACGTAGCCGTGCTCGCGCAGCAGCAGGCCCTGGGCGCAAAGCTGGACGCGCTCGGGGTCGTAGACGCCGCGCGCGATGTGCGGGCGCTTGCCGCGCTTGTAGTCGACCGGCGTGACGAGGTTGCCTTCGCCCTCGACGAGGTCGAGCTTCGCGATCAGCCCGAGCTTGTTCGATGACAGGGTGATCGAGCGCGCGTGGATCTCGACCCGTTCGGCCTCGGCCTTGTCCGCCGCGGGCAGATCGCCGGAGGGCTTGTCGACACGCCGATGCCGATGGCGACCGTCGATCGTGTCGGCGGAATCCAGCCATTCGCCCTGGACCCACATCAGGTACGCAAGGCGCGGGCAGTAGACATGCTCGTTGAGCATCCGCACCGGGATCGGCGGCTGATCGGCGGCGAGCTCGGGGAACGGGAGTTCGAGTTCAGGCTGGTTGGGGTCCATGCGGGCTCCTCACACCGGGCCATGCGTCCGCCGTTCCAGGATGTTCCTTGACGATCGATCGATTCCCGATGCTCTCTCAATCGCGACCCACGGCTCCGACAGTGGGTGCCGGAGAAAGCAGGCGCCGTCGCTTCGGACGGGCCCGGTCGAGGCCAGCGCTTGCGTGCGGCGGTTCACCCGCGTTCCTGGCGTCTTGCCAGGACCTGGGTGCGGCCGCGATCGCGCAATTCACCGCACGGCCTCCACCGGCACGAAGAGACCCAGGCCGAAGTGACAGCCAAAACCCAGTGCTAGCGGTCCGCGCACGGGCTTCGCGAAGCGCAGCTCGACGATCCGGCCGAGCGTGTCGGGCTGGCTGAGACCCCGCTTGCGGCGAAATCTTCGGTAGTGGATGGGCTTCAGACGACGGCCTCCGAAGTCGGCCGCCTCCAGCACGTCGAGCCCGATGGGGGGCGTCATGCCCGGCGCGCGCGCGGTCCACTCCTTGCACAACTGGCCGAGCCACGCGGCGTGCAGCGCATCGGCGCTCCGCTGCTCCGCCTTCTTGAGATGCCAGGGATGCAGATAGGGCGTGATGCTGCGCCAGACGCTCGATTCGCCAGTTAGCGGCGTTAGCGCTTCGAACAGGCTGGCCGGCCCGATGGCTTCCAACAGGATTCGCAGCGGCTCGCCATCTTCCCATCGAACCCGGTCGAGGGCGGTGAGCACGCGCACGGCATCCGGGCTGAAACCGTCCGGAGCATGGACGATCACGTGATCGACGATCCCGCGGCGATCCGGATCCGGGAGCCAGAACGCATGGCCGTGGCGGTTCTCGTCCGGCAAGCCGTGGCCGGAGAGCTCCGCGGGCACCGCATCGGCGCCCAACAGGCGCTTCGCGCGACCCATGACGGCGGCACGCAATGCCTCGCCTACGCGCAGCGCGTCCTCGATGCGCGGCAATGGGTTGCCGTAGAGGGCGAAGCGCGCCGTGGTCGGGATCGCGGTCTTTGGGGCAACCGAGACTGGACGAGCGTGGACGCGCCGCGCGACCGCGGGCAGCGCGTCCGCTGGCCGTCGGTAGGTCAGCACGCGGGCCGCCGGCGGCACGTTCCAGCCGGCGTCCTGCCAGTCGGTCGTGTCGAGGCTCAGGGCTGCGAGCCAGTCTTCGGGGAGCGACTTCTTGAGCTTCGCGCTCGGGCGATGCTGGGCACTCAGGCGGGCGCTTCGAAATGCGGCGTAGTCCTCCAGCGTGCGCGGCGCCAGCACGCGCACCCGGTCGCCGAGCACTTCACCGGACTGCTCGTCCACCTCCGGCGCATCGGGAAGGCAGTTGAAATCGGCGGTCCAGTTGGTGAGGCGGGCATCGACCCACGACTCCGCACGGCCGAAATAGCCCATCGCGTGGAGCAGGTCGCCCAGCATCGAACGCGAATCCGCGTCGAGCTCGAGATCAGGCCAGGCGAGCACGACCGGGTCGTCGTTGTCGAGGCGCACGAAGCCGTCGAAGATCAGCGTGCGCTTGTCGCCCTTGCCGGGCATGTAGTGCCGCGTGTGGGCATGGATCACGTCCTCGGGCAGACGCATGCTGGGCGCCGGCGCTTCGGCGAGCCTCGACAGGAGGTCCGCGAGCCGGTGGCGCGGATGGCTGGCCGGATCGAACTTGCGATGCCAGGTCGCGATCAGCGCGCGGAACAGTCGCCAGGGCTCGGGCGGCCACGCGATGGCGGCTTCGTTGACGTGCCGGCCCCAGGGCGTCGCGTGGTAGCGGCCGCCGGGAAAGGTGAGCTCGATGGCCAGCATGGCAGTCGCTCAGTCGGCTTTGGTTTCGCGTTCTTCCCGTTTGTCTTTGCCCTTATCCCTGCCCTTGTCGGTCTTGGTCTTGCCGCCGCCTTGCCAGATCACGGTCGTGACGCGGTTCTCCGGCCAACCCTTGTCTCGCGCGACGGCGGCGATGAGCCCGGGCAGCGCTTCTTCGAGCGCCGCTCTCGCGGGCACGGCGTACCCTTCGGGCCGTGTGACGTTCAGCGCTTCGCATTCGAGATCGCAGGCGGTGCGCAGTCGGAGCCCCGCGTCGAGAAATGCGCGGATCTTGAACTGGGCCAGCGCAATCAGGAGCTGCGTGACGGCCGCGCCCAGTCCGTAAGCGCGGATCTGCGCGAGGTCGAGATTGAAGTAGGCCGTGATCCTCGGTGAAACGAACTCCGAGCGTGCAAAGGGCACGTTTCCGAAACCCTTGGCCGTATCGCCGGACGGGTTGACGTGGTCGTTCTTGACCCCGCCGCTCTGGGCCTCGCGCACGTCCCCGGCCTCGATGAATGCCGACAGCGCGCGCGGCAGGCGGAGACGCCCGCCGGCAAGGTCGGACTTGGCGAGGAACACGCCATGCAGCAAGGCGTTGGTGTCGAGCTCGAGAAGAATGCCGGCGAGCTTTCGGACGTCCACCGCGCCCTCTTCCATGCCGGCGAGATCCCGCTTGAGCCGCTCGAGCACCGAGGTGTCCTGGCCCTCCAGGATGTACGGCGAGTTGAGGCGGTGCGCTTCGAGTACCGTATTCGTCAGCGACTGCCCGTTCGTGTCCTGCACCTTGACCACGGGCAGGCCGCGGAGTGGAGCCACCCAGTCGTCAGCGACTCGATCCCAGCAAACGGCCTCGAGCCGGTTGGCCATGCTCTGGGCCGATTCCACCAGCAGCAGGCGGCTGCCGTCGGGCCCGTCGTAGGTTGCGGGGCCGAGGTTCGGAAAGCCGGTCGGCTGAAAGCGCGTGCCTTGCAGGGGCTTGAGCCGGGCCTCCATCAGCAGGCGGGGTGCTTCGGCAAGAGCGGCAAAATCGAGTGACATGGCGGGTCTCCTTTCAGGCGAGGTTCGCGAGGGGTGCGGTGGGCTCTTCGTCGCTTTCGAGGTCGAGATCGGCAAGCAGTCGGACCATCTCGCGGGAAGCGAGCGGGATGACGAGCGCGGCGAGCAGCCGCGGCCCGTCGCCGCGACGCGGTGCGCTCGGCGGCCCGCGCCCCGGCAGTCTCTTGCCGAGCATGCGCAGGCGCTGCCAGGCGAGACGCAAAGCCGCGTCGATGTCGTCGGCCGCAAGTCTTGCCGGCATTTCGGAAGGGAGTCGGAGACCGCGCTCGGGCGCCAGCCATCCAACTCGGCGAAGCAGGGCCTCGGACACGAAGAACGGCTTCAGCAGCGTGTAGGCGGGCGGAAGCGCGGTCGATGACGAGGGCGGCGGTACGCCGAGGTCGAGCCGCTCGACGCAGCCGAGTCCGTGGGCGAGCTCGGCAATGCGGCGGTCGTCGGTCCGTCCGAGCAAGAAAAGGGCCACGTCATCGCGCGTCGCGCCGGCCCGGCTGGCCAGCACCTCGCCCTCGGCGCCGAGACGAACCGCCTCGAGCCGCCGACGATGCAGCAAGGCAACCAGATTGCGCGCCAGCGGGCCCGGGCCCCAGCAGGCCAGGCGGCTGTCCTTGTCCCAGGCCTGGCCATCCGGCCGGAGCAGCGCCAGATGCGGCCGAAGTCCAAGCCGGACCCGATCGGGATCCCCGATACCGGTAAGCGAAAGTCCTGCCAGCGCGTGGGCGATGCGAAACTCGGCGCGGCCGTCGTCGGCCGCGACGGCCCACGCCGCCGACAGACGCGGCACCGGCGCGAGCTGTTCGCGGAGACCCGCGCTTGAAGACGCCAGAACTTCGGCGCGACCGAGCAGACGCAGGACGCGCTCGATGCTCAGGCGATCCGCCCGCTGCGTCAGCGCGAACAGGGCCGCGTCGAGCTGCATCGCGAGCGCGCGAAAGGCATTCGGCGTCCTGTCGTCGCGCGCCACGCGCTGGAACCGTGACAACCACTCGTTGCGGTCGAGGTCGTCGATCAGGTCGGCACCCGGATTGCGCCGAACCGGCATGCGGGCAAGTGGCGTTGCGAGAAAGGCCTTGCCCGAACGCATCAAGAAGCCATAGCGCTGGAAAGCGATGATGCCGCGATCCACGCCGAGCCTGGCGACGGCCCGGGCGAAGTCGAGACCATCCTGCGCGGGCCGAGTGCCCAGTGCAGCACGGCCTTCGGACAACAGGCTGCCCAGTTCGGATATCGAGAAAGGCCTGCCCCAGAGCGGCAGCCAGATCTCGCCGCGCGAATCGGCATCGTCGCTTCCCGCGGCAGAGCCGACGGTCCCGGCGCGGCTGCGCACAGTGAACGGCGCTGAAAGCACGGCGCCGCTGCCGGATTCGAGGCGCCGCACGGCCGAGGCCGCGAGCAACACGGCGCCTTCAAGCATCAGGACGAAATCCCAGGGGTTGACGCGGGACGCGCCATCGAAGCCGGCGGTCGCGTTGGGTCCACCCGCATCGCCCGGCGAGAACTGGCCGATCGCCTGGCTCGACAGCGCGTGGGTCGGCTCTGCGAGCAGCGCGGTGGCCAGCAGGTTCTCCGCGTCCTTTCGAGGCTTTCCGTCTCCGGGCTCGAACAGCTGCAGGAGCCGCTGCATGAAGTTGTTGGTGAAATCGAGCCGGCCATCGTTGCCGCCAGTCCCGAGCAGCGGCGGGTAGCGGGGGTTGTCTTCGGCGAGGATCACCGCCGCATCCATCCAGCGCAGCAGGGGCTCGTCGGCCCGATTTCGCAGGCGGGCAAGAAAGGCCGCCTTGTCCTCGTTCTTCGGGCTTTCCTCATGGCAGGCCGTCCGGACGAGCGTCCGCGCAAGTTCGATGGCGCGGCGATACGCCGCGAAGCGCCCGGCGTCGGCGTTGGCCAACGCATCGATCGCCTCACGATTGTCCTTGGGATAGAACCCGCTGCCGCCGTTCCACGGCGCGATCAGCGGCGTCGGCGCATAGCGCTCGAGAAGGAAGCGCAGCAAGCGATCGCGATCGAGCGAGGACCGCAGCACGAACACATCATCGCGCCAGTAGCCGGACGCCCGTGGATCGGCTCCCTGCTCGGCGACCAGGCGCAACACGGCAAGCCCCTTGAGGTAGGCGGCGAGAGGTGTCGGGGTACAGCCGGGGAGCGGCAAGTCGGTGAGGGTGCTCATGGTGCCTCCTCGAAGCGTTCTCGCCAGATCGCCATCAACGGATTCAGGTCCCGGCCATCGGCCGCCGCCAGCGCCCGCAGGTAGCGCTGGCCTTGCGGGCCCGGCTCCGGCGCGAGATCGACCGCGGGCAGATCGAAACGGCGCAGCAGCTCGCGCAGGAAGATCCGCGTGACGCGCCCGTTGAAGTCCGCAAACGGATGGATGTGCAACAGGCGTCCCTCGGCGAAGGCGAGGGTCTCGAGCAGGCGCTCGTCGGGCTCGTTCGGCAGATGTTGAAGCCGCGCCTCGAGGTCGCGCGCATACTCGCGCATCAGCACCGGAACCTCGGGCCAGGCGGGCGGCTGGTGTGCGCCGACGGTGACGTCGATCCTGCGCCAGCCGGCGAGCCGTGGCGTCAGCTCCGCGCACAGCGCGTTGTGGAGTTCGAGGATCAGCGCGTCGTCGAGCGCGCGCCCGGCGAACTCACCCTCTTCGATCCGCTCTTCGAGCGCCTGGGCGCGCCGGGCGAGATGCGGCGCGAGTTCGGCATGGCTCAGGATGCCGAGCGTGGTCTCGAGATACCGGGTGGCATGTCGCGGTGCCTGCGTTCCGCTTCCAGCATCGCCTGGTCCACCGGCTCCCCCTCGAAGGCCATGCTGCGGGCCACGTTGCGGGGAATGCGGCTCCAGCGGATCCTGGCGCGATCCGTCGGGGGTCGCGTCCGCCAGCGCAGGATGACTTGTCTCCAGTCCATGCGAGGGATTGTCGGGCGGGCTCGTCGCTGCGACAAGCGGTTGCTGGATCGATCCAGGTTGCGCGGGGCCCGAATGGGCGCCTGCTGGTGCCGGACTCGTCGCTGCGACGATCTGTTCCCGGCGTGATGCGCGCCAGTCGGCGATCCGCACGAACGCCTCCAGATACGCGAGCCGGAAAGGCCCCAGCGCCTCGAGGAGGCGGCGGGTGCGCGCGGTCCACGACGGCCCTTGCTGCCCCTCGCCGAGCTGCATCAGGTCGAGATGAAGCGGCGTCCTTGGCAGTGCTTGTCCATCCATGAAGCGGAAGGCGGGGAGCTCATCGCCGTCCCAGACGCCGCGCGCGAACAGGCCGCCCTCCTCGGGCTCGCGCTCGCCGGGAAGCGCGCGCAGGCTGAGCCTCACCTTGCCATGGTGGGCCGCGATCAGATAGGCGACAAGATCGGTCTCGGGATCGCTCGCGTGTTTGCGCGCATGCAGCCAGGCGAGCATCGAGGCGAGTTCGTGGCGGAAGTGCCGGCGCTCGATCTCGCGGCCATCGCGCAGGACCCGATAGCGTGCGCGACCAGATTGGTGCTGAGGGAGGCGACCGGCCTTGGCCCAGAAGCCTTCGCCGAGTTCCGTCCCGGTTCCCTGCCGATGCGCCTCGCGCAGCATCGCATCGAAGGCCTCGTGGGTCTTGCCGAGGTCGTGCCACCGGGCAGCGGACACGACCGCGTCGCGATCCGGCCCGGCCACCGCCAACGCATCGCACAGCACTTCCGCTTCTCGCTGGACGTTGGCGAGGTGCCGGGACAGCTCGATCGGCCGGCTCAACAGGCTGCGCGGGTCGGCGTCATAGGCTTCGGGTTCCGGGTCGAGCAGCATCGGGACGGACACCGGCTCCACCCTGCGTCTTTCGTCAGCGCTGAAGCCGAGATCGGCGCGATAGCCGCCGGCTTCGGCAGCGATCATCAGCAGGAGACCCGGACGCAGGCGGTCGCCCCGCTCGTGTCGCTGCCAGCGTCGGACCAGCGGATCCCAACGCCAGGCCTGGCCGCGCTCGAGCCGATCGAGCAGGGCCCGAACCGCAGTCTTGCCGAGTCCGGCTCGGCAGAGCTCGTCGCGCGCCGGCGGCGGCTGAAGCGCTTGGTTGGGGTCATCGCCGAACTCGCGCCAGAACAGCAGTACATCGGCTTCATCGGCATCCCGCACGTACGGCGCGATGTCCACGTCGAACCCGGACAGGTCCGGGTCGGTATTGAAGAGGTCGAGGAAGTCCTTGCGTCGCAGGACCGGATGCAGCGGCGCGGCTTCGTCGGTGGCTGGCAAGTTGCCCGGACTGGCGCTGGTCAAACAGGACAACTTGTCGCGGGCAGCGGCGAGCTCGTCCGGCGTATACGGCCGCGCCAGCTCCGGGTCGTCGGCGAGATCGATCCAGAACACGTCGGCGCCGCCATCGTTGAACTCGCCATATCGGTTGCAGCGCCCGAAACGCTGCACCAGCGAGGACCAGGGCGCGACCTCCGTATACAGCGTGCGCGAGGTCATATCGACGCCAGCCTCGATCGCCTGCGTCGCGATGACGATGCGCCCATCTCCGGGCGGTGGCTCACGGAGTCGCGCCTCGATCGCGCGTCGATCCGGTCCCCGGAAACGGGCGTGGATCAGCAATCGCTCGGGGCCGGGAGACGGCTCGACATCGATCCGTGCCTTCCTGCCGCGCCTGGCCGTCGCCGGGCCTAGAAGCTCGTAGAGCGCCTGAGCGCGCTCGACGGTGTTGAGGATCACCAGCGTCGTCGTTCCAGGCACGTGGCCGTTGCGCACCGCCTCGGCGAGCGCGGCGAGGTAACACTCGACATCGCCCTTGGTACCGCCGTCGAGCTGGACTGAGCTGCGCGAGAGGCGCTTCACGGCCTCGCGCCGCTTCCGGACTGCAGGCTGACTTGCCTCCGCACTCGACAGCGCCAGTGACACGAGCGCGTTGGCGGGATGATCCACCGTGTGGAGCCACTGCCGGTTCAGCGTGGCCGACACCCAGAGGCTGCAGCTCGGTTTCACTGCCCCGAGCTGCCCGCGGAAGGCGTTCAGCTGGACGCTGGTCGGCAGGCCCGGACCCATCAGCTGCACTTCATCGAAGACCCAGAAGGCATCGTTGTGCAACAGCGCAAAGTGCACCGGCCACTGGTAACGGCTCATGCCGTAGCCACGCATCAGGGCGCGCGACAGCAGCATGTCCTGGGTGCCGACGAGGATCATGTCCTCGTCCGGATGCTCCGCCCACTCGGCATGGGCCACGGCCTCCGATCCGCCCATCAAGAGATGCACCGAGACCTTGCCAGCGCCCGGGTCACCGAGTAAGTCGAGATTCCGGAGCCAGGTCTCGATATTGCCTTGCGTCTGCTCGACCAGCACCCGCATCGGCAGGCACCAGACCAGGCGGCGCGGAGTGTGCGGATCCGGCTCGGCCTTGCGATCGCCATCACGCCAGCCGCGCTTCCACAGCCAGGCCAGTGTGACGGCCGCGGTCTTGCCGAGCCCGGTCGGGATCTCGAGCAAGTCGGGCCACGACCCGAGCGCCAGCGCCCGCTGATACGGGAACGGATCGACGCCCTTCAAGGCGCGCCGGAAGAAGACGTCGAAATCACTCATCGATGAGATTCCGCAGCAGATCCGAGCTCGTTGAGTAATCCGGGGGCCGCGACGACAATATCACCCTGCCGTAATTCATTTTCCAAGTCCGCGGTCGAAGGGATTCCCTGTCGGCACCCACATGCCAATCCGATCGACCGATTCAGCGTATGCGGCGCGGGAGCCGCATCGCCAGCCATGGACATGTCCCCGCTGCTATCCGCATCGGTGCAGGCCCGTGGCGAGGATGCCGGGTCTTCGTCTCAAATCTTCGGACGACCTGCGATCAGGCCAGGCACGGGAAGGGCTTCGTGGCGCCGAAGCAAGGACGTGAGTCCGAGCAAATGGC
The DNA here is from genome assembly GCA_002995625.1 of Lysobacteraceae bacterium. Lineage (GTDB taxonomy): Bacteria > Pseudomonadota > Gammaproteobacteria > Xanthomonadales > Ahniellaceae > UDEA-SF1. Next base: position 1,874 of record PVBP01000078.1, on the reverse strand, counting down.
CGCTTTCGAGCGGACTCTCTCGCCGCGGACTGGCCGCAGGCTCGCTTCGTTCGGCGGCAATCGCCGCCGGGTTCAGCCGCTCCGCAGCCGAGGGTCGAGCCAGAGCCGCAGCGCGTCGACGACCAGGTTGACGACGACGATCAGCAGGCCCGCGACCAGCGCGACGCCGAGCACGAGGGTGTAGTCGCGGTTCAGCGCGCCCTGCACGAAGTAGCGGCCGATGCCGGGGATGCCGAAGATCTGCTCGACCACGGTCGAGCCGGTCAGCACCGCGATCATCGCCGGCGCGGTCCACGCCAGCACCGGCGCGAACGCCGGCCGCAGCACGTGGCGCAGGAACAGGTCGTGGCCCTCGATGCCGCGGGCGCGCGCGGCGCGGACGTGGTCGCTCGACAGCACCTCGATCGTCGAGCCGCGCATCAGCCGCGTGACCACCGCGATGCCCGGCAGCGCGAGCGCCGCGACCGGCAGCACGACGTGCCGCCCCTCGCCCCAGCCGCCGGCCGGCAGCCAGCCGAGCCAGACCGCGAACACGAGGATCAGGATCGGCGCGGCGACGAACTTCGGGATCGAGACCCCGAATGCCGCGCCGAGCGTGACCGCGCGATCCGCGGCGCCTCCGGCGCGCCAGCCAGCAAAGGCGCCCGCAACCGTGCCGAGCGCGAGCGCGAGCACCAGCGCCAGCGAGCCGGTCAGCAATGTCGCCGGCAGGCCGGCGCGGATCAGCTCGCCGACCGTGAAGTCGGGATACTGGAACGAGGGCCCGAGGTCGCCGCGCGCGATCTGGCCGAGGTAGCGCAGGTACTGGACCGGCAGCGGCTCGTCGAGGTGGAAGCGCGCGGCGAGGTTGGCCGCGATCTCCGGCGGCACGTCGCGCTCGACGTCGAACGGGCCGCCGGGCGCGGCGCGCAGCAGCACGAAGGTCAGCGTGACCAGCAGCCACAGCGTCACCAGCGCCTCGAGCGCCCGGGTCGCGAGCGCGCGGATCACGGCGCGGCGGCGTCCGCGAGGCGCAGGAAGCGGGTCGGGTGGCGGTCCATCGGATTCGGCCGGAAGCCCTCGACCCGCGGCCGCACGAGCTGCTTGGCGGTGTAGAAGTACAGCGGGATCACCGCGTGGGCGTCGATCAGCCGGGTCTCGGCCTGATGCAGCAGCTCCGCGCGGCGCGCGCGATCGGGCTCGCGCGCGGCGCGGTCGAGCAGCGCGTCGAAGGCCGGATCGTCGTAGCCGCTCGCATTGAGCGGGGAGCCGCGGCGGAAGGTCTCGAGGAAGCTCATCGGATCGTCGTAGTCGGCGATCCAGGTGCCGCGGAACGCCTGCGTCAGCCGGCCGGCACGGCGATTGACGACGAACACCTTCCACTCCTCGTTGACGAGACGGGTGCGCACGCCGAGCACCTCGCGCCACATCGCCGCGACCGCGAGCGCGAGCCGCCGGTGCTGCGGCGAGGTGTTGTAGCGGAGCTCGACCTCGAGCGGCCGCTCGCGCGAATGGCCGGCGCGCGCGTAGAGCGCGCGCGCGTGCGCCTCGCGCCCGGCCTGCGACCAGCCGGCCCACTCGGGGGTCGCGTCGCGGTGGCCGTCCGTGCCGGGCGGCACGATCGCGAAGGCCGGCGCCTCTCCGAAGCCGGTCACGTGGCGCACGAGGATCTCGCGGTCGATCGCGAGCGAGAGCGCCTTCCGCAGCTCCGGCGCGTCGCGGAACGGCGCGCGCCGGAGGTTCAGGCCCAGCCAGTAGGTGCCGAGCATCGGCGCGACGACCAGTTCGTCGCCGAAGCGCGCGCGCAGGCGCTCGAGGTTGCCGGCCGGCACGCTCTCGGTCAGGTCGAGGTCGCCGGCGAGGTAGCGCTTCATCTCGCTGGCCGCGTCCTCGGT
>PVBP01000077.1 GCA_002995625.1 Lysobacteraceae bacterium | reverse complement strand
GGAAGACGCTCGCCAACGCGATCGCGACGCTGCTTGGTCCCGGGAGCGGCGCGGGGGCGGTCGAGGCCGTGATCGCCGCGCTCGAGGCGGACGGGCTGCTCGCGTTCGATGCCGACCGGGTCGCCTACCGCCTCGACTGACGCGCCGGCGCCCGACGGCGACAGCGGCGATCAGGCCGCCCGCGCGAGGATCAGGCCGCCGAAGTTGCGCGCGATCGCGGAGCGGACCCGTGCCGCGAGACTCTCGACCGTCGAGGGAGGCGGCAGCGGGATCGCCGCGGTTGCGATGCCCGCGGCAGCCTCGCGCACGTAGCGCTGGGCCTGCGCGATGCGCGCGGTGCGCAGCGCCTCGATCGCCAGCCGGTCCCAGCGCGAGGCATGGGCACTCGGCACCAGCACCCAGCCGGGCGCGATGCGCTCGGGATCGACCGGATGCCAGGGCCGGACCCCGGGCAGGGTCAGCGCCTGGGACAGCGCCCGGCCGCGCAGTCGGAAACCGATCCCGGTCGAATGCACGGCCATGAACGTGGCCTTGTCGATCCCGAGGCACAGGCGGCCGCGGACGCGCGTGGTCCGCGCGCCATGGGCGCGACCGAGATAGGCGGTGATCGCATCGAAGCGGGTACGGACGTTCGCCACGGTCCTCCTCCGGTGACGTTCGCATGACGGGCGGGAGTCTGACGTGCGACCACGCGGCGCGCAGCGCCGTGCGTCACACGCGGATCGTGTCGGAGGTCACGATCCGTCGGTGCGGCCGGAGCGGGCGCCGTCCGTTGCCGGGCGCGCGCCGTGCACGACGACGCGATTCCGACCCGCGTGCTTGGCCTCGTAGAGCGCGGCGTCCGCGACCCGCAGGACGCCCGTGACGGTCGGGTCGGGCAGATCGCGGACCCAGCAGGCGCCGATGCTGGCCGAGAGGTGGACGACCGCGGTGTCGCTGCGCAGCTCGACCTGCTCGATCCGACGGCGCAGGAGTTCCGCCTGGAATGCGAGATCGCCGCGCCCGACGTCGGCGAGGACGACCAGGAACTCCTCGCCGCCCAGTCGCGCGGCGAAGTCTCCGGACGCGAGGCCGGCCCCGATCGCGGCGGCGGCGAGCCGCAGCGCCTCGTCGCCGACGAGATGGCCGTGGCGGTCGTTGATCTGCTTGAAGTGGTCGAGGTCGACGACCAGCACGGCCGGCGATCGACCGGTCTCGGCATGGTCGCCGAGCATCGCGCGCAATCGGTCGAGGCCGTGGGCCCGGCTGGCAAGGCCGGTCAGCGAGTCCGTGATCGACACCCGCCACAGGGCCTCGCTGCGCAGGGCGAGCTCGCCGTGGGCCCGTTCGAGGGCGCGCTGGTTGGCGCGCAGCATCGCCATCAGCCGGCGCGTGCCGAGGTGCCGCCAAGCCAGCACCAGCAGGACCGAGAGCAACGCGGCCACCAGCCACAGCGCCAGCCGGACCCGCTCGCGTTCGCGCTGCGCGCGCAACGCCTCGAGTTCGCGCTCGCGTTCGGCGATCTCGGTGCGGTGCCGGGCCTCGCCGAGCGCGAAGTTCGACAGGATTTCGCCGAACTTGCCGCTCGCATCGGCGCCGAGCAACGCGTTGCGCAGCCGGAAGTGCTCGCGACCGCTCAGCGCGGCGGCGAGCGCGTCGCCGCGCGCGGTGTGCAGGCGCTCCAGCGTGCCGTGGACCTTGGCGAGCCGATGATGGTTGTCCTGCGCCTCGTAGAGGCGGCGCGCCGCCTCGATGTCGGCCAACGCGCTGTCGAGCCGGCCGGCGGCGAGATGGCGCTCGCCGCGGCGATAGGCGACGTGGGCCGCAAGGGCCCGGGCGCCGGCGCGATCGGCGATCGCCTCGGCGCGCGCGAAGGCGGCCATGGCGCCCGCGTCATCGCCGAGCGCGCCGAGCGCGCGCCCGACCTGCAGTTCCACCGAGCCGGTCGCGACGCCGTCGCCGAGCGCCCGCTCGAGCTCGAGGGCGCGCTGCGCCAGCGCGAGCGCGCGCGCGGCCTCGGTGTGGCCGAAGTCGTTGAGGAAGCCGGCGAATCCCAGCAGCGCGGCCGAGCGTTCGCCGGGTGAGCCGTTGCGCTCGGCCTCGGCCAGCGCCTCCTCGTAGTGCCGGCGCGACTCGCCGAACCGCTCGATCTGCTCGTACAGCACCGCGAGCCCGAGCAGCGAAGTCGAGACTTCGCGCGGGGGGTCGAGCTGCCGCCGAAGCGAGAGCGCCCGCTGCTCGTGCCGCAGCGCCTCGACGTAGTCCCCGGTACGGCGGGCGATCCGGGCCAGTTCCGAGTGGATCCTCGCGGTGGCCAGCGGATCGTCGACCGTCGCCCGTGCCGTCAGCGCGGCGAGCAGTTCGGTCCTGGCCTCGGTCGGCCGTCCGCCGGCGACGTGGACCCGCGCCAGCCGTTCGCGCGCGGTCGCCTCGAGCGCCGGGTCGGCGAGCCGGCGGGCGGACGCCGCCAGCGCCTCGAGATCGTCGATCGCCTCGAGCCCGCGTCCGGCCCGCATCGTGGCCTCGGCGCGGCCCTGTCGTGCCGCCGCCTCGTCGCGCAGGTCGGCGCACAGCCGGGCGACCTCGAGCCGACGCGTCCACGGTGCCGGATCGCGGGGGTCGGCAGCGGCGGTCTCGGCGACGATCGCATCCCGCTCGTCGGCGGGCGGGCAGGCGGCCTCGGACGCGGCGGCCGTCGCGACGACGCACGCGGCGAGGGTCCGGCACCGCGCGACGACTCCGGGCCTGCGGCCGCTCACGGCGAATCGAGCACGAACACGGCCTCGTCGATCGGCTGGTCGACCACGGCGCGATGCCAGCGGATGTCGTTCACGAGCGCGCCGCGGTAGTAGAGCCGCACGCGACCGGGCTGGACGAAGCCCGGCGGATCGACGCGGTAGAAGTCCGAGTAGATCCGCTCGTGCCAGCCGCGCGGCGTGTCGAAGCCGACCTTGCGGATCGCGTGGTCGGCGCGGTCGATCCAGAACGTCGTGTCGGTGCCCGAGGGGTCGGTCACGCGGACGACATGGCAGGGGTGGCCTTCGACCTGGTCGTCGGCAAGCCGAGTCAGCGTGAATCCCGGATCGAGCGCGAAGCGGATGATCCCGAAGCCGAAGTTCTCGCTCCACTCGCGCTGCGCCTGGGCAGCCGGGACGCGGCCCTCGGCGCTCCAGGTGTCGACCCCGTCGAAGCTCTGGCGGATCAGCACGCGGTCGCCGCTGCGGGCCTCGAGCCGGAACTTGCCGCTGGCGCCGTGCGCGGCGTCGTTCCAGTCCGGGAACACGCGCCACATCTCGTAGTGGTCGGCGTGGACCGCCGCGTCCGCGAGACCGTCCCGGTAGAGCGTGGCGGTGCCGACGAGATGCAGCGTCCGTGGCCGGACCCACGCCGGCCCGCCGGCGGCGGCATGCGCCTGCGCGACGATCGCGCGGGCCGACGGCGGTTCGGCCGCCGCCGGCGTCGTGGTCAATGACCACCACGCGCCGACGACGATGACGGCCCACGCGTACTTCGGCATGCCAGTCTCCCCCGGTGCCCGGGACGATAGCGCGGCGCGCGCGGCGGCGCGACGCGGCTCCCGGTCGGCCCTCCGGCGTCGCCGGCCGAAGGGCGGCGGCGCTGGTAGATTGCGAGGCCGAAGTCTCCGGAGGCGCCGATGGGCTGCATGCGTGCATGGTCGATCGCCCTGCTGGCCGTCGGCCTTGCCGGCTGCGCCAGTCCGGCGACCCGCGACGCGCCTGCGGCCGCGGCGGAATCCGGGACGCCCGCCCACGACGGGCGGCTCGCGGTCGCCTGGGTCCAGACGGCGGCCGAGTACGAGGCGCTGACGCGGATGGTCTTCCAGAGCGCGCGGCACCGGCTCGATCCGATCATCGCCGCCGCGCGGGCCGACCAGCTTCGCGAGTGGAGCGCGATGCCGGCCGACGAATACCAGGGCGACGACGCCGGCCAGCCACCGGCCGTGATCTTCGACCTCGACCAGACCCTGATCGACAGCTCCGGCCTTTACCGGCGCCTGATCGCGACGGGGGCCGAGCCCGATCCGGCCACGCGGCTTGCGTGGCTCCGCGCGGCACGCGCGCGTGCGATCCCGGGCGCGGTCGAATTCGCCCGCTGGCTGGAGCAGCGCGGCGTGCGCGTCCACTACATCAGCAACCGCACGCCGGACGAGCGCGAGGCGACGCTCGCGACGCTGCGGTCGCTCGGCTTTCCGCTCGACCCCGACGGCGGCAACCTGCTGCTGCGCGACGACGCTGCCGGATTCGGGCGGGACAAGGGGTCCCGGCGGCGGCTGGTCGATCGCGAGCATCGCGTGATCGCGCTGTTCGGCGATGGCCTCGGCGATTTCCTCGGTGGCGCCGACGCGGACCTCGAGACGCGTCGCGCGCGGGTGGCACCGTACCAGTCGTGGTGGGGCGAGCGCTGGTTCGTGCTGCCGAATCCGATGCCCGGTGCCTGGCTCGACGCGATCACGGCCGCCTGTCGGGGAGACGGGTCGGGCGACGATCGGCGCGCGTGCATCGACCGCTTCGGCCGCCTGGACTGAGGAACACGGCATGGAACACGCCTTCGCCGCGCGCCTGCGCGCCCGGCTCGCGCGCTTCGGCGCGCTGTGCATCGGTATCGATCCGTCGGCCGCGATGCTGGCGGCCGCGGGCCTGCCCGATCGCGCCGACGGGGCGCTCGCGCTCGGCGAGCGGATCCTCGCCGCGGCGCACTTCGACCTCGCGATCGTGAAGCCGCAGGTCGCCTTCTTCGAGCGCTTCGGCGCCGAGGGCTTCAAGGCGCTCGAGGAGCTGACCGCGATCGCCCGCGCGCGCGAGATCCTGGTGCTCGCCGACGCCAAGCGCGGCGACATCGATTCGACCGCCGAGGCCTACGGCGAGGCCTGGTTCGGCCCCTCCGCGCTGCGCGCCGACGCGCTGACCGTGCACGCCTATCTCGGCCTCGACGCGCTGCGCGGGCTCGTCGACCGCGCGCTCCGCGCCGAGGCCGGGGTCTTCGTGGTCGTGCGCTCGTCGAATCCGGAAGGCGAGGCGCTGCAGGTCGCGCGCGGACCCGACGGGCGGCGCGTCGCCGATGCCCTGGCCGATGCGATCACGACGTGGAACGCCCGGGTCGCGCCCGACGGGGTCGGTCCGCTCGGTGCCGTGGTCGGCGCGACCTGCCGCGACGCGCCGGAGACCGTCGACCGCCTCCCGCGTTCGTACGTGCTCTCCCCCGGCGTCGGGGCCCAGGGCGCGAGCTTCGCCGACGTCGCGCGGCGCCTCGCCGGCGCGGTCGATCGCGTGCTGCCGAACGTCTCGCGCGCGGTGCTCGCGAATGGCGGCAGCGAGGCCGACATCCGCAGCGCGATCCGGGCGCTGGTCGAGGCGTGCGACCGGACGCTGGGGCGCCCATGCCTTTGATTCAATGAAAACAGGCACTTAGAACAATGAAGTACGGTATTGCATCAGCTTTGCGACCTAAGTTACGATTTGCGCGCCGGACAGGGATGAGACGGCGATTGCCAAGATCCGCGCCCATCCACAACCAGCGATTCCCCCTCCGGCTTCGGCCGGCTTGAAACCCGGACGCCCAGCGACCGGGTTTTTTTTCGAGCGCGTCGCGGCCGCAGTCCGGTGAATCGACCCGGTGTTTCCGCTCGGCACCCGCGAGCGGCACCGTCACGCGCGGGCGTCGTCTGAACGGCCGGCCGACCCGCACTTGCGGGGTCGACCGCGTGCCGCGACAGTCGCGGGCCCCGAGGCTGCTCCGGAGGCCCCCATGTCGATTCGCATCCTGCATCGGCCGGTCGTGCTGCTGGTGCTGGCTCTGGTCCTCGTCGCCTGCAAGCGCGCGGATGCGCCAACGACGAGCGACGCCGGCGAGCCGTCGGCCGTGGTCGAGGCGGGCGTCGCGGCGCTGCGCGCCGGCGACCTCCGCGCCTTCGTCGAAGGCCAGCTGCCGCCGGCCGAGATCGAGCGGCTGCGCGCGGAGCACGCGACCCGCTCCACCGGGCCCGTCGATGACGCCGAGCGCGAACGCTTCGCGGCGTGGATGGCGAAGCTGACGGCGCCCGACGCCGAGACCCGGGTCCTGGCCGAGATCGAACCGCAGCTCGCGCAGTTCGAACGCGAGATCGAGCCGCAGCTCGCGCGCAACGTGACGATGCTGAAGGGGCTGGCGCTGGTCGCGATCCAGCAGAGCGAGACGCTGACGCCGCTCGCGAAGCAGCAGGCGATGGCCTCGCTCGATGCGGTCTCGGGCTGGATCGCGAGCACCCGGTTCACCGACCGCGCGCGCCTGCGCGAGGCGATCGGCCATCTCGCGGCGGCCGCGCGCGAGGCCGATGTCGCGACCCTCGACGAACTCAACGCGCTTGGCTGGGACGAGTCGCTCGATCGCGCCTCGATCGCGTTCCGGGCGGTCAAGCGCGTGCTCGCGGGCTACGGGCTGTCGCTCGATGCGGTCCTCGACTCGGTGCGCGTCGAGACGGTCTCGCAGGAGGGCGACCGGGCGCGGCTCAAGGTCCATTACGTGATGCTCGGCCAGCCGATCTCCTTCGACGTGGACCTCGTCGCCCGCGATGGCCGCTGGTACGTCGAGGACACGCTCGCGGCCGCCGATCGGGCGGCGGCAGGCGCCGCGGCCGGCGGCTGAGACCTGCGGCCGGTCACGCCTTTAGCGGTTCCTGAACCTCCGGGCCGGTATCTTCCACCGGATGGGTACCGTGCCGTCCAGCCTGCCGAACGCGATCGCCGCGAGCGCACCGTGGCGCTGGCGCCTGATCGGGCATCTGCTGCGTCCGTGGATCCGGATCAAGACCGAGCCCGATCGACCGTCGGACGTCGTCGCCGCCGATCGTCCGGTCTGCTACATGCTCGAGCAGGACGGGGTGTCGAACGTCGCGATCCTCGAGGAGGCCTGCCGCGACGCGGGCCTGCCATCGCCGCTGTCGCCGATGGCCGGCGGCTGGCTCAACCGGCCGCGCGCGGTGCTGGCGCTGTCGCGCCGGGCCGGCCTGTTCTCGAGCCGGCGCCAGGTGCTGGCGCAGTCGCGGAGCTTCTCGCAGCTGCTCGCCGCGGTCGCGGCCAACCCCGATCTCGACGTCCAGCTGGTGCCGGTCTCGATCTTCGTCGGGCGCGCGCCGAACCGGACCGAAGGCTGGTTCCGGGTCCTGTTCTCGGAGAACTGGGTCATGGTCGGGCGCTTCCGGCGCCTGCTGTCGATCCTGCTGAACGGGCGCGACACGATCGTGCACTTCAGCCGCCCGGTCAGCCTGCGCGAGGTGGTCGCCGAGGGCCTGCCGCCCGAGCGCACCGTGCGCAAGGCCCAGCGCGTGCTTCGCGCGCACTTCCGGCGCGTGCGGGCCGCGGTCATCGGGCCGGACCTCTCGCACCGGCGCACGCTGATCGACGACGTGCTCAATGCCGCCGGGGTCCGCGAGGCGATCGAGCAGCTCGCGGTCAGGGAGGGGATTCCCTTCGACCAGGCCTTCGGCCGCGCGCGCCGGTACGCGTGGGAGATCGCGGCCGATTACTCGCATCCGGTCGTGCGCTCGCTGTCGTTCCTGCTGCGGCCGCTCTGGAACCAGCTCTACGGCGGCGTGTCGATGTACCACTTCGACACCGTCAAGCGGGTCGCGCCGGGGCACGAGGTGATCTACGTCCCGTGCCACCGCAGCCACATCGACTACCTGCTGCTTTCCTACCAGCTCTACGTCAACGGGCTGGTGCCACCGCACATCGCCGCCGGGATCAACCTCAACCTGCCGATCGTCGGGCCGATCCTGCGGCGTGGCGGCGCGTTCTTCCTGCGCCGCAGCTTCAAGGCCAATCCGCTCTACTCGGCGGTGTTCGGCGAGTACGTCGCGCAGCTGTTCGTGCGCGGCGTGGCGATGGAGTACTTCATCGAGGGCGGTCGCTCGCGGACCGGGCGGCTGCTCGAGCCGCGCGGCGGCATGCTCGCGATCACGCTCAGGAGCTACCTGCGGGAATCGCGCCGGCCGGTCGCGTTCCAGCCGGTCTACATCGGCTACGAGAAGCTGCTCGAGGGCGGCAGCTACACCAGCGAACTGTCCGGCAAGCCCAAGGAGAAGGAATCCCTGCTCGGGCTGTTCAAGGCCTTCGGCCTGCTGCGCGAGCGCTACGGCCGCGTCGCGCTGTCGTTCGGCGAGCCGATCTTCCTCGAGGCGCACCTCGATGCCGCCGCGCCGGGCTGGCGCGAGTCGAAGCCGATCGGTGACGAACGGCCCGCGTGGTTCGCCGGCGCGGTCGCGACGCTCGCCGACCGCATCCTCGTCCGGATCAACGAGGCCGCGCACGTCAACCCGGTGAACCTCGCCGCGCTGGCGCTGCTGTCGACCCCGCGCCACGCGATGGCCGAGCCCGACCTGCGCGCCTCGCTCGCGCTGGTGCGCACGCTGATCACGCGCCTGCCGTATTCGGAGCGGGTCACGGTCACCGACCTCGAACCGGAGGCGATCATCGCCTACGTCGAGAAGCTGGGCCTCGTCGAGCGGCTCCGCCACCCGCTCGGCGACGTGGTCCGGGCGCGTCGCCGCGAGGCGGTGCTGCTCTCGTACTTCCGCAACAACATGCTGCACCTGATCGCGACCTCGGCGTGGGTCGCGTGCTGCTTCCTCAACAACCGTCGCCTGCGGCGCAGCACGGTCGAGCGGCTCGGCGAGTTCGTCTACCCGTTCCTGAAGCGCGAGCTGTTCCTGCCGTGGGATGCGGCCGGGTTCTCGGCGCGCGTCCGCGAGACGATCGACCTGTTCGTCGAACTCGGCCTGCTCAAGCTCGACGCCGACGGGCGGATGCTGCGCCGGCGGGTCGGCCAGACCGACGCGGCGTTCCAGCTGCGCGTGGTCTCGCAGACCCTCGTCCAGGCCTTCGAGCGCTACTACATCGCGATCGCGCTGCTCGCGCAGCATGGGCCGCGGGTGCTCGCGAGCGGCGAGCTCGAGAACCTCTGCCACCTGACCGCGCAGCGCCTCGCCCTGCTGTACGAGCGCACCGCGCCCGAGTTCTTCGACCGCTCGCTGTTCCGGGGCTTCATCGCGACGCTGAAGGAGCACCGGATCGTGTGGCTCGACGACGCCGGAAAGCTCGACTACGGCGACGCGCTGGCGGAGATGGGCAAGGATGCGCGGCTGATCCTCTCGCGCGAGCTGCGCCATTCGATCCTCAAGCTGACGAAGGCCGGCGGCGAGAGCGCGAGCGACGACGAGCCGGACGACGGGCCCGCGGCGCTGCCGCGCGAGCGCGATGACTGACCGGCACGCCCTGCCGGAGCCGGGGCCGCGCCGGTCGACAGCCGGCGGCGGAGCCCCGGGAGCCAGCGCGTGGAACTCGCGCCGGCGCTGAATCTCGCCGGAGCCGCGATCACGGCGGGGCTCGGCCTCGCCGCCCTGCTGAACCCGGATTGGGCCGCCCGCTTCACCGGGATCCGTCCGGAGGGCCGAATCGGCCGGTCCGAGATCCGCGCGACCTACGGCGGCTTCTTCCTGGCCCTCGGGATCCTCGCGCTCGCGATGCGCGATCCGCCCGTGCTCGTCGCGGTCGGCCTCGCCTGGCTCGGCGCGGCCGGCGCACGGGTCCTGTCGATCGCGGTCGATCGCAGCCGCGAGCCGCGGAACGTCGGTGCCGTGCTGTTCGAGGCGGCGATCGGCCTGATGCTGCTGGCACGCTGACCGGCCGGCCCGCGCGGCGAGCGAGGCCGCTGCGCTCAGCGCTCGGGATCGCGACGTGGCGCGACGGCAGCCGCCGGGCTTTCGGTGGCCGGCTTGGAGGCGCCAGCCGTGCGCGCCGCCTCGCGCTCGGCCAGGTGCGCGGCGCGTGCCGCGCGCAGCGACTCCCACTTGCGCTTGAACACGGCGGCCTCCCAGCGCAGCAGCCGCCACCCGAAATCGATCGCGAGCGCGACCACGAGGCCGACGATCACGCCGCCGACCGTCAGCGACAGCACCGCATGCCCGGCGCCGGCGAGATCGCCCGCCTGGACGGCACTGCTGACCGCTTCCGGGTCGAATCCCGACTCCTTGCCGACCAGCGCGTCGAGCAGCGTGAAGCCGACCAGATAGGTGAAGCCGTAGACCGGGACGATCGTGAACGGGTTGGTGATGAACTGGATCGCGAGCGTGATCGGCAGGTTCGCGCGCAGCCCGAGCGCGAGCAGGACCGACAGCGGGAACTGGATCCCGAACAGCGGCAAGAGCGCGAGCACCGAGCCGAAGTAGATCGCGCGCTTGACCGGCCCGCGCTCGAATGACCAGATGAACCAGCTCCTTCCGGCCAGCCGCTTGATCCAGTCCGGCAGTTTCGCGCGCATCACCGCCGCGCGGCGCGGCAGGCGCCGCATCAGGCGTCGCATCCGGCGCATGCGGACGAGGTACTCGCGGTGGTGGCGATCGAACTCGTCGTGCATGTCGGGTCGGCTCGTCGCCATCGGGGCCCGCGGTCAGGCCGCGCGCTTCAGGTACACCAGCAGCAGCGAGATCGCGGCCGGCGTGACGCCCGGGATGCGCGAGGCCTGGCCGACGGTCGCCGGGCGCTGCGCCGAGAGTTTCTGCACGATCTCGCGCGACAGGCCGGGGATGCCGTCGTAGCGGAAGTCCGGCGGGATCGGCATGTCCTCGTGCCGGCGACGGCTTGCGACTTCGGCCGCCTGTCGCTCGAGGTAGCCGGCGTAGCGCGCGCGGACCTCGATCTGCCGCGCCACGGCCTCGTCGTAGACCCCGGGCCCGAGACCCGGCACGCGCATCAGCGCGGCGTAGTCGAGGTCGGGCCGGCGCAGCAGGTCGTGCGCGCTGCCCTCGCGCGTCAGCGGCACGCCGAGCGTCGCCGCGACCGCCTGGCCGAGCGCGTTGCCGGGCGAGACCGCGAGCGCGGCGAGGCGCGCGGTCTCGGCGTCGATCGCGTCGCGCTTGCGGCAGAACGCGTCCCAGCGCGCGTCGTCGACGAGGCCGAGGTCGCGGCCGACCGGCGTCAGCCGCTCGTCGGCGTTGTCCTCGCGCAGGTGCAGCCGGTACTCGGCGCGCGACGTGAACATCCGGTAGGGCTCGGTGGTGCCGCGGGTCACGAGGTCGTCGATCAGCACGCCGACGTAAGCCTCGTCGCGGCGCGGCGACCAGCCCGGCAGGCCCAGCGCCGCGCGCGCCGCGTTGAGCCCGGCGACGAGCCCCTGCGCGGCCGCTTCCTCGTAGCCGGTGGTGCCGTTGATCTGGCCGGCGAAGTAGAGCCCGCCGATCGCCTGCGTCTCGAGCGTCGGCCGGAGCGCGCGCGGGTCGAAGTAGTCGTACTCGATCGCGTAGCCGGGACGCGTCACGTGCGCGCGCTCGAAGCCGCGGATCGAGCGCACCATCTCGACCTGCACCGCGAACGGCAGCGAGGTGCTGATACCGTTCGGGTAGACCTCGTGGGTCTCGAGACCCTCGGGCTCGACGAAGACCTGGTGGGACGTGCGCTCGGCGAAGCGCACGACCTTGTCCTCGATCGACGGACAGTAGCGGGGTCCCACGCCCTCGATCTCGCCCGAGTACATCGGGCTCAGGTGCAGCGCGCCGCGGATCAGTTCGTGGGTGCGCTCGTTGGTGTGCGCGATCCAGCAGTTCACCTGCGGCGGGTGGTCCTCGCGCCGTCCGAGGAACGAGAACACCGGGCGCGGGTCGTCTCCGGGCTGCGGCTCGAGCACGGCATGGTCGATCGTGCGGCCATCGATCCGCGGCGGCGTCCCGGTCTTGAGCCGGCCGACCGGGAGCTTCAGCTCGCGCAGCCGCTCGGACAGCGTCAGCGCCGCCGGATCGCCGGCGCGACCCCCGCGCGCCTTCGCCGGGCCGACGTGGATCAGGCCGCCGAGGAAGGTCCCGGCGGTCAGCACCACCGCGCGCGCCGCGAGGCGCAGCCCGAGCTGGGTCACGACGCCGGCGATGCGGTCGCCGTCGAGCACGAGGTCGTCGACCGCGGCCTGGAAGACGGCGAGGCGCGGCTGGGTCTCGATGCGGTGCCGGATCGCGGCCTTGTAGCGCGCTCGATCGGCCTGGCAGCGGGTCGCCCGCACCGCCGGGCCCTTGCTCGCGTTCAGCGTGCGCCAGTGGATGCCGGCGCGGTCGGCGGCCCACGCCATCGCGCCACCGAGCGCGTCGATCTCGCGCACGAGATGGCCCTTGCCGATGCCGCCGATCGACGGATTGCAGCTCATCTGGCCGATGGTCTCGACCTGGTGCGTGAGCAGCAGCGTCTCGGCCCCGGCCCGCGCGGACGCGAGCGCGGCTTCGGTGCCGGCATGTCCGCCGCCGATCACGATCACGTCGTAGGTTCGAGAAAGGTCCATCGTCGTCCTGTTCCGAAGCTGCCGGCACCGCCGGTCGCTAGGCTCGCCCGTCCCTGGGCTCGCCAAGCGACCCCGCCCGCGGCTGTCCTGCCGCGGGCGCTCGGCGGCGCGAGCTGCCATTCAAGGCAGCTCGCGTATTCCCGCCTCGCCCGGCATGCCCGCCGCCGATCACGATCACGTCGTAGGTTCGAGAAAGGTCCATCGTCGTCCTGTTCCGCCGCTGCCGGCACTGCCCATCGCGGGGCGCTCGGTCTCGGCCGCGCGCGGTTGCCGGAGAGGAATCCCGGAATCTTAGCCCCTGTATCCGAAGCTTCGGCGACGGTCCGGGCGGCCCGGGTTCGGCCGATGCGGCGCCATTCAGCGCTCGACCAGCGGCGGCGGGGCGGCGGCGATCATCGATTCGGGAATCCCGTTCGCGAGGTAGTGGCGGGTCCGGCGCACGAAGCGCACGGTCAGCAGCAGCGCCGCGGCCGAGAGCCCGGCGATCAGGCCGACCCACAGCCCCGGGGCGCCGAGGCCGGCCTCGAAGCCCAGCCACCACGACACCGGCAGGCCGATGCCCCAGTACGCGACGATCGTGATCAGCGCCGGGACCGCGGTGTCGTTGAGCCCGCGCAGCGCGCCGGCGGCCAGGGTCTGCACGCCGTCGGAGAACTGGAAGATCGCGGCGTAGGCGAGCAATGTGACCGCGAGCGAGATCACCGCGAGGTCGTTGCTGTAGAGGCCGGCGATCGGCCGCGGCAGCACGACCATCAGCGTGACCGAGAACGCCTGGGTCGCGAGCACCAGCGCGAGTCCGCCGAGCGCGGCCCACGCGATCCCGGCCGGGTCGCGGCGGCCGACCGCGTTGCCGACGCGGACCGTGGTCGCGAGCGCGACGCCGAGCGGCAGCATGAAGGTCAGCGAGGCGACGTTGAGCGCGATCGCGTGCGCGCCGGTCGGGATCTCGCCGAGGCGCCCGACCAGCAGCGCCACGAGCACGAACAGCGAGCCCTCCATGAACAGCGCGACCGCCATCGGCGCGCCGACCCGGACCAGCGTCGCCTGCGCGCGCGGGTCCGGCCACTCGAAACGCGCGAACAACGCGGCGTCGCGGTAGCGCGCGCGGCGCGCGACGTAGGCGAGGAACGCGACCGCCTGGACCCACAGCGCGATCGCGTGCGCGTAGCCGGCACCCGCGGCGCCAAGGCGCGGGAAGCCGAGCTTGCCGTACATCAGCACCCATGCGACCGGCAGCAGGATCGCGAGCGCGAGGCCGTTGAAGTACATCGACGGCCTGGTCAGCGACAGTCCGTCCGAGAGCTTTGCGCAGGCCACCGACAGCGCCAGCGCCGGCACGCCCCACGAGATCGCCGCGACGAAGCGCGCGGCCTCCGGGACGATCGCCGGATCGACCCCGATCCAGCCGAGCAGCGGAACCGCGCCGCGGAGCCCGAGGCCCAGCGCCAGCCCGATCGCGAGCGCCAGCCATAGTCCCTGCCGGAACAGCGCGCCGACCTCGGCGCGCCGGCCGGCGCCGTCGAGCTGGGCCGTGATCGGGGTCAGCGCCAGCAGCAGGCCGAAGACCAGCAGCATCGCGAGCACCCAGATCTGGGTGCCGATCGTGACGGCGGCCAGCACGTCGGTGCCGAGGTTGCCGGCGAGCAGGGTGTCGATGACGCCCATGCCCATCGCCAGCAC
>PVBP01000076.1 GCA_002995625.1 Lysobacteraceae bacterium | reverse complement strand
TCAGCGCCTGGCTGCGGATGAACTCCAGCGCGTCGGGCGGAAGCGAGCGGGCATCGGTGTTTGGCATCAGCAAATCATACCAAAGCTATTTGAATGCCGGGTTAATAATCAGGAACATGAATTAAGTGATTCGCGCCGAAATTCCAGTGGCGCAGGCTGACCAGGAGTTCGATGGATGACCAACCGCGGTTATCAATACGGATATGCGGCGACTAATCCGGAAATGCATTCAGAAAAGAGCAGGCGACGCAAGGCTGCCACCATGCTTGCAGTGCTAAGGGAGGCGGTGGGTCTTGAGCGACTCGCAGAAGCTCGCTTACTGAATCTAGGATGCTCGGCTGGAATCATTGACGAGTTTCTAGCGCCGCATGTGCGATCGGTGCTAGGCGTTGATATCGACCGAGACGCGATTGCCTCGGCGATCAGGTCTCGTAAGGGCGAAAACCTAATGTTCCGCGTTGCCGATGCGATGGCCTTGGATCTGGAAGACGCCAGCTTCGACATCGTGATCTGCTCGCAGGTCTACGAACATGTTCCGGACGCAACTCGCCTCCTGGCCGAGATCGAACGCGTTCTTGCACCGGGAGGTGTTTGCTACTTCGCAGCTACCAATCGATGGGCTCTGATCGAGCAGCACTACCGCCTACCCCTACTGTCATGGCTGCCCCAGCGATTAGCCAACGCGTATCTCAAAATTATGAAGCGCGGAGACCGCTATTACGAAAAGCACCTTGGCTACTTCGCGCTTCGCCAGATTTCTCAGAACTTTAGAGTTCAAGATCGCACCGGGGTGATACTCGAAAATCCCGATAAATACGAGGCGGGATACTTATTTCCGCTCCGTAGCCTTCGGTGGCTGGCTCGCGCATGGTTCGCCCTTCTGAAGCCCATTTTTCCAGGCTATATCTGGTTGCTATGGAAGCAGCCGGAGGACTCACCATGAGGATTGGCTTAAACCAAATAGACCACGGAGCGAACGGCCGTCACAGTCGGCGTTGCCGAAAAGCGCTGGGACTAATGGTTAGTTCCGTGGCGATGTGCTGGGTCGGAGTGCTATTGTGGGGAACCGTGCCGGAACTTGCCCGTGGACTGTCCCAAGTCAACCTTAAGTTGCTGCTGCTGGGATTCGTGCTTGTCGCTTTTGCGACCGGGATGGTGTTTGAGGCTTTTCGGCCAATTGTGAGAATCTCCGGCATTTCCGGATTATCGTCAACTCAGTTGGGACATTTATACTTTACCGCACAACTGTTGCGCCATCTGCCCGGCAGAGTCTGGGGGATTGGTTACCAGATCGCAGGCGGCCGTTTTGCTGGCTCCGTAGGTTCCTGGCTGTCCGCCAATGTGCTGCACATGTCGTTGGCAATCTACTTCGCTCTCCTGATCGCAGTTTCAATTATATCATATTCCAAAGGGCTCTGGTTGTCAGTTCTGACAGGAAGCGCGGGTTTATTGCTATTCATTGCAGTTCTGCGGATTTTTCGATCCCGATGGTTCCTCAGTCAAGCCACGAATAGGGGCGGCCGGCTTGCTGCCATATTTGGAATGGTAATTGATTGCGCTAGGCGAGCCGGCCGTCGCGACTTGAGCCATGCAGTGATGGCGATCGGGGCGAGTTGGATAGGCATGTATACCGCGTGGGCCTTCTTCGCGTCGGCCTATCCTGATCTAGACGCGATCGATGGATTGCGCCTGCTTGCCCTGTATATGATCGCCTGGTTTGCTGGCTATGCGAGCATTGTGACTCCGGGCGGGCTTGGAGTACGAGAGGTAGTATTTGTTTCACTTGCAAATGAGTACGGTACGGATGCTGTCGCATATCTTGCAATCGTGGGCAGGCTGAGTCTGTTGAGCGGAGATTTCGTGCTGGGTCTAGCTTTCATGCCGTTCGCGCCAATGAGGAAAGCGCCGACTGACTCTTGAACGGGGATGCTTGCGTAACCTCCCCCGTCAAGCGGACAGTTCAGAAGTAGAGAGTCTGGCCTTGTGCTGTTGACGGAACTCGGCGGGTGTCATGCCGCCGAGGCCATCGTGGGGTCGGTGCTCGTTGTAGTCGATCGTGAAGCGCCAGCTTGCCTCGCGGACGTCCTCGAGCCTGGCGAACAGATGAACATCAAGGACTTCCTCGCGGTAGGTGCGGTTGAAGCGCTCGATGTAGGCGTTCTGGTTCGGCTTGCCGGGCTGGATGTACTGGATCGCCATGCGGTGTGCCTTCGCCCACTGCACGAACGCCTCGCCGAGGAACTCCGGTCCGTTGTCCACGCGCAGCACCTGCGGCAGGGGCCGCTCCTGGCGGATCTGCTCGAACAGCCGGACCAGCCGTTGCGACGTGATCGAGGTGTCGATCTCGATGTGGACGACCTCGCGGTTGAAGTCGTCGGTGACGTTGAAGGTGCGGAAGCTGCGGCTGCAGACCAGTGCATCCTTGAGGACGCGGAAGTCTCAAGTTTCAAACTCTCGCTCCTACGGAGGAGCTTACGCGTTATCTACGCATCCACCGTACTGAGGTCAGGGTTTGCGCTTGCAAGTTGAGCCTAAGCGCTTCCAATCACCGAATGTACGCTTGCTTGAAGCTGGTCCACGTTGCGGCCAGTCCCTCTGACAGGGTGGTCGCTGCGCGCCAGCCGAAAGTTTCAAGTGCCTTTCTCGGTGATGGTGAAATTGATGGCACATCTACGGAACGTTCGGAAAAAAATATTCGATGAAGTGGTCGGCCGGTAACGGCATCAATTCTAGCTAGCAGTTCAACAATACTCAGGGGTTCGCCGCTGGCGGCGTTGAATACAGCGAAACCAGGCAATCTATTGCCTGTAATTATCAGCTGAATGAAGTCTATTAGGTCGTCGATATATAGAAAGTCCCGAACCGCTGAGCCATCGCCCCAAAGCGTTATCGGTTTGTCCGACAGTGCGGCTGCCATCGCGGTAGCGATGATGCCGAATCCTGGACGAAGGGCTTGACCGGGGCCGTAGACGTTACTAGGGCGTAAAACAGTGACCGAGGCACCATACTGGCTCGCGAACGCTGATAAAAACATCTCCACCGAGGCCTTGGCAGCGCCATGATAGGATCGCGGACGCAACGGTGTGGATTCAGAAGTGGGCTCGGTCGAGCAATCGCCGTAAACCGTCCCGCCAGAGGAAATGTAAAGGACCGCGCACGTGGCCGTCGACTGCAGCGCCTCAACGAGTGCCAGCGATGGTGTCAGATTTGCAGCAATTTCGGCGTAAGGCTGGCTCGCGGTGCTTCCTGGCGTGCTTCCAGCCGCCGCGTGGAGCAACCAGTCGCAGTCCTGCAGGACTGCGCGAATCTGTTTGGGATCGGTGTAGCTCGCGACGCGACTCGGCACGGGAAGGCCGGGCACTGGGCGTCGCACCAATGCCAATACTTTATGGCCGCCGGCCGTAAGCCGCGCGCAGGCAGCCCGCCCGATGAACCCTCCTGCTCCCAGTACGGCAATCTTCATGGGGCAACGCCCGTCAGCAATTCACGGTAGATTGTTACGTAACGTTCCGCGCAATCGTCCCACGAGCCAATGTGTTCGCGGACGTAGCGTTGTGCCTCCCGCCCAATCTTGCGATTGCAGTTCGGATCCTCCAAGGCGTCAAAAGCGGATTCGAGTTGCTGCGGCCCACGGCAGAGCCACCCGGTCTCTCCTTGTTGTATTAAATTGCGGTGTGCGGGGATGTCCGAGGCGATAATCGGCAATCCTGCGGCCATGGCTTCTAGAAGGACCTGCGGGCGGCCCTCCGAGTGCTGACTTAACGTTATTATGCCCTGTGCCGAAGGGAAGGCTTGCAAGCACAATGTCTTGGCGGTTGCGGGACCGTGGTAGAAGACCCATGACGGTAGGCGGACGTCTTCCTGGAGAGGTCCATAAAGGTGCAGTTGGCGCTGGCCGTTTGTGAAGTGTGGCTCGGCCCAGTCGAACAACGTGCCGATTTTGGCGCGAGTGATTCGGCTTACGCAAAGCCAACGCGCCGGAGCGGTTGGTGCACGCTCCACTGCGAACCATCTCTCGTCGATGCCGAACGGTACGAAGCGTACCTGCGCAATATCTCCGAATCGGCGCTCCAATTCGGGAGCCATCCAAGCGGCGTTGGGGCAAATCGCCGTGCGACGCCGTCGAAATACGCGCCGCAGCAGACTGGTCATTCCGGGCAACCCCAACAATTGCATGTCGGTTCCCAAGACGGTCGTCAGTAGGGGAACGCGGTCTTGTGGCAGCATCAGGGTGCTCTGAAGCCAATTGACATGGCGCAGGTCGAGTCCCGTCTCGCGACGATACGCTCTTCGGAGATGGGTCATCAGGCGAGACGCTTGCCATAGCCCGCTTGCGCCGCGCGTTCGGACAAGGTGGGCGATTCCACCGGCGGCCATCAGGCGGCTCAGCCATTCCGACTCGTGGGGAGATGCAATGTTGGTGACATTATGAGGGATTTCTCCAGGTGGACTCCAAACGCGAAGCGAAACTTCGGGACGGCGCGAAAGCGCATAAATCATGTGGCGAATGAAAAGGCCACGCCAATCTGATTCGTTGGACGGGTAGGAAGTGCTTGCCATTAGGACGGTCGCGACTTCCTTTGGCGCGGATTGAGTCTTGGTTTGGGAGCGCTTGGAGGCGCGAGTCCTTTTTTCGTCATCGGTGCGCCATGGCTGGTCTGCTGGCATGTTCGAGAAGTTTTCACTTTATGGGTGGGGTGCCTTGGGGTTTGTGTCGAGAGGTGCATTTCTTGCGCTGCTGCCCAAGATGGCTGCAAGGCGGACATTTGGCTCCAGGTGCTGCGTTATGGAAATGGAACTTGGCCCTGAAATTGTCTGCATGTGCCGGCCCGGTCTCGCAAGCTGCGACGGTCTTGGTCGGGTACTAGCTGAAGCAGCCGAAGTCGCCGAAGGTGCCGGCCTTGCGGCCGCGGTACTCGGTCTCGATCGCGTGGGCGCAGTCCTCGATCACGACGAGGTGGTGCCTGGCCGCGATCGCGAGGATCGCGTCCATGTCGCACGGCCGGCCGGCGAAGTGCACCGGGATGATCGCCTGCGTTCGCGGCGTGATCGCGGCCTCGATCGCACGCGGGTCGATGCACTGCGTGACCGGATCGACGTCGGCCAGCACCGGCGTCAGGCCCGCGTGGAGGATCGCGCTGACCGTCGCGCAGAAGGTCATCGGCGTGGTGATGACCTCGGCGCCGGGTTCGAGCCCGGCCGCGACCATGCTGACGTGCAGCGCCGCGGTGCACGAGTTGACGCCGGCCGCGAGTTCGGCCGGCACGCCCTTGTACGCGGCGAAGTCGGCCTCGAACCGCTTCACGCGCGGGCCGGTCCCGAGCCAGCCCGAGCGCACGCAGTCGATGACCTCGGCAAGCTCCTCGTCGCCGAGGGCCGGCGCGCCGAAGACGAGGTAGGGCGGACGCTGGGACATGGGGCGCGGAACGATCGGAGTCCGCGAGCGTAGCGCCGAACGGCCCGTCGTCTGCCGGTCACTGGCGTCGACCCGGCGGGGACGTGCCTCGCCGCGGCCGCCGGGCTGCCGCAACCGGTGCAATCAGGACGCGGAAGGTCACCGCGCCGGCAGCCCGTCTCGGAGATGCTCGGCCGGGCGGGTGGCACGTCGTTTGCTTGAGATTCAGAATTCCCGAGACCGGAAGGCTGCCCATGCGTCGCACGAACGGCTTCACGCTGATCGAACTGATGATCGTGATCGCGATCCTCGGCATCCTGCTCGCGATCGCGATTCCGGCGTACAACGACTACACGATCCGCGCCAAGGTCTCCGAGGGCCTGATGATCGCGACCACCGCGAAGTCGGCCGTGACCGAGACCCGCCAGTCCTCGAATGCGTGGCCGGGCACGAACGTCGCAGCCGGCATCGACGGTTCGATCAGCTCGACCTACGTCGAGTCGCTGATCGTCGGCGGCGCCGGTCTGATCACGGTCACGCTGCGCAACATCGACGGCGCGGTCGACGGGGGTACCGTGGTGCTGTCCCCGACCATCGTCCAGAACACGGTGCGGTGGTCCTGCACCGGCGGATCGGTCGCGGCGCGCTATCGACCCGGCTCCTGCCGCTGAGGACCGGATCCACCGCGAACGGACTCTCCGAGGTAGGCGCGGAACGCGGCGATCGCGTCGCGCAGCTGGAGGTCCCACGACGGCGCGTGGATCTCGAGCTGGCGCAGCGCGGCGGCGGCCAGCGCCCGGTCGTCGACCGAGTTCGCGAGCTGCACGACAAACACGCCGATGCCATTGTTCCAGCCGCTGTCCTCCCATGCCGAGATCGCCAGCGGGATCGCCTCGGCCCAGTCCTCGCGCGTGGCGGCGAGGCGCGCCGCGAGGTATCGGAAGCGCCACGACGCGTGCGCGGTCGGCGGGACCTCGAGGCGCTGCGACCATTCGATCAGCAGCGCGCCGATCGGATCGGCCATGTCCGGGCAGCCGCCGGCCTCGACGGTCTCGGCGAGGCGGATCGCCGCCTTGAGCGCGAACGGCCCGGGCTGGAGCGGCAGGTCGACGCGCGTCGCGTCGAGTCGCCGGACGTCGAGCGGTCGCGACTCGAGGCAGTCGAGGTGCAGGCGCCAGAGGTCGGTGACCGCGCGGTCGTGGCCGTCCGTCAGCGCGTCGTAGCGGTCGAGATCCTCGCGCGCGATGTCGAACGCGCCGGCCTCGAGCGCGAAGCCGAACAGCATCGTCTGGGTCCGCGGCGATTCGGCGCGATGGAGCGTGGTCTGCATCGCGAGCAGTTCGGCGTCGCCCCACACGGTCGCCCGCGCGTGCAGCGCGAACGCGTACACGCCGATCACGACGCCGGCCAGCACCGGACGCAGCGCGTGGAAGGTCCGGCTCGCCGGCGGCAGCCGCCGGCCGATGGCGGCGACGAGGCCGGTCAGCGCCAGCAGCACGCCGACGCTCGGCAGGTAGTTGCGGTGCTCGAAGTAGAGCTCGAGCGGCAGGAAGGTCGATTCCATCGCGTGGCCGGCGACGAACAGCAGCACCCCGGTCGAGAACGTCAGCGAGCGGCGCGCGGCCGCGATCGCGAGCGCGACGACCGCGATCCAGCCGGCGATCGCGAGTGACGTCGTCCACGGCGAGAGCAGCGATCGCGACACCGCGATGTCGTCGTGGATCAGGCCCATGCGCGGGCCGTGCGGGACCAGGATCGACCGCACGTAGTCCCACAGGATCCGGGGCTGGGTCAGCAGGCGCTCGGCGAGGGTGAAGTCGCGCAGGCCGTAGCCGCCGAGCAGCGCGTCCGGCGCCTTCCAGAGCACCGCGATCAGGCCGACGAGCCCGACCGCGGCCCCGGCGACGACGATGGCGAGCGCCGCCCGGCGTGCCGGTGTCCGCGTCCGGAAGACCGTGAGCTCGAGCACCGCGCACAGCAGCGGCAGCAGCAGGCCGTTCTCCTTGGCGTGGCCTGCGAGCGCCGTGGCCACGCCGAGCCACAGCGCGAGCCACCCGAGGCTGCGGCCGGTGGAGGTGCCCGAGCGATCGAGCCGCTCGCGCAGCGTCATGTAGCCGATGAGGCCGACGAGGGTCAGCAGGCCGGCGACGATCGTCATCCGCTGCACGGCGTAGAGCACGGTGCTGACGTGGATCGGGAGCAGCAGCCAGACGATCGCGACCAGGACCGCGATCCAACCGGCGCGCCCGGCGAGCTGCGGGTCGCGCCGGACGATCAGCAGCGCGAGCCAGCCGACCAGCGCCCCGGTCGAGACATGCAGGAACAGGTTGCCGGCCTTGATCGGCCAGGGGCCGAATCCCCCCGCCCAGACCGAGGCCACGAGGCTCGCCATCGACAGCGGTCGGCCGAGCGGGCCGGAGCCGTTCGACATGACCGGCCCGAGCCAGGTCACCTCGCCGCGCGCGTAGCGCGCGAGCTGGACGAAGTTCTCGGGATCGTCGAGCAGGAACGGGCCGCCGAGGCCGATCCAGTAGGCCAGCGCCGTGGCGATCACGCCGGCCACGAGCGCGGCGGCGGGCATCCGGTCTGAGGGCGGCCTTGGGGTCATGGGGCGGGCTCGCGGATCAACGGAGCAAAAGAAAAGGGCCCCGACAGGATCGGGGCCCCCGGTGTTGCGTGCTGTCGCAGCCGAGGATCAGGCGCGGCAGTTCTGCGGACGGAAGCGGGCCTGGACCGAGCCACCGGTGCAGGTCCAGCGCACCGTGCCGCCGGCGAACGACGGCGTCATGATGATCGTCTGCGTGTTCACGGCCGGATCGATGTTGCGGTAGGTGATCGTGATCACCCCACCCGGACCGACCGCGAGGCCCGACACGTAGGTCGACTGGATCGTGGCGTTGAGACCCGCGGCCGTGTTGTCGGCTGGCCACGCATTGCTGCTGAGGCGGGTCTCGGAGACCGCCATCTTGGCCGCCGCGGCGACGTTGAGGCCTTCCGAGATCCGGGCGCGGATCGTGTAGTCGTTGTACGCCGGGATCGCGATGGCCAGCAGGATGCCGAGGATCGCGATGACGATCATCAGCTCGATCAGGGTGAAGCCTTGCATCTTCTTCATGGGATTCCCTCTTTCGTTTGTGATTGACCAAGGTCGTTGCGCTATCCGCGTGCCTGTTCCCTGGCTGGATCCGGCCATGGACCGGCGTTCGGCGGACGGGTCAAAGTATGCACGATCCGTGCCAAGCGCGTTCGACAGGTAAGGGTGCGGGGTGCCGACGGGCTGGCGTCGCGGTTCGGAAGCCACGAATCGCGGTCCATCCGGTGACATCCCGCGCTGGCGGGGCGGGCGATCGATCGCAGACGGTGCCGGCGGGAAGACCGGGCTCCGCCCGCGCTCGATCGACGACCGGGTCGGCATGCGACTCGGTTCACAGTCGGGCTTGGTCGCGCGCGCCGACCGGGCCTGCCGGTGCGTCACATTGTGACGCGACACGTCACGACCGGGCCGGGGGCACCCCGTGCGGAGGGGGCTCGCGCGGCGTCGGGACGCGCGTCCGATCCGGGTACCGCGGCATCCCGAGGCTGCGCAGCGCCGCTCCGGGCTGCGCGTCAATCGTCGATCCCGAGCTTCTTCAGCTTGTAGCGCAGCGCGCGGAACGTGATGCCGAGGCGCTTCGCGGCCTGGGTCTTGTTCCAGCGCGTCTCGGTGAGCGCCTTCATGATTGCATCGCGTTCGAGGTTCTCGACGTAGTCGACCAGCGAGCCCGGGACGCCCCCGGTCGCCCCGGCTGGCGCGATCGCGTGCGCGGTCGGCGCTGCGACCGCTCCGGTCGAATGCCCGGTCGGGACGACGCTGCCGCCGGCCCCGGGCGCAAGGCGCGGCAGGTGCAGGTCCTCGATGGTGATGGTGTGGCCATCGCACAGCGCGACCGCACGCTCGAGGATGTTCTCGAGCTCGCGGACGTTGCCCGGGAACTCGTAGGCCGCCAGCGCGTCGAGCGCGGACGGCGACAGCGTCGGGCGCTCGACGCCCCAGTCCGGCGCGATCCGGTCGAGGATGTGGCCGGCGAGCAGCGGGATGTCCTCGCGCCGCTCGCGCAGCGGCGGCACCCGCAGCTCGATCACGTTGATCCGGTAGTAGAGGTCCTGGCGGAACGCGCCGGAATCGACCAGCGCGGCGAGCGGCTTGTGCGTGGCCGACAGGATGCGGACGTCGACCGGCACTTCTTCGCGGCCACCGACCGCGCGCACCGCCTTCTCCTGGATCACCCGCAGCAGCTTCACCTGCATCGGCAGCGGCAGCTCGGCGACCTCGTCGAGGAACAGCGTGCCGCCGTTCGCCGTCTGGAACAGGCCTTCCTTGTCGGCGTGCGCGCCGGTGAAGCTGCCCTTGACGTGGCCGAAGAACTCGCCCTCCATCAGCTCACCCGGAATCGCGCCGCAGTTGACCGGCACGAAGGGCCCGCCGCGGCGCGGGCCCTGCTCGTGGATCATCCGGGCGACCAGCTCCTTGCCGACCCCGGACTCGCCGCTGATGAAGACCGGCGCCTGGCTGCGCGCGACCTTCGCGACCAGCTGCCGCACCTGCTGCATCGGCGGCGACTCGCCGAGCAGGCGGCCGCGCGTGCCGTCGCCCTCGTCGCGGCCGTGGCGGGCGAGCCTGAGGGCCTGGTCCACGAGTCGCCGCAGGGCCGGCAGGTCGAGCGGCTTCGAGACGAAGTCGAACGCGCCGGACTTGAGCGCCAGCACCGCGGCGTCGACGCTGCCGAAGGCGGTGATGACCGCGATCGGCATCGACGGATGATGGCGCGCGCAGAACTCGACCAGTTCCTGTCCGCTGCCGTCGGGCAGGCGCATGTCGGTCAGGCAGAACGCATACTCGGCCCCGGCCAGGCGATCGACCGACTCGCCGAGCGTCGCCGCCGCATCGACGTGGAGACCCATCCGGCCCAGCGTCAGCACCAGCAGTTCGCGGATGTCGGGTTCGTCGTCGACGACGAGGACGCGGAGGGGGCGGGTCATTCGCGGCGCGTTCGGTTGGGACACCAGACTTTACCGAACGGCGCACGATCCGGAGGACCGACACACCCAAGACACCCCGCGCTGCCTCGTCGCGGCGTGGCGATCCCGGATTGCGACGCCCTTCGACCCTCGTCATCGCGAGGACCGCGCAGCGGTCCGTGGCGATCTCGGATTGCGATGACCTCCAATCCTCGTCATCGCGAGGACCGCGCAGCGGTCCGTGGCGATCCCGGATTGCGACGCCCTCCGACCCTCGTCATCGCGAGGACCGCGCAGCGGTCCGTGGCGATCTCGGTCTGCGACGCCTTCTGACTCTCGTCATCGCGAGGACCGCGGAGCGGGCCGTGGCGATCTCGGTCTGCAACGGACTTTCATCGCCAGCACGAGACTGCCACGCCGGCCTTCGGCCGGCTCGCAGTGACGGGAATCGGGACGCGTGGCGGTCTCGGGGTGCGCGGCGATCCTGGTCTGCGACGCCCTCCAACCCTCGTCATCGCGAGGACCGCGCAGCGGTCCGTGGCGATCTCGGTCTGCGACGGACTTTCATCGCCAGCACGAGACTGCCACGCCGGCCTGCGGCCGGCTCGCAGTGACGGGAATCGGGACGCGTGGCGCTCTCGGAGCGCGTGGCGATCTCGGCCAGCGACGGACTTTCATCGCCAGCACGAGACTGCCACGCCGGCCTGCGGCCGGCTCGCAGTGACGGCAATCGGGACGCGTGGCGGTCTCGGGGCGCGTG
The DNA here is from genome assembly GCA_002995625.1 of Lysobacteraceae bacterium. Classification (GTDB taxonomy): domain Bacteria; phylum Pseudomonadota; class Gammaproteobacteria; order Xanthomonadales; family Ahniellaceae; genus UDEA-SF1. The sequence goes on along the minus strand of PVBP01000076.1, from coordinate 2,967 downwards.
GCGATCTCGGTCTGCGACGCCCCCCGACGCGCGTCATCGCAGGCGCGGCTGCCACGGACCAGGGTCGGGGCTGGCATCGCGGTCAGTGCGGTGTGCCGTCCGGTCGGGCAGGCGCGGGCTCGACGAGTTCGCGATAGGCGTGCCAGGTGGCATGCCCGATGACCGGCAGCAGCACGATCAGCCCGAGGTACCAGGTCAGGAAACCGATCGCGGTCAGTCCGACGATCAGCGCCGCCCACAGCAGCAGCGGGGCGGGATTCGCGCCGAGCACGCGCAGGCTGGTGACGATCGCCGTCATCGTGTCGGCGCGAGGCCGATCGAGCAGCAGCGGCAGCGACACCACCGAGGCCGAGAACACCAGCACGGCGAAGCCGAAACCGGCGGCGGCGTAGGTCGCGGCGAAGGCCCAGCCGTTCGGACTCGCCAGCACGTCGCGAACCAGGTGTCCGGCCTGCGGAGGCGGGCCGTCGAAGAACAGCGCGACGACCACCATCGAGACGCGGATCCACACCGCCAGCAGCAAGGCCAGGATCGCGCCGAAGAAGCTGAAGGAGGTCAGGTTCTCGCGCCACACGAGCAGCGATTGCCGGAACCGCGGCGTTCCACCGCCTTCAAGTGCGCGGCTGATCGCGTAGAGGCCGGTGGCCAGCAGCGGCCCCACCAGCAGGAAGCCGGTCAGCAGGGCCAGCCCGATCGCCGCGCTGCCGGCGTTCCGCACCAGCAGCCAGCCCATCCCGGCGAGCATGACGCCATGGAACATCGACTGGAGCGGGGCACGCCGGAGGTCCATGAAACCCGCTCGCAGCCAGCGGAGCGGTGCCGCGAGGCCCACTCGGCGAGGCGTCGGGTAGTCGCCGGCGAAGGGGTCGCGCGCCGTATGGCTCATCGGACCCGCCAGAAGCGCTCCATCTCGAGCGCGGTGAAGGAGATCGTCCAGCCGATCAGCACGAGGCCGGTGATCGCCTCGGTGCCGGCGAGGAATCGGATCGGGCCGACCGGGACGACATCGCCGAAGCCGACCGTGGTGTAGCTCATCGCCGAGAAGTAGACGGCATCGAGCAGCGTCGGTCCGGGATCGCCGACGAGCGTGCCGGCCTCGGGCCAGTGCAGCATGCCCCACAGCACGAGGCCGAAGATCCAGATCTCGGCCACGTGCAGCAGCAGCATTCCGAGCATCATGTAGAGCACGCGCCGGCGCATCGGGCGCTCGTGCATCCGCGCCATCCAGCGCGACAGCAGGGTCAGGCCCTCGTAATGGACCCACACGCACGAGAGGACCGCGCCGAGCGTGGCCGCGCAGACCAGCAGGTTCGCGGCCCAGTTCGCGTACATGCCCCCTCCGGCAGTCCCCTACCCGCATCGATGCTAGCGTCCGCAACGAGCACCGGTCGCGCGGCGTGGAACCGCGCTGGCGGTCGGCGACCGATCGCCGGAGCGCGTCGGACGCGCGACGCCCCGGGCGCGCCGGTCGCCTGGGCCGGCCGTGACCGGCGCCCCGGCGTCGCGGTGGCTGCGGAGCTCAGGCGCGCTTGACGCCCGGCCGCCCGGCCTCGACGACGAACCGGTTGCGGGTCTCGACCCGGCTGGTCGGAGACTTGACGGTGTCGAGCACGCGCTCGGCGACGTCGAGCCGGCGTGGCGTGAACTCGCAGGTGACGTAGCCGCGCCGCGTCGCGTCGGCGAAGTGCACGTGCGGATTGCGCGCGAGGCGTGCCGGATTCGTGACCCGGTCCGAACCCTGCGCGCTGATCGAGGTCCCGACGAACTCGCTCGCGACGATCGGCGACCGCGGGTCCTCGGTGCGGTGGATGTCGGCGACCACGGTCGCGTGCAGGTCGCCGCCCAGCACCACCGGGTTCGGCACGCGATGGCGCTCGAGCGCGGCGAGCACCTGCTCGCGCGCGTGCGGGTAGCCGTCCCAGCCGTCGGTCCAGACCGACTCGCCGCCGCCCTCGCGCGGCGTCGGGAATCGCGCCATCAGCGTCTGCTGGCCGATCACGTTCCACGTGCGACCGGACTCGGCGAGCCGCGCCTCGAGCCACGCTTCCTGCTCGCGGCCGAGCAGCGTGCGCGAGGGGTCCAGCACCTCGGGACAGTCGGCCGGGATGACGTCGGTCGAGCCGCCGCGCTTGTACGGGTCCGGGCAGGCCTGCGGCGAGCGGTACTGGCGGTCGTCGAGCATCGCGATCCGCGCGAGGCGCCCGAAGTCGGCATGGGCATAGAGCCGCATGTCCGGGCCGTGCGGCCAAAGCTCCCGCGGCAGCGCCATGTGCTCGAAGTAGGCCTGGTAGCCGGCCGCGCGTCGGGCCAGGAAGGCCGGATCGAGGTGCTCGGAGCGGTCGGCGGCGTAGTCGTTGTCGACCTCGTGGTCGTCCCACGCCAGCAGCCACGGCACCTGTCCGTGCAGGCGCTGGAGGTCGGGGTCGGTCTTGTACTGCGCGTGCAGCACGCGGTAGGCCGGCAGCGTGAATGCGGTGCCGGTGGCGTGCCGGCGCACGAGGTCGTCGCCCCAGCCGGCCTCGTAGATGTAGTCGCCGAGGAAGAGCATCAGGTCGAGGTTCTCGTCGGCGAGGTGCCGATACGCGCTGAACCAGCCCTGCTCGAAGTGCTGGCACGAGCCGATCGCGAGCTTCAGGCGCCGCACGTCGGCGTCCGGCGCGTCGGCGGTGCGCGTGCGGCCGGTCGGCGACACCGCGTCGCCGCTGCGGAAGCGGTAGTGGTACCAGCGCCCGGGCGCGAGTCCGGTGGCCTCGGCGTGGACGCTGTGCGCGGTGTCCGGGACCGCGCGCACGCGGCCGCGCGCGACGACCTGCGCGAAGCGCTCGTCGCTCGCGACCTCCCACTCGACGTCGACCCGCTCGACCGGCATCCCGCCCGCGGGCTCGAGCGGCGCCGGCGCGAGCCGCGTCCACAGCGACACGCGGTCCGGCCGCGGATAGCCCGAGGCGACGCCGAGCGTGAACGGGT
>PVBP01000075.1 GCA_002995625.1 Lysobacteraceae bacterium | reverse complement strand
TAAGTCTCCCCCGCGTACGCGGGGATCGACCCCCGACGACTCCGATCCAGGCGACGCACGTCCCGTCTCCCCCGCGCACGCGGGGATCGACCTGTTGCCTTTTTCGCCCCGGAGATCCGCAACTACAGGTACAATGCCGAGCGTGGACGCTTCGAGACCAACACCGGTGATCCGATCCCTGACGGAACTTTCGGAGAAATCGCTCGAAGAGCTAACGCAGCTTTTCGGGGACGACCTGGTCCGCGAACTGAGGACGACGCGGACTCCGGACCAAATCCGGTGGCGGTATTTGGACAGCGCACGATTGCTCGCACTGTCGCGACCCTTGCCATGGTCGATGGACGCGGAGACGCTCCAGGACTTCCGCGGGGCGTCGATCAGAATGGGCAGCCACCCCAATCTGTTCGCAAGACGCAGCTAGAGAAGATCCTCTACTCGCAGCACACGACAAGCCGCGGAGCGCGCCTGCTGCGTTCGATCGAACTCGCCACACTCCCGCTCAAGAAGCGCTCGCTGCGCGAGCACTACCGGTCAGGGCTTGCCAAGATCAAGCCCGGGCTGCTTGCCCTGATCCCGATGAACCGGCTCGCGGACTTCGCCGTGCCGGGCATGACTGCCGTCCAGCGCTACCTCGACATGCGCTACCGCATGGACGCATTCCGCGGGAAGCTGCACACGGAGATGAACGAGATCGCGCAGGAATGGCTGAGCTACAACGTCGCGCACGGCGGCACCGAGCTGGCTGAACTGATGCACGATGCAACCATCGCGGGTGTAGATCCCGCGGTGAAGCAGACCCGCTACCGATCGGCGGCTGCACGCGCGACGTGGCTGGACTTGAACTCGCGGTTCAACGCACTCCCGGAAGAAGGTCGGAAGCTCTACGTGAAGGTACGCGACGCCTACAAGGCGCAGACCGTCCGCATGGAGCAGACGCTCACGGACAACGTCCTTCGAGCAACGGTGCTGCAGCGGGCCGCGGCAGACCAGCAGCGAGACGCGGAACTGGAAGCCCTCGAAGCAGACACTTCGATCGGCCCGGTCGAGCGCGAAGAACGCGAACGCGCGATTCGTGCGCGGCACGCTGCTGCGTTGGTCTCCCCCGCGCACGCTGGGATCGACCCGATGAGGGCCACACGCATCACGGTGTCGATGTGCTGCGCCAGCGTGTCGATCACGGCGACCAGCGCCCGCACGATCCCCGTCGACTCGTTCACGTCCGCTGACCACGCGCCGAATGCGTCCCGGGCGCGCGTCCTGGCGTCCTCGATCGTCGTGGGCATCGCGTCGGCCTCCGCGCGCAGCTGGTCGAGCTGGTTCGAGGCCTTCGCGAGCTCGGCCACGGTGAGCTGGCCGGCATCCGCCATTTGCTTGAGCTCGGCGCGCGTCTTGCCCAGCGTGGCCGCCAGAGCGGCCGCGAAGCGAGGGGCCGTCGCAACGACCGTGTTGAACTCCTGGCCGCGAAGCACGCCGAGCTGCATGGCCTGGCCGAACTGCGCGATGGCCGAAGCGCTCGACTGGGCATTCGCGCCCGACACGACCAGGCTGACGGAAAGCGCTTCCGTGAGATCCAGGGTCTGCTGCGTCGTGAACCCCAGCTCGCGCATCGGTGTCGCCGACTGCAGAAACACCTCGCTGACGTCCGCCACACTCTTGTAACTGTTGCGCCCGACCTCGTTGATGCACGTCAGCACGCTCTCAGACTCGGTCGTGCTTTCGGTGGCCAGTTGCAATCGCGACCGCAGCTGCCAGACGCTGTCCGCGGCGGCCAAGACCCCCCCTGCCAAGCCGCGCAAGATGGCCACGCCGCCGATCGCCTGGACGAGCGTCGACAGCGCCGACGTTGCGCTGACCGCTTCGGCCCGCAATGAACCAATGCCCTTGACCGCGACATCCATCCCCTGTCGCGTGCCGGCACCTGCCTGCTCGGCAGCGGCGGCGACGCCCGCCAATCCAGCGCTGGTGTCGCGCAGCGCCTGACTGACCTGCGCGTGCCCTTCGACGGACAGCCGCAGCTTGACTCCCTGCTCCATGGGGTTACCCTCGCCGCGTGGAACTGGCCGTCTGGATCATCGTCGTCGCGTCCTTGGTCGGTCCCGTGGTAGTGGCCGCGGGACTGCTCGTCCACTGGGTGTGGTCCAGCGAGAACTGGACGCAACCCGTGCTCTGGCGCGCGCCGACGGCCGAGGACATCCGCACCGGCCGGTTCGTGGACGATCCCGGGGTCCGCTTGACTGACTGACGGTCAGCTGCCGGCGGCTGGCTTCCGCTCCGCCTCGAACTCCGCCAGACACCGTCCCATGAAGTGCACTTGCCGGACGACGTCTGGCCATTCGGCGCGCGGCACGCGCAGGAGGCGCACGGCGGCGGCGATCTCCGTCGTCGCGATGCCGACGACGCCCCCCATGCCGGCGACGGCCGGGACGCAGACCAGGAACACCTCGACCGCGGTCCAGTTCTCGTCCAGGACCTCGATCTCGCGCGGACTCTCGTCCACGGGGTCCTCGTCGGGCGCCCCGCGCAGCAGCTCGGCGGCATTGGCAGCGACAGGTCCATCGGTCGGCGGCGGCGCGGCGGGCAGGTCGCGGCGGCGCCCGGTCAGCGCCGCGACGACCTGACGGAGTTTTTTTCGGCGCGCCCACTGCGGCCTTCGCGTAGTCGCGGATGTACGTCGCCGAGAGCGCGACGTCCCGCGCGATCACGTCGATGATCGCCTGCTGGTCGGACGGATCGACGCCGTCGATCTCGAGGCCCTCCACGCGCACAGGGTCTCGCGGATGAAGGCCTCGTCGCCGCCATCGCGCCCGACGGTGGGGTCCCGGAACGCGTCCTTGTCGTGGCGCTTGCTGACGCAGACGAAGCTGCCGGTGATCGGAAGGTCCGGGTCGTCACTCGGGATGCTGACGTCGACGCGGTGCCGAAAGGTGTTGGTCTTGGTGAGTCGGAACATGGCGTCCTCGATGTGAGCGCCGCCGGCGGCGCCGGCGGCAGATGCGTTGGCGCGCGCGCAGCTCACGGCGCCGCGCGGAACTCGATCAGGAACTCGTCGCCGCCGGTCGAGCTGGCGATGCAGTGGTCTCCCCCGCGCACGCGGGGATCGACTCCATGTCGCGGCCTCGATGACCCAGCGTTGCGAGTCTCCTCCGCGTACGCTCAAAGAACGATATCTTTATGATATCTTCCTGAAGGTCCGCCGGAACCGGCGGCTGGAGAACCGCGATGACGCTCACCGAATCTCCCCGCAACACCCTGTCCGGCCTGCCGCTGCTCGGCGCCATGCTGGCGGCGACCGCGCTGAACGTCTGGGGCTACTTCGCGCTCGCCGGATCCGGCGCCGGTCCGATCGTCGCCAACATCGTCGCCAGCGTGCTGATCCTGCTGCTCTGGGCCGGCTTCTTCATCGTCCAGCCGAACACCGGCGTCGTGCTGCAGCTGTTCGGGAAGTACGTCGGCACCTCGCGCGAGGAGGGCCTGCGCTGGGCCAACCCGTTCTTCTCGAAGAAGCCGGTCAGCCTGCGGGTGCGCAACTTCGAGTCCGGCAAGCTCAAGGTCAACGACCTCGAGGGCTCGCCGATCGAGATCGCGTCGGTCGTGGTCTGGCAGGTCCACGACACCGCCGAGGCGGTGTTCAAGGTCGACGACTACGAGAGCTTCGTGCACGTGCAGAGCGAGGCCGCGCTGCGCCAGATGGCCACGAGCTACCCGTACGACCTGCACGACCAGCACGCGGTCTCGCTGCGCAGCCACGCGAAGGAGATCAACCAGCACCTGCGCGAGGAGGTCCAGGAGCGCCTCGCGCAGGCCGGCGTGACCGTGATCGAGGCGCGGATCAGCCACCTCGCCTATGCGCCCGAGATCGCGCAGGCGATGCTGCAGCGCCAGCAGGCGAGCGCGATCATCGCCGCGCGCACGCGCATCGTCGAGGGCGCGGTCGGCATGGTGCACATGGCGCTCGAGCAGCTGGCCGAGAAGGGCGTGGTGCGGCTCGACGACGAGCGCCGCGCGGCGATGGTCTCGAACCTGCTGGTCGTGCTGTGCGGCGACCGCGGTACCCAGCCGGTGGTCAACACCGGCACGCTGTACGGGTGAGACCATGGCCGAAAAGCTCATCGCCGGACTGGTCTGCGCGATCGTCGCGCTGCCGGTGATCTACCTCGGGCTGCGCTTCCGCGCCGGCCGGAGCCTCGAGGCGATCGCCGGCTACAACCCCGAGCGCGTCCGCGACAAGGCCGGCTTCGGACGCTTCGTCGGCGCGCACGTCGCGCTGCTCGGGCTGCTGACGCTGGCGCTCGGCGCGGTAATCGCGTTCGTGCCCGACCACGTCGCGCTCTGGGCCGTGCTCGGCTTCGTCGCCGCGATGCAGGTGCCGGTGCTGCGGCTGGTGCTCGGCATCCCGAAGTTCCACCAGCGCTGACGACGTGGCCGAGCGCAAGGCCTATCCGCTGCGGATCAGCGCCGAGGTGCTCGACGCGTTGCAGCGCTGGGCCGACGACGAGCTGCGCTCCGTGAACGCGCAGATCGAGTACGTCCTGCGCGACGCATTGCGGCGCGCCGGTCGCCTGAAGTCCCCGGCCGAATGTCCACCGGTCCTGCCGCCCGGTGAATCCGAAGGAGTGTGACGATGCCCCGCGTCCTCAAGTGGAGCCTGCTGGTGGTGGTCGCGATCGGGGTGATCGCGGCGGCCGGACCGTGGTTGCGCGACCGCCTGCTGCCGCAGGCCGAGCCGGCCCCGCTCGACCCCGCGCAGGCCGCGATTGCCGAACGGTTCCTCGGAAGGATCGAGTCCGGCGACTACGCGGGCGCGGTCGCGATGCTCGCCCCCGCGGTTCGGGACACGCTGCCCGAAGCCGAGCTCCGGACGCTGTGGGAGACGCTGCCGCAGCAGCTCGGCGGCGCGGCGCGGCGCGGACCGCCGCGGGGCGAATCGATCGGCGGTCAGCCGGTGGTCACGCATCGGCTGGACTTCCCGGCGCTGGCGCTCGATGCGCGGATCGCGATCGACGCCGACGGCGCGATCATCGGCTTCCGGCTGGTTCCCGCGCAGCGTCGTTACGAGCCGCCGCCACCGGTGCCGCCGGAGGCGCCGCTGGTCGAGCGCGACTTCCGCATCCGGACCCCGCACGGCAAGCCGCTCGACGGAACGCTGGCGCTGCCGAAGGGCGACGGACCATTCCCGGCGGTCGTGCTCGTCCAAGGCTCGGGGCCACTCGACCGCGACGCGACCGTGGGTCCGAACAAGCCCTTCGCGGATCTCGCGCGCGGTCTCGCCGCGCGCGGCATCGCGGCGCTGCGCTACGACAAGCGCACCTTCGCGCACCCACAGGAGTTCGCCAACCGGCCGTTCACCGCCGACGACGAGGTGACCCTGGACGCGGTCGCGGCGGTGGCCGCGCTGCGCGGGACGCCGGGCATCGACCCGGACCGGATCGTCGTGCTCGGCCACAGCCTGGGCGGCATGCTGGCGCCGCGGATCGCCGCGGCCGACGGTCGCCTCGCCGGGCTCGCGCTGGTCGCGCCGCCCGCGCTGCCGCTCGAGGACAAGGTCGTGATGCAGGCGCGCTACCTCGCCGCGCTCGACGGGATCACGACGCCCGAGGAAGCGGCCGCGATCCGTGGGCTCGAATCCGAGCGCAACACGGTGCGCGCCCTCACCGATGAGGCCAGCGCGCCACCGCGCCTGATGCTCGGCCTGCCGGCGCGCTACTGGCTCGACCTGCGCGGCTACGACCCGGTCGCTGCCGCGATCGAGACCGGCCTGCCGCTGCTGCTGCTCGCCGGCGAGCGCGACTACCAGGTCGACCACAACGACTGGGCGCTCTGGGAGCAGGCGCTGAGTGGCCGGCCCGGCGCGATCCTGCACCGCTATCCCGATCTGAACCACCTGTTGATGCGCGGCGAAGGACCACCGAATCCGACCGAGTACTTCGAGCCCGGCCGGGTCGATCGCCACCTGATCGAGGACCTCGCGACCTGGGTCGCGACGCTGGCGGCGGCCGGCGCCGACGATTGAGCCTGCGCTCGCGAACGCTGCCCTGGGACGCTCGATCGCGCGGCCAGTGACCGGCCTCGCCGATTCCGCGGCCGGCGCGCGCGCGGGCTCGAGCGCCGGCCCCAGCGGTCCGCGGTCGCGACGGGCGGGGCATCGTGGCGCCTCGTGCCGGCCGTCCGGCCGGGCCTTCGTTCAGCGCGCGATCGGCGAAGGTCCGAGCGCCTCGAGGCGCTGGCGCATCGTCGCGTCCACGGCAGCCGAACGAACCGGCGGGATCACGAGCGTGGTGTGCTCGCGGATCGTCGACCGCGGCAGCTCCGCGAGCACGATCCGCTCGGCGCGGAAGTCCTCGATCGGCAGCCGGGCCGCTTCGTAGAGGATCGCGGGCGTCTCCGCCGGATACCAGCGGCCGAGCTTGTCGACCAGCAGCGCGAGCCGTCGCGGACACGGATCGAAGCCGACGCAGTCGAGGCGTCCGGCGACCGCGATCTGCCACAGGATCAACAGCGACGACGGATCGGGCGCGCGGTCGCGGATCATGAACTGGGTCGCCTCCCAGGACTGCATCCCGTGCCGGCCGGGATCGAGCCCGAGGTCGGCATACAGGCAGGCCTCGGCCGAGATGCCGGGCTCCATGCGCGCCGCGATGCCGGCGGCGCGCGCGCGGGCGACGGCTGCGTGGGGCACCTGGGCGTAGACGCCCGGGTGCCCGTAGAACACGGCGCACACGTGCCGCCCCTCGAGCAGCGCCGCGTGGATGCGCGCTTCCATGTCGGCGTAGCTGTCGCGGCGGTCGCGATCGGCGGCATAGCACGTCGCGAGGTCCTGAAGGTCCGGCCGGAGTTCGAGCAGCCAGGCCATCATCGGCGCATCGACCAGCGCGAACACGCGCTCGGCGGCCCGGATCTCGGACAGCGCGCGCCCGGTCAGGTGCCGGCCGAGCTGGATCCCGGTCCCGACGACGACGAGCCGCGCGCCGGCCATCAGGTCACGGGCGCCTTCGCCTGCGGATCGTCGGCGACGACCAGCCGGTCGCGCCCGGCCTGCTTGGCCCGGTACAGCGCCTCGTCGGCGCGCGCCCGCAGCGTCTCGACCGTGTCGCCGGGCCGACGGGACGCAAGGCCATAGCTCATCGTCAGCGGACTGCCGTCGGGTCCCGGCCGCGCCTCCTCGAGGCGGCGACGGAACTGCTGCAGCAGGACCACGGCCTCATGGGCCGGAACGCCGCGCAACGCGATCGCGAACTCCTCGCCGCCGACGCGCCCGAGGTGCGCGCGATCCCCGAAGGCCGCGACCAGCTCCTGCGCGACGCGCCGCAGCACCTGATCGCCGGCCGGGTGACCGTGCTGGTCGTTGACCTGCTTGAAGTAGTCGATGTCGGCCAGCACCAGCGTCAGCGGGACCTTGTCGTGCGCGGCGGCCTCGAGGCTGCGGCGGGTCCGTTCGAAGAACCAGGTGTGGTTGTCGAGGGCGGTGAGGCCGTCGTGGCGCGCCTGCGCGACCAGCCGGCCCCGCTCGCGACGGGCCTGGGCCAGCAGAAGGGCCAGCACCAAGGCGACCAGCACCGCAACGGCACCGACCAGCAGCTGCTGCCGCAGCTGCTGGCGCTGCGCCTCGCGCTCGAGTCCGGCAACGCGCGCCTGCTCGCGCAGCAGGGCGAGTTCCTGTTCCTTGAGCTGGAGGTCGAACTCGACGCCGAGGAACGCGAGACGCATCGCGCGCTCGCGGTCGAGATGACGCTCCCGGGTCGCGAGCGCCTCGGCCAGTCGCTCGGCCGCCTCGGCCGAGCGGCCGCGGCGGATCGCGATCTTCGCCAGCATCTCCTGGCCCTCCGCGAGATAGTCGAGGTGGGCGTGCTCACCGAGTCGTGGCAACAGGTCCAGCAGGATGCGTTGTGCCTCGGCGTCGCGGTCCTGCGCGAATCGCAGCCGGGCCTCGAAGAACCGCGCCTCGTCGACGCCGATCGCGTAGCCGCTCGCCTCGAGGCTCGAGATCGCCTCGGCGAACAGCGCGTCGGCCTGGTCGAGTTGGCCCGCCTGGCGCAGCAGGTCGGCCAGACCCGACTGCGCGACGCCCTTCAGGATCGGATCGTGAGCGGCCTCGCACTCGCCGATGGCGAGGCGATAGGCGCGCTCGGCCTCGTCATTGGTGCCGGCGCGCTTGAAGGCGTACGCGACCCGGTGATGGCCGAGACAGCGGTTGCGCCCCGAGCCGGTCCGCTCGGCGAACTCGAGCGAGCGGCGCGCATACTCGAGCGCCTGCTCCGGCTGGCCTGCCTGGGCGTGGATGTACGAGGCCACGGTCAACAGCGTCACCATGCCTTCGGGATCGTCGAGGTCGGGCTCGAGCGCGAGTCCCTTGGCCAGCAGGTCGAAGGCCCGCTCCCAGCGGCGCGACAGCATCGCGATGTTCGCGGCAAGGCCATAGCCACGGATCGCCACCGCCGTGCTCGGCGGCTGCGCGAGGACCTCGTCGAGCACCCGTTCGCTTTCCTCGCTGCGACCGGACAGCACGAGGTTCCGCGCCAGCAGCAGCTTGTACTTCGCCTGCTGCACCGGTGTCGCCGAATCCAGGCGGGGCGCCAGCGCATCGAGCGCGGCGCGGGTCTCGGCGACCGAGCCGGTGACGTTGATCGCGCTGGCCCGTTCGAGATCGCGCTGGAACTCCGCGTCGGCCCACGCGGACGCGGCGGCAACGGCAAGCAGCAGCGCCGCGACCCAACGGGCCCTTCGGATGTCGCCGAGCGCTCCGTTCACGGCCTGCTGGGGCACCGCGCGCGGTGCCCAACCTCGCGCGGGCATCGCAGGATTCGAATGGGGTCGCCGTTCATGTCCGAAGCCGCCGCGACGACGGCGACTACTTATCTTCGTGGGCGCTGACGGTGCTGTTGGTCTTGAGGTTGTCCATCCCCGACAGCCGCTTCACGGCGTCGAGGTCCTTCGACAGCATCGCATCCACTTCCTCGGCGGTGAGCCCGTAGTCGGCCATCACCTTCTTCGGATCCGCGACGTAGGCGTCGTGGACCGACGCGTCCTTGCCGAGATCGACCAGCAGCTGCCTGAGCTTCGACATGTCGGTTGCCCCTCCCCCGTGACCGGACACCCGGTCGGTCGGAGTCTACGGGATCGCGCGATCAGACCGCGCGCCGGGCGCGGACGCGCGCCGCCCCGGCCTCGTACCAGCCGCGGCTGCGGTTGACGAGGTGCACCACCAGCAGCATCAGCGGCACCTCGATCAGGACACCGACCACGGTCGCCAGCGCCGCGCCGGATTCGAAGCCGAACAGCGCGATCGCGGTCGCCACCGCCAGCTCGAAGAAGTTGCTCGCGCCGATCAGCGCCGACGGGCACGCGACCGCGTGCGTCTCGCCGGCGGCGCGGTTCAGCAGGTAGGCGAGGCCCGAGTTGAACACGACCTGGATCAGGATCGGGACCGCCAGCATCGCGATCACCCACGGCTGGCCGAGGATCGCCTCGCCCTGGAACGCGAACAGCAGCACCAGCGTCGCCAGCAGGGCTGCGGTCGACCACGGCGAGAGCGTGGCCAACGTGCGCTCCAACGCGCCGTCGCCCTGCCGCAGCAGGCGGCCGCGCCAGACCTGCGCGACCGCGACCGGGACGACGATGTAGAGCACGACCGAGACCAGCAGCGTGTCCCACGGCACCGTGATCGACGCGAGCCCCAGCAGCAGCGCCACGATGGGCGCGAACGCGACCAGCATGATCGCGTCGTTCAGCGCCACCTGGGACAGCGTGAACTCGGGGTCGCCGTTCGTCAGCCGGCTCCAGACGAAGACCATCGCCGTGCACGGCGCCGCCGCGAGCAGGATCAGACCCGCGACGTAGGCGTCGAGCTGGTCCGGCGGCAGCCACGGCGCGAACAGGTGGCGGATGAAGATCCACGCCAGCAAGGCCATCGAGAACGGCTTGACCGCCCAGTTCACGAACAGCGTGACGCCGATCCCCCGCCAGTGCCGGCGGACGCGGCCGATCGCCCCGAGATCGACCTTGAGCAGCATCGGGATGATCATCACCCAGATCAGCAGGCCCACCGGAATGTTGACCCGCGCGACCTCGAGCGCGGCGATCCCGCGCGCGAGGCCCGGAAAGGCGTGCCCGAGCGCGATGCCGGCGACGATGCAGAGCGCGACCCAGAGGGTCAGCCAGCGCTCGAAGGCGTTCACGTGACCTCGCGCCCGATGCGGTCGAGCCAGGTCCGCCACTCGGCACGCGGGATGCTCGCGAGCGGCAGCTTCATCAGCCGGTCGATGCGGCGCACGATCAGGTTGTGGGCCTCGCGGAAGGCGTGGGCGATCGCCTCGGGTGGGCCCTCGACCGCGGCCGGGTCGGGCTGGCCCCAGTGCGTGCGCACCGGCGCGCCGAGGAACACCGGGCAGGTCTCGCCTGCGGCCGAATCGCAGACCGTGATCACGATGTCGAAGTGCGGCGCATCGTCGGTCGCGAACGCGTCCCACGACTTGCTCGAGAGGCCCGCGGTCGAGATGCCGCTCGCCTCGAGCTGCGCGATCGCGGCGGGATTCACGCGGCCGGCGGGCCGGCTGCCCGCGCTCCAGGCGCGGAAGCGGCCCTTCGCGAGGTGGTTCAGCGTCGCCTCGGCCAGCACGCTGCGCGCCGAGTTGCCGGTGCACAGGATCAGCACGTGGATCGGATGGTCGGTCGGCGGGATGCCCATCGGTCTGCCCGGGTCGGATTGGTCGAAAGCACAAATCCCATCAGCTTCGGGGGCGCCGATGACACCCGGATGACGTGGGGCGCGGGTCTAGAATCCCGCGCTTCCGGAAGGCTGGCCGGCCTTGCCCGGGTCGTCCGGCGACCCGCAGGCCGGCCCGCGCATCGAGAACCCGATGATCCCCGAACGCCGAGCCGCCCTCGACGCCTTCGCCCGCGCGACGCTCGGGCCCGCGACCTCGCCCGCGGTCCCGGCCTCGGCCGACGCCAGCTTCCGCAGCTACTTCCGGGTGGCGCGCGGGGACGAGCGCTTCATCGTGATGAACGCACCGCCGGAGCGCGAGGACATCGGGCCGTGGCTCGACATCGGCCGTCGCCTGCGCGAGGCAGGGCTCAATGCGCCCGAGGTGCTGGCCGCCGATCCGGCGCTCGGCTTCGTCGTGATGCGCGACCTCGGCACGCGCTCCTATCTCGACGCGCTCGCGGACGACACGGTCGGCCCGCTCTACGCGGACGCCCTCGCGGCGCTCGTGACGATGCAGGCGCGGGTGGACGCGCGCGGGCTGCCGCGCTACGACGCGCCGCGCCTGCGCGCCGAGATGGAGCTGATGCCGACGTGGTTCCTCGAACGCCACCTCGGGCTCGCGCCGGGCCGCGCGGGTTGGGAGCTGCTCGAATCGGCCTTCGCCGCGCTCGAGCGCGCGGCGCTCGCGCAGCCGGTCGCCTTCGTCCACCGCGACTACCACTCGCGCAACCTGATGGTCGTGCCCGACGCGAATCCCGGGATCATCGACTTCCAGGATGCGGTCGTCGGCCCCGTGACCTACGACCTCGTCTCGCTGCTGCGCGACTGCTACGTCGCCTGGCCGGACCCGCGGGTCCGCGGCTGGGCCGAGGACCACCGCCGCCGGCTGGCCGCGGAGGGCCTCGTCGACGCGGATCGCGACGCCTGGCAGGCCTGGTTCGACCTGATGGGCCTGCAGCGGCACGTCAAGGTGCTCGGCATCTTCTGCCGGCTCTGGTACCGCGACGGCAAGCCGGGCTATCTCGCCGACCTGCCGCTGGTGCTGCGCTACACGCTGGACGTGGCCGCACGGCACCCCGAGACGCGCGACCTCGGCCGCTGGCTCGCCGCCGCGACGCGCGATCGCGACATCACCCGCGCGGTCGGCTCGTGATGCCGTCGCTCGCCGTGGGCCACGCGCGGAACCCTCAACGGCGACCGTGGTCGATCCGGCTCCTGCACGGCCAGCGCCGATGATCGAGATCCGGGACCTCAAGCGGCATTACGACCAGGGCGGCACCGTCGTGCGCGCGCTCGACGGCATCGACCTCGACGTCGCCACCGGCGAGTTCGTCGCGATCATGGGGCCGTCGGGGTCGGGCAAGTCGACGCTGCTGAACGTGCTCGGCGCGCTCGACCGGCCCGACGGCGGGCACTATCGGCTCGACGGCGTCGCGGTCTCCGCGCTCGGCGACGACGACGCGTCCGACCTGCGCAACCGCAGGATCGGTTTCGTGTTCCAGGCCTTCCAGCTGCTGCCGCGCCTCGACGTGCTCGAGAACGTGCTGCTGCCGCGGCGCTACGCGCGCAGCCCGGACCCGGAGGCTCCGGCCCGGGCCCGCGCCCTGCTCGAGCGGATAGGCCTCGGCTCCCGGATCCACCACACCCCGGGCCAGCTCTCCGGCGGCCAGATGCAGCGCGCCGCGATCGCGCGCGCGCTGCTGATGAAGCCGGCGCTGCTGCTCGCCGACGAGCCGACCGGCAACCTCGACTCGAGGAGCGCGGCCGACGTGCTCGCGCTGTTCGACGAGCTCCATCGCGAGGGCCAGACCATCGTGCTGGTGACCCACGACCCCGAGGTCGCGCGGCGCGCCCAGCGCACGGTCCACCTGCGCGACGGCCGCATCGACCGGATCGAAAGCCGATGACGCCGCGTGTCGCGCTCGCCGCCCTGCTCGCGCTCGCGCCCGCCGCGACCATCGCCGCCGAGCGTCCGGTCCTGGTCGCCGGCGAGGTGGTCGCGATCGACGCGCAGCCGATCATCGTGCCGCAGTCCAACAACTCCCCGGTGGTGCTGCGCACCTTCGTCGCCGACGGCACCGAGGTCCGTCGCGGCGACGTCGTGCTGCGCATCGATCCCGGCCAGACCACGATGCTGGTGTCGGCGCTGCGGACCCAGATCGACCAGGCCCGCGCCCGCCACGCGCGCGCGCTGGCCGACCTCGAGGTCGCCGCGCTCGACGCCCGCGAGGCGCTGCTCGTCGCCGAGGCGAACCTGGCCCGCGCGCGCATCGACGCCGCGATCCCGGGCGACTTCCTGTCGGCGCTCGATCGCGACCGCTACGCCGGCGCGCTCGAGAAGGCCGAACGCGAGGTCGAGGTCCGGCGCCGGCAGCTCGCCGCCGCGGAATCGGCGATCGAGACCCAGCGCCGCGACGCGGCGCTCGAGATCGACCGGCTGACGCTCGAACTCGGCTACAACGAGGCGCAGGTGCGCCTGTCCGAGGTGCGCGCCGAGCAGGACGGCGTGGTCGTGCAGGGCTTCTCGCCGTGGGGCGGACGGCGCATCAGCGAGGGCGAGAGCGTGCAGACCGGCACCGTGGCCGGCGAGCTGATCGGCGGGGGCGGCCTCGCGGTCCGGGCGTGGGCGCTCGAATCCGACCGCCAGCGGCTCGCGGTCGGCATGCCGGTGCGGCTGCGCTTCGACGCGCTGCCGGGTCGCGAGATCCGGAGCGCGATCGGCGCGATCGCCGGCGCGCCCGAAGCGCGCGCCGCGTGGGGCGCCGGTCGCTATTTCCGCGTCGACGTGCCGCTTGCGGAGGGCGACACCGACGGCCTCGTGCCCGGGATGAGCACGCTGCTCGAGCCGGCACGGGACGAGGCACCGGCGCAGCCGTCGGCGTCGATGCCGGTCGCACGGCTCGAGCTCGACGGCGACCTCGTCTCGCGCGAGGTCGCCGCGATCGCCCCGCCGGCGATCACCGAGGTCTTCCAGTTCACGCTCGCGCAGCTCGCGCCCGAAGGCGCCAGCGTGCGCGCCGGCCAGCCGGTCGCGGTCTTCGAGGCGCCCGGCCTCGCCGATCGCCTGCCGGAACGCCGCAACCAGCGCGAGGAGAAGCGCACCCAGCAGCGCCAGATGCAGCTCGCCCACGCCGAGGCCGAGAAGGCCGACGCGCTGGCGGTGGCCGAGGCCGAATCGCTCGCCGACAAGGCCGCGCGCAAGGCGACCCAGCCGGAGGAACTGGTCCGCCGAGTCGACTACCAGAAGCTCGTCGTCGACCGGGAGCTCGCGGGCACCCGCGCGCGCATCGCGCGCGAGCGCGAGGCGGCCAGGGCCCGCGCCCGCAGGGCCGAGCGCGCGCAGATCGAGGCCGAGATCGCCGAGCTCGACCGCGAGATCGCCGAGATCGAGACCGGCCTCGAGGCGCTGTCGGTGCGCGCTCCGCGAGACGGCGTCGTGGTCCATCGCAGCACCTGGGGCGGCGAGAAGTTCCAGGTCGGCAACCAGGTGTTCGTCGGCCTGCCGGTCGCCGAGGTCGCCGACCCGGCGAGCCTGCAGGTGCGCGCGGTCGTGCCCGAGGCGCAGGCGACCCTGGTCGCGGTGGGCGCTCCGGCCACCGTGGTCGTCTCGGGCAGCGGCAGCGAGCACGCGGCGCGCGTCGTCGAGGTCGGGCGGGTCTTCCGCACCCGCTCGCGGACGCAGCCGGTGATCGTGCGCGACCTGCGCCTCGAGTTCGACCGGATGCCCGAGGGACTCAAGCCCGGGGCGCCGGTGCGGGTGCGGCTCGAGCCGTCCCGCGCGGTCGCGGGAGTC
>PVBP01000074.1 GCA_002995625.1 Lysobacteraceae bacterium | reverse complement strand
CGCGCGGGCGGCCGCGGCCGTCCCGGAGCCGCCCGCGCCTTCGCTGGACGGTGGGCTCGAGGCCCCGGCCGACGGGTCGCCCGCGACCATCGGCGCCGACACCGACGCGGTCGCCGCGACCGGGAAGCCCGCGCCGACCGGCGCGCGGGAGCGGCGCGCCGGCCCGCGTCCCCGCGACCGGGCGAAACTGCCCGAACTCACGGTGACCGGCCAGGTGCTGCCCGATCCACTGGTCGCGGTCGAACGCGACCAGGCGACCGACGTGCGCGCCTTGTTCGCGCGCGAGCCGGCGGTCGAGATCGGGGGCGGCGTCCGCGTCGGCCAGCGCCTGTACCTTCGCGGCATCGAGGGCACGAATCTCGACATCACGATCGACGGCGCGCGTCAGGGCCGGAACCTCTACAACCATCGCGGCGGGCTCGGCAACATCGATCCCGAGTTCCTGAAGCGGGTCGAGGTGCAGCCCGGACCGGTCGCGGCCGACCAGGGTCACGGCGCGCTCGGTGGCGCGATCCGCTTCGTCACCGTCGATGCGCAGGATCGCCTGGCACCGGGCCAGCCGGTCGGCGGCGTGCTCAAGCTGCAGGGCGCGAGCGCCGACGATCTGCGCCGCTCGGTGATCGGCAGCTTCGTCGCGCTCGGCGACCACGCCGGACTCGTCGCCTATGGCAGCTACGGCGAGTACGACGACTACCGCACCGGCGGCGGCTTCCGCGTCCCGTTCTCGGGCGGCCGCGACCGCAGCCACCTCGCCAGGCTCTCGCTGCTCGACGCGGCCGGACACGACCTCCGGATCGGCATCGAGCACCACCTCGCGAGCGGTCTCAACTTCATGCAGCGCGGCGACTATCCGTGGCAGTTGCAACCCGTCGATCTCCGCGCCCGCCCGCCGCAGCGCCAGAACCTCCGGCGCCATGCGAAGACCGTCCAGTGGCGCTACGACGGGAGTCCGGACTGGTTCGACCTCGAACTGCGCGGCTACGACACCCGCGACGATTTCTTCGCGCCGCGCAGCAACGGCGAGCGCTTCACGAGCGACGGTCGCGGCTGGGACCTGCGCAACACCGCCGTGCTCGCGGTCGGCCAGTGGCGATGGACGCTCATCGCCGGTGCCGACGGTCTCGATGAGCGCGGTCTCAACCAGCGCAACGACCGGGCGCCGCGCGCGAATCGCTACGAAAATCTCGGGCTCTACCTGCAGAACCGGTTCGAAAGCGGCCGCCTCGACCTGACCGCCGGCGTGCGCCGCGACGACTTCACGACCCGCTTCCGGACCACGAACCGCGTCGACAACGCGGCCACCCTCCTCAACGCCGGCGGCCGGGTGCGTCTCGGCGACGGCTTCGCGCTGTTCGGCGGCTACGGCGAGGCCGCGCGCGGCGCCGGCACGATCCCGATCCACTTCGCCGGCAACGCGGTCGAGAACCTCACCTTCAACGGCCGCGTCGGCGGCACGCTAGACTCCGAGTTCGCGAAGCAGTCGCAGCTCGGCCTGCGCTCGGAGGCTTCGGCGATCGGCGAGGGCCTCTCGGTCGAACTCGTCGGCTTCCGAACCGTGATCGAGGACCCGATCCTGTATCTCCAGCCCGGCACCGGCGGCCTCGGCAACCGGCCGGTGACCGGCTTCTTCAATGCCGCGCGCGCGGCGCGCTGGTCGGGCGTCGAGCTGCGCGGTCAATGGCGGCTCGGCGAGTGGTCGATCGACGGCGGCGCGACGCGGGTGCGCACGCGCGATCTGCCGGCCGAGCCGCAGTTCCTCGCCCGTTACGGCGCGCCGCTCGGCGACCGCCTGACGCTCTCGATCGACCGCGCAATCGGCGCCGACTGGCGGCTCGGCTACACGCTGACGGCGGTCGATCGGGCCCGACGGGTGCCGGCCGGCCAGATCGTGTTCCTGCCGCAGCCCGGCTATGCGATCCACGACCTCAGCGTGAACTGGCAGCCGCCGGCGATGCCCGGCGTCGACGTCGGCGTCGCGATCCGCAACCTGACCGACCGCCTCTACGTCCGCCACACCACGTTCACGCAGGACGGCCTCGCGACCGAGGAGCCGGGCCGCGACCTGCGACTGACCGTGGCCTACCGGTTCTGACCGCGAGCGCGGCGAGACCGGCCGAGGGCCCGCGTTCGCGGGCGCGCGCCGGTCCGCGGACCGGCCCGCTCAGATACGCTCGCCGAACCATGGCTGTGGCTCGTAGCCGAAGGCGGGGCTGGTCCACGCCCCGTGCAGCCGCTGGCCGTCGTCGGACAGCACGAAGCGCACCGCGCCGGTGAAGCCGCCGCTGGCCGCCTCGTCGACGCTCGCGAACCAGACCCGGCCGCCGGGATCGACCGGTCCGTAGAGCCGCGCGTCCGGCCCCGGCCGCGCGTAGGCCCCGTCGAGATGGTCGGGCACGGAGTCGGCGGCGATCGTCAGCGTGATCGGCTCGAGCGTGTCCGGCTGGTCATGGCGATAGCGCTGGGTGGACCAGGTTCCGATGAAGCTTGGCATGGCGGTTTCCCGTCGGGGGCGTCATTGGGCCGGAAGCGTCTCACGGCTCGCCGTCGATCACGATGGGCAGCCGCGACACCACCCGCTTCACCGAGCGGATCACCTCCGACGGCGACCATGGACTGACCGCCCGAGTCGGGACACCGACCGGGCCGGCGATTATCAGGGAATGGTTGAGTAGGGCACTCGCGCACGGCGAGGCCGGTTCGATCGCGCAACCGGACATAGCCGAGGCGCTCAAGCTGATCGAAGAGCGTTGACCGCCGCAAGGCGCAAAAGAGCGCGGCCGGGAAGTGGCGAAAGTCGCTTCTCGCGCGCCTTGCTACCCTCCCCCCATGCCCGGCACCGACGCCCACATCGACGCCTTCCTGGCCCGCTGGGTGGGGGCGTCGGGTGGGGAGCTGGCGAACTATCAGCTGTTTCTGACCGAGCTCACCGAGCTGCTCGAGCTGCCGCGGCCGGAACCGGCCGCGGCCGAGCGCGACGCCAACGCCTACGTCTTCGAGCGCCAGGTGACCTTCCGCTTCGGCGATGGCGGCTCGGGTGACGGGCGGATCGACCTCTACCGCCGCGGCGCCTTCGTCTGCGAGGCCAAGAAGGTGCGCGCCGGCACCGCCACGCGGCGCTTCGACGACGCCATGCTGCGCGCCCGCGCCCAGGCCGAGGCCTATGCCCGCGCGCTGCCGGCCGAGGAAGGCCGCCCGCCGTTCCTGATCGTGGTCGACGTCGGCCGCGTGATCGAGCTCTACGCCGAGTTCTCGCGCTCGGGCGCCACCTACACCCCGTTCCCGGACCCGCGCTCGCACCGCATCCCCATCGAGCGCCTGCGCGAGCCCGAGATCCGCGCGACCCTGCGTACGGTCTGGCTGGACCCGCTCTCGCTCGACCCCACCCGCCGCAGCGCGCGGGTCACGCGCGAGATCGCCGCGCGCCTGGCTGAACTGGCGCGCAGCCTCGAAGCCGCCGGTCACGACGCCGAGGCGGTCGCCGCCTTCCTCTCGCGTTGCCTGTTCACCTGCTTCGCCGAGGACATCGGCCTGCTGCCGAAAGACGGCTTCCGCCACCTGCTCGAACGCCACGCGCGCGAGCCCGCCATCGCGATGCGCATGCTCGAAGGCCTGTGGCGCGAGATGGACAGCGGCGGCTTCTCGGTGGCGCTGGCGGCGCCCGTGCTGCGCTTCAACGGCAAGCTGTTCAAGCACGCCGACACCCTGCCGCTCGACGCCTCGCAACTGGCGCTGCTGATCGAGTCCGCGCGCGCCGAGTGGAGCCAGGTCGAGCCCGCGATCTTCGGTACCCTGCTCGAACGCGCGCTCGACCCCGCCGAACGCCACGCCCTCGGCGCCCACTACACGCCGCGCGCCTACGTCGAGCGCCTGGTGCTGCCGACCGTGATCGAACCGCTGCGCCGCGACTGGTCCGACGCCAAGGCCGCCGCGATCGTGCTCGCCAACGAGGGCGACACCGCGGCCGCGCTCGACACCGTCCGCGACTTCCACCGCGCGCTGTGCCGCGTGCGCGTGCTCGACCCCGCGTGCGGCTCCGGCAACTTCCTCTACGTCACGCTGGAGCACCTGAAACGCCTCGAAGGCGAGGTCCTGAACACCTTCGACGAACTCGACCCCAGCCGCCAGGACGCCGGCCGCCGCCAGCAGGGCCTCGCCCTTGACGGCCCGCGCGCCGACCCCTTCGGCGGCGAGACGGTCGATCCGCACCAGTTGCTCGGCATCGAGCTGAACCCGCGCGCCGCCGCGATCGCCGAGATGGTGCTGTGGATCGGCTACCTGCAGTGGCACTACCGCACTCGCGGCGACGTCAACCCGCCCGAGCCGGTGCTGCGCGACTTCCGCAACATCGAATGCCGCGACGCGGTGCTGGCCTACGACCGCGTTGAGTTCCTGACCGACGACGCCGGCCGCCCGCTGACGCGCTGGGACGGCAGAACGATGAAGCCCTCGCCGGTCACCGGCGAGCCGGTGCCGGATGAATCCGCGCGCGTCCCGATCGAGCGCTACGTCAACCCGCGCCCCGCGACATGGCCCGAGGCCGAGTTCGTGGTCGGCAATCCGCCGTTTATCGGCAACAAGCGCATGCGGCTCGCGCTCGGCGATGGTTACGTCGAAGCGCTGCGCGCCGCGTGGCCCGAGGTGCCGGAGTCAGCCGACTTCGTCATGTACTGGTGGGACCGCGCCGCCGCGCTGACGCGCGCCGGCCAACTGCGGCGATTCGGCCTGATCACCACCAACAGCCTGACCATGATCTTCAACCGCCGCATCGTCGAGCGCGCGATGCGGCCGCCTGCGAAGGACGAGGCCGGCGCACTGTCGCTGGCCTTCGCGATTCCCGACCACCCCTGGGTCGACAGCGCCGACGGCGCAGCGGTGCGGATTGCGATGACGGTGGGGGCGCTCGCGGAGCCAGTGGCGGGCCGCCTGCTGACGGTCGAGCGCGAAGCCCCGGCGGTCGATGGCGAGATCGAGGTGCACCTCCACATGCGCGACGGCGCGATCCATGCCGATCTGCGCGTTGGCGCGAACGTGGCAGCGGCCGCGCCGCTACGTGCCAATTCCGGATTGTCGAATCGCGGCGTGATTCCGCACGGCGAGGGCTTCATCGTGACCGCCCAACAAGCCGAGGCGCTGGGGCTGGGTCGCATCGAAGGCGTCGAGCGGATCATCCGGCCGTATCGGAACGGTCGCGACCTGAGCGACCGGCCGCGCGGCGTGATGGTCATCGACTGCTTCGGCTGGACGGCCGAGGAATTGCGCGCCACGCATCCGGCGATCTACCAGCGGCTGCTCGATCAAGTGAAGCCGGACCGGGATCAGAATCCGCGGAAGCGCGTCCGGGACTTTTGTGGCTGTTTGCCGAGGCACGCGTGGTCATGCGCGCGGCCCATGAATCGTTGTCGCGATTCATTGCAACCGGTCAGGTTGCGAAGCATCGGCTGGTCCAGTTCCTCGACGCCTCGATCCTGCCCGACGACAAGCTGATCGCGATCGCGCTCGAAGACGCCTCGGCCCTCGGGGTGCTGTCCTCACGCCTCCACGTCGCGTGGGCGCTGGCGGCGGGCGGCAGGCTCGGCGTCGGCAACGATGCGGTCTACAGCAAGACCACCTGTTTCGACCCCTTCCCCTTCCCGATCCTCGACGACACTGAGCGCGCGCGGATCGGCGAGCTGGCCGAAGCGATCGACGCGCATCGCAAGCGCCAGCAGGCCGCGTTTCCGGGCCTGACCCTGACCGGCATGTACAACGTGCTCGAAGCCCTGCGCCGCGGCGATTCGCTGTCGGCCAAGGAACGCTTGATCCACGAGCAGGGCCTGGTCTCGGTGCTGCGCGAGCTGCACGACGCGCTCGACCGCGCCGTCTTTGAGGCCTACGGCTGGGCGGACCTCGCCGAGCGCCTCGTCGGCCGCCCCGGTGCCACCACGCCGTGGCCCGAGAAGCCGGCCGAACAGGCAGAGGCCGAGGAGGAACTGCTCTCGCGCCTCGTCGCGCTCAACGCCGAGCGCGCCGCGGAGGAAGCCCGCGGCCTGGTGCGCTGGCTGCGCCCGGACTTCCAGACGGCGCTGGCCGCGAACGCAAGCACCGCCGACGACGCCGAAGCCGAAGACTCGCCGGCGCAGGGTGCGCTGATCAACGCCACGCCCGACGCCAACGCGGATGGAGCCGACCCGGCCGCACGGTCCCGCCCGCGGGGCCGCGCCGCCGCGCGCCGTCGCAATACCGGCCTGTCCGCCGCCGCGGCGCCCTCGCGGGCATCCGCCGGGACCGCCGCCGATTCCGTCCCGGCTCGCGACCGCATCCCGTGGCCGAAGAGCGCGCCCGAGCAGGCGCGCGCGGTCGCCGAGGTCCTGGCCCGGGCCCCGGGCGCGCTCGACCTAGACGCGATCGCGGCGCACTTCACCGCCCGCGGCCGCTGGCGCGACCGCCTGCCCGAACTCCTCGACACCCTGGTCGCCCTGGGCCGCGCGCGCGCCGAGGGCAACGCCTGGCGCGCCGGCTAGGCCCGACTCACGCCGGTCGCCTGCGCATCGGGTGCGCTTCAGCGCGCCGCCTTCGACACGCGCGATCCTCAAGGGGCGGTTGGCGGGGAATCGGGCGGCGGCGATTCGGATGCTGCCGACGTGAACCAGATCCGATTCGATTCCTCGTCGTAGATCGACGCGCTTTCGATCAGCTTCAGCGGGATCACCTTCGCCCAGTCGCGGATGGACTGACCGTGGAGACCGGCGGCGTTCGGGATGGCGGCTTCGATGGGCCGGATCCGTTGTTCGAGGGCATCGAGCTCTTTGGAGACCTCGGCGTGGATTGCCGCTCGTTGGGACTCGTCCTTGACCAGCGCGCCGAGATTCTTGCGCAGGTCCTCGAGCTGCTCGCGTCGGCGCGTGGCGCGCCACCAGTGGAACATCGGATACTCGACCCGCTCGCCGAACGCCAGCGTGTCCTTGTCGCGGGCGGTCGAGAACATCGGGATGATCTCGATGAACTGGTCGTCGCTGCGAAAGGCAGGGGACAGCTTGAGCACGATGCCGCAGTAGACCTTGCGCGAGGACAGCGTCAACGCGATCAGCCGCTCGTCCTGCTCGGCCCGGATCATCAGGCGTTGCATCGGCGACCCGTTCCGCGACGCGAGACTCCTGAACACCCACGGCCAGGTGCCATCGTCCGCTTCGTCAAGGCGTTTCGACCGACGCCGGCGACCGGCGTCGATGCCGTTGAGGACTGCGACCAGGATCGCGGCGACCAGCGCCGCCGCGAGCAGCGTTTCCACGTAGCCGGCCTGGGAGCCGAAGACTGCCTCGAGGACATTCGACAGGAACGCGAGTTCAACCTGTCGCGACAACGGCACCGCGAACGCGGCGATCAGGAGCGCCGCAGCGGCGCACATGAAGAACAGGCGCTGACCCTCGGCATGAGCCACGTGGTAGCGCGTTCGATAGGCGGCGACCAGCATGAGGTAGCCGAGAACGATGAAGGGCAGGGCGCCGAGGATCCCGGCGCCCGCCCCAGCGCCCGCGCCGAGGGTCGATCCGGTCAACGCGGCGCAGATTTGCGCTTCTGTGCCAGCGCTTCGAGTTGCGCGAGCGAGATCTCAGCCGATTCGCGCCGGATCCGGATCGTGTCCGGGTCAACCGAAATGCCACCCCAGAACGAGACGTCTACATTGCGCTTCTGGTGTTTGCGCATCAGGCCGTCCACATCGACCGAGGAACGGACGGCGGATGCCGGCTTCGTCGCCTTCGCGGACATGTTCGTCCTCCTTCTCCTGGCACGCATCTTCGGTACCGCGATTCGTCAAGAGTAACCTTGAATCGCGAAAGTTGCCGAGTGCGATCAGTCGCTGACGGTTTCGGTTCGTCGACACTCGCGGTTCAGGTTGGCGGCAACCGCACAGACCGCGCAGCAACCACGCTCGGCCCAGCTCTCGGTGCCACGGGCCAGCAGTCGCTACTAGCGTGACGCTCCCGCGCTCAGAAAAAATATTCGACGAATCAATGATTTGCGTTCTCCCATGGACGGCGACCACACGCGACTACTAAATTGCATCTTCATTAGTAGGACTTCCCGTGAAGATCCCCGCCCCACCGCCAGCTCTCGCCCGCGTGCTCGACCGGAGTCCTGCCGCGATCTGGGACGTGCGCCTGGCCGACGCCATCGAGCCGGGCGGCCACTACCTGCATTGGGATGAGCTCCGGCATCGGACGCCCCCGGCCGGGCTTGACGTCGAGCAATGGTGGTTGCGGGTGGCGATCGCGCGACGCGACGCGAGCCGGCCGCTGCCACTCTTCGGGGCGGGCGGACGACCCTTGCGCGTGACGCTCGGCGACTCGATGCTGCGGCGCCTCCACTTCATCGACCGCGAGGCGGCGGGCACGATCCTTGGCCTCGATGCCGACCGCGATCAGCCGCAAGGACAGGAGTTCCTGCTGCGCTCCCTGATCGAGGAAGCGATGACCTCGGCGCAGCTCGAGGGGGCGTCGACCACCCGCGAAGTTGCAAAGGAGATGCTGCGCGCGGGCCGCGCACCCCGCGATCGCGGCGAGCAGATGATCTACAACAACTACCAGGTGATGCGCGAACTGGCGTCGTGGCGCGAGCAACCGCTCACCGCGGACCGGGTCTTCGAGATCCACCGTCGTCTGTGCGAGCGCACCTTCGACGACCCCTCGGCACTCGGACGTCTCCGGCATGACCACGAGCGGATCCGGGTGGAAGACCACCGGACTGGCGTGGTGCTGCATCAGCCTCCGCCGGCCTCTGAACTGCCGCAGCGTCTCGAACGGCTGTGCGCCTTTGCGAATGGCGCGCTCGCCGATGGCTTCGTGCATCCGGTTGTCCGCGCGATCGCGATCCACTTCCAGCTTGCGTTCGATCATCCGTTCGTCGACGGTAACGGCCGCACGGCGCGGGCGCTGTTCTACTGGTCCTTGCTGCGGGCCGGCTACTGGCTCACCGAGTTCCTGTCGATCTCGAGCGTGCTGCGGCGCGCGCCGGCCGAGTACGTGCGCGCCTTCCTCCATGTCGAGACCGACGATTTCGACCTTGGCTACTTCGTCGACCATCAGCTCGCCGTTCTGGAGGACGCGGTCGAGGGCCTGCGCGGCTACCTCGCGCGGAAGCGCGGCGAACGACTGCGTGCCGAGCGACTGCTGCGGCCGGGCTCGAAGCTTGGTGGCCTGCTCAATCATCGCCAGGCCGCGCTCCTGGCCGATGCGCTCCGGCGACCGGGCCGCGTCTACCGGATCGCGGAGCACCAGCGTCTGCATGGCGTCGTGTACCAGACCGCGCGAACGGATCTCCTCGGGCTCGTCCGACTCGAACTGCTCGACATGTTCCAGCAGGGCAAGGCCTACGCCTTCCTTGCACCGACCGACCTCGCGAGGCGCCTGGGTAACG
Source organism: Lysobacteraceae bacterium (assembly GCA_002995625.1). Taxonomy (GTDB): domain Bacteria; phylum Pseudomonadota; class Gammaproteobacteria; order Xanthomonadales; family Ahniellaceae; genus UDEA-SF1. The sequence continues at coordinate 5,831 of PVBP01000074.1, read as the reverse complement.
CCGGCTGACCATCGATTCCGGCGCCTCGGCGCGATTCGCGACGATTGGCGCTCGACCCGCTGCGACCCCGGTCACCGATGAACGAGTCCCGCGATGGAATACTGCCGGTCCGTCCGCTGCCGGAGTTCGCGCGATGACGAGGCACTGCGTGGCGGCGTTCCCGGGCATCGCGTTGGCGATCGCGACGGCATCGAGCGCGATCGCCGCGCCGTGGCAGCCGGCGGCGCCGTCGCCGGTGCCGCGCTTCGAGGGCGCGACCGCGGTCGTCGACGGTCGCCTCTACGCGTTCGGTGGCTTCGGCGCCGGCGGCAACCTGCCGGCGCAGGCCAACGTCGATGTCTACGATCCGGCGACCAATACCTGGACCGGTCGCGCGCCGATGCCGCGCGCGGTGACGCACGTGCAGGCAGCCGTGGTCGGGTCGCGCGTGTTCCTCGGCGGCGGCTTCGAGGGGCCGAGCGGCGGGCCGCCGATCGCGGTGGTGCAGGTCTACGACACGCTCGCGAACACGTGGAGCACCACCGCGGTGCCGGACCTGCCGGCACCGCGCGCGAGCGGCGGCTTCGTCGCGCGCGGACGCTTCATCCACGCGCTCGGCGGACTCACGCCGGGCCGCTGCGTCGACACCACCAACCACTGGGTGCTCGACACGCAGAACCCCGCGGCGGGCTGGGCGGAGGCCGCGCCGCTGCCGGAGAGCCGCAACCACTTCCAGGCGGTCGAGTGGAACGGGCGCGTCTACGTCACCGGCGGCCAGCGCGGCCACGACTGCGGCAGCACGCTGCTGCGCAGCGCGCACGTCTACGACCCGGCGACCAACGCGTGGACGAACCTGCCGATGCTGCCGGTCGCGCTGTCGCACCACGAGCCGTCGGTGTTCGTCTGGAACGACCACATCGTGATCGGCGGCGGAATCACCGGCGGCGCGGGCGCGATCGCGAGCGCGATCGCGTTCGATCTCGTGCGCAACCGCTGGACGCGGCGGCCGGACCTGCCCGCCGCGCGGCGCTCGCCGCTCTACCAGCGGATCGGCGACCGGCTGGTCTACGGCACCGGCGGCGGCGGCGCGAGCGGGATCACCGCGACCGCCGAGCTCTGGGTCAATCGCGTGCGCGCCGACGCGCCGCGGGTGCTGTTCCTGCGCGGCGCCGACCGCAGCGGCGGATTCCTCGAGGCCAGTGACGATCCCGGTCGGACCGCGCAGCTCGCCGACATCGACGACTTCACCAGCGGCACCGTCAATCGCGGATGGGGCGAACTGCGGACGACGCTGGAATCGGAAGGCTTCGTCGTCGAGCAGGTCAAGGAGCTCGCGGAGACCGCGAGCGGCCCGGCCCAGGGCTTGCCGTATCCGATCACCGGTGCCTTGCTCGAACCATACGCCGCGGTCGTGTTCGGTTCGAACAACGCGCGCTACGAGCCGCCGGCCGTCGATGCGGTGATCGACTGGCTGCGGCGTGGCGGCGGCGCGCTGTTCATCTCCGACGCGAACTTCGGCGGCGACTGGGCCGACGCGCCGACCTCCGACCAGGCCTTCCTCGATCGCCTTGGGCTCAGGATGAATCAGGACGCCGGCACCTACGCGATCACGCGCGCGGCCGGCGAGTTCCTGGTGCCCGACCATCCGGTGTTCGCGGGCGTCAATGCCATCGACGGCGAAGGCGTCTCGCCGGCCGTGCTCGAAGCCTTGCCGATCGGCGCCACGCGCGCGCTGCTCGCGCGTGCGAAGGGCCAGACCCGCGTCAACACGCCGCCGTTCGGCCCGCAGAACCAGGGCACGCTGCGGCCCGTCACGGCGAACGACGCGGCGCTGGTGGTCGGCGGCTTCGACGCGGGACGCTACGCGGTCCACTACGACCGCAACACGTTCTTCAACGCCGGCGGCGCCGGGACCGACATCACCCGTCTCGACAATCGACGCTACGCGATCAACCTGTTCGACTGGCTGGCCCGGCGCGCGCCGGGCGGCGCGCTGTTTGCCGACGGCTTCGAGGTGGCGCGGTAGCGCGCGGCACGCTCCCGAAAAGCCAGGACCTTGCCTGGTTCGGAGAGTGCAACCACGGACGACCGGAAGATCCCGCCGGACCGACGGATCCGCGGGACAGCGCAGCAGCGGTCAACCGCGCCCGTCGTGATGGGCCGACTTTCCGCCGAAGTAGTAGCCGGTCGCGGTGCCAACCAGCGCAATGACCGGGGCGAAGATGATCGTCAGCAGCTTCTCGAGCTGGTCAAACTGATCAGCCTTGAACCACAGCGTCCCGAAGGCGATCAGGATCAGCACCGCCAGCATCACGACCAACCCCCAGGCGATGCGCCCGCGAATCATTTCCTGCTCGCGGGCCAGATCGAAGGGGCGGACGGGCGGTGACTCCGGCCGCAGCTTGACGGCGCTCGACTCGCTGACCAGCGCGTCGAGCTCCTGCCCGGTGAGATCGCGCTCCTCGACGGTTACCGCCTGGTCGTCGGCGCCCATCGTCGGCTCAGCGGATGATCAACTGCTTCAGAGTGTCGTCGCGTTCCTTCAGCAGGACCTTGCCGCCGTTGTCGACGGTCTCCTGCAACACGCGCTCGGTCTCGATCGCTTCGCGGATGATCTGGGACATCGTCTTGCCGCGACGCGCCGCCAGGGCCTCGAGCGTGGCCATCGACGAGTCGGGCAGGTTGACGGTGGTCTTGTAGACCTTGACGTTTGCCATGCTGGTTTCCGGATATGGACAAGCGATGTATATTCTCCATATTCTGGCCAGGACAAGCAAGCGAACCCGCCGACCGGACCGGAGGCGACGGACCGGCGCGAGGACAATCGCGACCAGGCCACTGGGAATGTCGCCGGCAGCGCGTGGCATCCGGGCGAGGCCGGACGTGACTGCGGGAGACCAGCGGCGCCGGGAGACGGCCTCCGCATTCAATCAGCCAGTCCCGCGGCGCCGATGAAGCGGAGCAGGTCGGCCAGACCGACCAGCGGACGGCCATCGCGGTCGCGCAGTCCTACGCGCTCGACGGGCTCGCGCGGATCGATCGGGCGTTCGGGAAAGGCATCGCGGATCGGACCGAGCAGGCCTTCGGCAATCAGATGCGTCCCGACCGGCCCCAGGCGCCCGGTGCCTTCGAGCATGGCCTCGAGCAGCACGTAGAGCGGGAGCGGGGTACGCGTCGCGAGGTCCGCGGCCTCGATCGTCGCGCGCGACCCGTCAGGCCACAGGCTCGCGAGCGCCGCGTGCGGCAACGGATCGAGTGACCATTCGAACGCCACCTGCTGCCCGGTCGGCAGGCCGCCGTGCATCGCCGTCACCAGCGACCGGGCCAGACGCCATTGGCGGACCTCGGCGACCATCGACGGTACCGATGATGGCGCTCGGGCGAGCAGCACGTCGCCGAGCGAGCGATCCGGATCGTCCGGGTCGTCCCCGCCGATGACCTGCGCGAGCACGTCGAACACCGCGAGGACCTCGAGCGCGGCGGCCGGACCGAGCGCGCGGTTGCGGTCCACGAACCGGGCGTGGTTCGGGAGCCCGGCGCCCAGCGCGGCGGCGAGGCTCTTCGGGTCAGCCAGGCCACCGACCAGGTCGCGCACGATCAGGCGGTGCCAGTGGATCTGGGCGAGGCGGCGGGCCTCGGCCTGGCAGGCCTCGGCTCGCAGACCCGGGTTCGCATCCGCGACCAGCCCAAGGACGCGGCGCTCGAAGCGGGCCAACGCCTCGGCCATCCGATGCGCCGGCGTGCCCGGATCGAACTCGAGCCCGGCTGCCGTCGGAAGTCCGGCATCTCGACCCGAGGGCCGCGCCGGCCTGCCGACCGGAGGAGATGCGGCAGACCGGCGCGACCCGTCGGGACGAGAATCGAATACGGCAGCGTCCCACGCCGGCGACGGGAGGACGCCGAGCGTGAGTGGCTTCGGGCCGACGGTCGCGTCGACCGCCGCCAGCCGAAGCAGGCCGGCGATGCCGCGCGTCACGCCCCACCGCACGCCGAGCGTGGCGCCGAACGCCTCGGCGCTGGCCACGAGCGCCGCGCGTTGGGTCAAGGGCGGCGCAGCCACCGTGTCCAGATTCGGAAACAAGCGGGCGCGTCGAACCCCAGCGGGCGCGGCCTCGGCGCGCCCGTCACTCCGATGCAGCATCGGAAGGACGTTCGGCGCTGGCGCGACCGCGTTCACGGGGCGGAATCCTCGACCACGAGTTGGCCTGGACGCTATCCGATCGGATGACGACCGATTGGCGCGATCCAACGGTGCCATCCGGCGTGCCGATCGCGGAACGTGGGCCAAGTGCCTGACGAAAGAGGGTTTTCTCGCCGACGGGGCCCGACGGTCCAAGACCGACACACCCTTGGATCCTCATTCCGAATGAGGAATTCCTCATCGGAAGCGGGTGCGTGGCGCTGGGCGTCGCGATACGGTGCCATCGCCGTCTCAAGCGGCCTTCATTTCTTCGACGGGAGACGATCATGCACCGCGTTGTCTGTGGCTTTGGCGGGCTTCTGACTGCCCTCATGCTGTTCCTGGGCCCCTCGTCGCTGGCGAGCGCCGAATCGTCGAAGCCGACCGCAGCTTCCGAGCGAATCGAGGTGGCCGCCATCCAGGTCGCGCATCCCTCGTTCAAGCGGCCGGTCCGCCTGCTGGTGTCGACCGGCGCGATGGCCAAGGTCGAGATCGCCGGCCGCGCGGTCGGGCTGCGGGTGACTGCGCTCGATGTGACATCGGCGTCGATCGAGGCGGTCGAACTCGAGCGCGTCCAGACCATCGGTCCCGGCGAGTCCCCGAAGTACCAGGAGACGCGGATCGTCGATCGGTCGCTGATCGCGACCGGCCACGCGAAGGCCGTGCCATCGCTCGGCCTGGAGCTGTCGGTCACGCGCGAGGAAATGCTGCGCACGCCGTCGGGCCAGGACTGCGAATCGGGCGCCGCCTCGGCCAAGAGCGGCAACGAGGAGTGCTGTCTCAGCTGCGGCGAGAACTCGACCTTCTGTGCCTCGTGCGTGACGGCCGACTGCGGGATGTGCTGCGTCCGTTGATCTCGAGGCCCACGCGAATCCCGCCCGCCACGCCCCCTTGGAGTTCGAACCTGGCCCCGTGACACTTGTCGTCCCCGAAGACGGGACGGAGTGCATGAGTGTTCGGGTCCTGATCGTCGAGGACGAGGCGCCGGATCGGGCGCACCACGTCGCCGCCGTGCGTGACGTGGTGCCACAGGCCGAGATCGTCGAGGCCGAGACGATGACGGCGGCGTTGCGCGCGCTCGAGGGGCCTCCGTTCGAGCTCGCGCTGATCGACCTCAACCTGCGCGGCAACCGGCGGGCCGGCGAGCGCATCGTGCAGGCGATGCGCCAGATCGGCGAGACCGCGATCATCGTGATCTCCGGCCTCGACGTCGACACCTATCGGCCGATGGTGTTCGAGCACGACATCTGGGACTACTTCGAGAAGCCGGTCGACGCGGGCTCGCTGCGCATGGTGGTGGCGCGCAGCCTGCGACGCCTCGATGCGGACGCGGCGCGCCAGCGCGGCCCGATCATCGTCGACGAGCTGGTCTGGCACCCGGAGCAGGTCGCGCCGCCGACCTGGCGCGGCGAGCCGGTGCGGCTCTCGCAGACCGAGCAGAAGCTGCTGGTACAGCTGGTCCGGACGCCGGACCGGCTGGTGCGCCGCGAGACGCTCTACGACTGCTTCGAGCGGTGGGACCGCGACCCGCGTCTGCTGCGGGCCTCGCTCAGTACCGCGATCTACCAGATCCGCAAGGCCTTCACGCGGGTCGACCCCCAGTTCGACCGGATCGACGCGGTCGGCAGCGTCGGGTATCTGTGGCGCTCCGGCTGAGGCGGCTCGGCGCCGG
>PVBP01000073.1 GCA_002995625.1 Lysobacteraceae bacterium | reverse complement strand
GGTCGCGGCGGCGGCGATCGCGGCGATCGCGGTGGTCACCGGCAGCGGCGTGGCGCTGTGGCAGGCGCAGCGCGCCGGGCAGGCGGCGGCGCTGGCGCAGGCCCAGGCCCGGATCGCCGAAGCCGAGTCGGCGCGTGCCGGCGCCGTCAGCGGCTTCCTCGTGGACCTGTTCGAGGCCGGCGCCAGCGGTCGCCCGCAGGGCGAGCTGCCGACCACGGCCGAACTGCTCGCGATCGGCGCCCGCCGCGCGCGCGGCGACTTCGCGTCGCAGCCGGCGTTGCGGGCCGACGTGCTCGAGACCATCGGCCGCGTGTACGGCACCCAGGACCGCCACGACGAGGCCGAGGCGCTGCTGCGCGAGGCGCTGGCCCTGCGCGCGCCCGAGGACGGCGAAGCGCTCGCCCGGACCGAGGCGCTGCTGGCGCGGACCCTCTCGCGCGCCGGTCGTTACGACGAGGCCATCGCGCTCGCCCGGACGGCGCTGCGCCGTCTCGAACCCGCGACATCGGAGCGCCTGACCGCGCGCGACGCCCCGATCGACATCCTGGTGAGCGCGCTCTCGCACGCGGGCCGGCTGGGCGAGGCGCGCGCGGTGGCCGCGGCCCACCTCGCCGCGGTCGAGGGGCTCGGGCAGCCCCCGGCGACACTGCTCGCATCCGCGCTCTACAACCTCGCCACGACCGAAACCGCGCAGGGTCGCAGGGCCGAGGCGCTGGCGCTGCTGGAGCGGGCCTCTGGACTGCTCGACGGCGTGCGCGACCACTGGGAGCTGCGGCTCTCGGCCGAGAACACGCGGGTCGGCGCCCTGTCCGCGCTCGGGCGCCACGAGGACGCGCTGGCCCGGCGACGCGTCCAGCTCGCCCTCGTGCGCGAGGCCTACCCGTCCGACCATCCGCGCCTCGGCCAGACGCTCAACAACTTCGCATCCGACCTGGTCGGCGCCGGACTGCCCGACGAGGCCCTCGCGGCGTCGGACGAGGCGCTGTCGATCCTCGGCGCGCGCCTGCGCCCGCCACATCCGACGCTGGCCGCGTTGCACAACGTCCGCGGTCGCGTGCTGCTCGCGCTCGATCGGATCGACGAGGCGCAGGCCGCCTTCGTCGCGGCCGACGGCGCGCTCGCCGACGACATCGGTCCCACCGACCGGCGCCGTGCGACGATCGCGATCAACTGGGCCGATGCGCGCCTCGCGGGCGGCGATGCCGTCGGCGCCGAGGCCCTGCTCGCACCGGTCCGGGCCACCGCCGAGGCCGATCCGGCGGCGCTGATGGCGCTGCGCTGGGAAATCTCGTTCGGCATGGCGCGCCTGGCGCAGGGCGATGTCGAGACCGCCGGCCGCGCGTTCGACGCGGCGCTCGCGGCCGCGGCCCGCGCCCCGGTCGAAAGTCCCGGGCTCCACGCGCTCGCCCACGGATTCGGGGCGGCCGTGGCCACCGCGCAAGGCCGTGACCGCGCCGGGGTCGAGGCGCGGATCGCCGCCGCCGATGCCGAGATCGCCCGGCTCGAGGGGAGGCTCGACCTCGCCGCGCTGCGCTGGATCCGCGAGCGCACGGCGATGCGCGTTTCGGCGGGCGACCATCGGCTCGCCGCCATGGACTTGTCCGCGGACCTCGCCCAAGCCCGCGCGGCGCTCGGTGCCGAGGACCCGCGCGTCGCGGCGCTCGCGCGCCAGCTGTCCGATCTCGACGCCGGACACTGACGACGCAGGACCGCCGTCCCGAAAGGCGTCGGGCAAGACGCGCCTGGCCGGGCCTGTCCGGTCGCGCGGCCGGAATCCGGATCCCGGGAGAGAGGCCGCCCGCGACGGCCCATCCCTGAGACTGGAAACCGGATATGACCTTGCCCGCCCCCTTCCCCTCGACCGCGGACCCGGAGTTCGGTCCGACCCCGCATGGACCCCGGCCCGGCCGGGCCTGCCTCGCCATCGTGGCCGCGTGCACGGCACTGCTGGCGACCCCGGCGCTCGCCGCGACCTACGCGGTCGGCATCGGCACCGCGTGCACGCACACCACGATCCAGGCGGCGATCAACGCGGCGGTGGCGAATCCGTCCGGACCCCACCTGATCCGGCTGACCACCGGGACCTGGTCGATCCCCAATGGCCTCGTCCTGCACGAACCGCAGGCCGACATCACGATCGAGGGCGGCTACGCCTCGTGCGGCGCGGCGACCCCGACCGCAGGGCAAGGCAGCACGATCGACGCGACCGGCGGCAACGACGGCGGCGTGCTCGACCTCCGGCGTGCCGCGCCCGCGGGTCCGGCATCGCCGACCGTCCGGCTGTCGCGACTGACCCTGACCGGCGGCACGGCCGAGGCGGGCATCGGCGCGAACCCGGAAGGCGGCGGACTCAGGATCCGCGGCCACCTCGCGGTGCAGCTGACGAACGGATCGCGCGTCACCGGCAACCGCTCCGCGTGGGGCGGCGGCGTCTTCATCGAAGGGCCCGCCTCGATCAGCCTCCGGGACGATTCGGAAGTCTCGGCGAACATCGCGACCATCGACGGCGGCGGCATCCACTGCGTCGGCTTCGGCCTCGTCGGGATGGCGGGAGGGCGCCTGGTCGGCAACCAGGCCGGGCGCGACGGCGGCGGCATCCACGCCGACGCCTGCGTGGTGTTCCTCGATGGTCTCGCCGGGGCGGTCAACCGCCTCGTCGACAACGTCGCCGGGACCGTGTTCGCCGGCGCCGGCCAGGGACGCGGCGGCGCCATCCACCTGGTCGGCCAAGGCGCGCTTCCGACCTGGAACCTGCTCTCGATCGGAACCGGAATGGAGAGCACGACGCTGTTCATCGGCAACGAGGCCCGCGGGGTCGCCGGAGCATCCGGCACCGCCGGCTTCGGTGGCGGGGCGATCTACGTCGAGGGCGCCGGCACGGAACGGGTCGTCGTGCAGATCGACAACGCGGTCTTCGCGAACAACCTCGCGACGTCATCGGGCGCCGGGATCTCGGTCGCCCGCGCGGTCGACCTGCGGGTCAGCGGTCGCGCGGCGCGCTGCTCGGGCGCCTTCGGCTTCGGCCTGTGCAGCGCGTTCTCGGGGCACAACCGCGCGGCGATCTCGATCGACGACCTCGGCGTCGCCGACCCCGCGCTGACGCCCCACGCGCTGGTCGAGCGCACGCGCTTCACCGCCAACCAGTCGGCCTCGCAAGGAGTGATCCACGCCTGGCGGAACGCGCCCGGAAGCCGGGTCACGATCCGGCACAGCGTCTTCGACCAGAACCAGACCGCGCACGTGCTCGCACTGCGCTCGACCGCCGCGCTCGTCTACAGCACCGTGGTCGACAACGGCTTCGGCGGGCCCGACCTGATTCGCGTCACGCCCAACGCGGGGCAGGCCTTCGCCCTCGACCTGACCGGCTCGATCCTGTGGCAGCCGGGCACGACCGTCGTCGGCAATGCCGGCGCCGGCAGCGTGGCGATCACCCACCGCGACTGCCTGCTCGCGCACAGCACGCTCGGGCTGCCCTCGCCAGCGGCGATCCAGACCGCCGCGCCGGCGCTCGAGGCCGACTGGACGCCCTCGACGGCCTCTCCGGCGATCGACGTCTGCCACGTGCTCGGCGGCGCCCCGGCCTTCGATGCCTACGGCCAGAGCCGGCCGGTCGACCAGCCGTGGCGACCGAACCTCCTCGGCGCCTACGACCTCGGCGCGATCGAGCGCCCGCTCGGGCCGGGCCCGGTGGACGCGATCTTCCAGAACGGCTTCGAGTGATCGCAGCCGGCCGGGCCGGGCGAGCCGATCGCCGTCGATGCCGCGCGGCTCACCGTGCCGTCGAACTCGGCCCTCGTCACGCGCGCGGAAGCGGCGGCGCCGGCCGCGGGCGACGCCGCGAAGCGCACGGTGCCACAAGGGACCGGGCGGCAACGCGCCGCCGTCAGGCCGCGCGCCGCGGCGCGCGCGCCCGGCATCGTCGGCAGCATGGACGACCACCCGCTCGTCTGCTCGGCCACGCCCCGGGCTCGACGATCGGCATGAGGGACGACCCCGGCCTCGTGCCGGCCACCGGCGACTGGCCACTCCACGCCAGCACGGTCCACGCGATCGAGGGCAACATCAGGCAGCGCGTGCCCGAGTGGGGCGGCCAGTGGGTGCAGATCAAGCTCGAGCAGGGCGCGCCGTTCGATGGCGAGCGCGTGGTCTACCTGGCCGGCCGGCAGACGCGGTGGCACGTCGTGCGCTGACACCGATCGCGTACGGGCCACGGCTGCCCCGGCAGCCCGGCCACGGTTGCCCCCACCTCAAACGCCAGTGACCGTTCCGGTCGCCGACGCACGGGGTTGGTCAGAAGGGCCCGCCGTCCTGGTCGCGCGGGCGGCGGGTCAGCGACGGGGCGCCCGCGCCGAGACCGACCGCCCCGTCGTCCACCACGAGCGGCTGGACGGCCCATCGGATCGCCGCGCCCGGCGCCGCGTTGAACCGGAACCGATCGACGATCGGACCGAAGGCCTCGGCCAGGCTGGCGTCGGGCGTCGCGTCGAACCACCAGCGCCGCGCCACGCGACCGTCGGCGTCGATCGCGAGCACGAACTGCACGTGGGCGCGTCGGGTCTCCGGCGCGGGTGCGCCGGCGAGCAGTCCGTGGTTGCGGCGATCCGCCACGAGTTCGGGCGACGCGTCATCCGCTGCGGCCGACGGCGCGCGCGCGGCATCGAAGGCGGCCAGCCCGGCCCGGATCGTGTCGCCGTGCTCGGCCATGACCCCGGCAAGCGCCGCCTTGGCCTCGGCCTCGCCGGCCCCCGGGCGCGCCTCGTACAGCGCCAGCAACCGGCGCGCCTCGGGGCCGGAACTGCGCCCGCTGCGCCTCTCGACCGAGGTCGCCGAGCGGCCGGCGAGCTGCGCCCAGCCCATCGCCTGCTCCCAGTCCCCGCGCGCGTCGGCGAGGTCCGAGAGACGCCCGAACATCGCGAGGTCGCCGGCCTCGAGCAGCGCGAGGAACCCGCGCTCGGCGGCGTCCAGATCCGTCGGCAGCAGTCGGGCCGGATGGGCGTCACCGAGCGCGTGGAGTCCGGCAGCCACCCGGATCGCGAACGGACAGCCCGCCGCGGCCGACTGGAGAAGCCGTTGCGCCTTGCGGTCGCGGTCGGCTTCAGCGATGAACGGGTCGAGCAGACCCTCTCCCAGCGCGGTCTCGAACGCGTCGCAGGACGCCCGGTTCGGCGCCGCTCCGAGCGGCGAGCCCGCCGCCGTCAGGGCCAGCAGGATCGCGAGCAGCCAAGTGCCCCTCGACCGGACTTCGTCCATGACTCCGCCTCGATGCGTGATCCGCGCGAAGCATAGACTGGTTGACGGACGCCCTTCAACGACGGATTCGGCAGTTCCCGCGCGACCACGGCCGTGGCTGGCTCGCCTCCTGCGACGTCCTCACCCGCACTTCGAGTGCCCGCAGTTGAGGCAGGTCTGGCAGCCGTCCATCACGACCAGCGCCATCGCCGAGCACTTCGGGCACAGGCTGGCGCCGGGAATGCCGCCCTCGACCGCGGCACCGGCCTCGCCAACGGCTCCGACCACCGGCGACGAGCCCGCGGTCCCGGCGACGCTCAGCTCAGCGGTTTTTTTTTCGCCTGCTCGGCGTCGTAGGCGGCCCGCTTCTCGTTGATCAGCGCGCGCTGCGCGTCGGAGAGCTCGGGATCGTGGATCAGGCCGATGGTCTTCAGGTGGTCCTCGACCACCGCGCCGATCTCGGCCACGATCGAGGGCATGTAGACGCCGCCGGACTTGAAGTAGCCGCCGCGCGGGTCGAACACCGCCTTCATCTCCTCGACCAGGAAGGTGCAGTCGCCGCCCTTGCGGAACACCGCGCTCATGATCCGGGTCAGCGCGACGATCCACTGGAAGTGGTCCATGTTCTTCGAGTTGATGAAGATCTCGAACGGACGGCGGGATTCGTGCGGGGTGCCCTGGTTCAGCACGATGTCGTTGATCGTGACGTACAGCGCGTGCTCGAACAGCGGTGACTTGATCTTGTAGGTCGAGCCGACCAGCACGTCGGGGCGCTCGACCCGCTCGTGCATCTGGATGACCTCGGCGGTCGGCAGCTCGAGCGCCTCGTCGCGCTCGACCGCCGGGGCGGCCGTCGGCGGCGCGGGGACCTCGCCCGGCCGTGCGACGCTGTAACCCTTGATCTTCTTGCCGATCTTGATGGCCATCCTCTGACTCCGGTGCCGGGGCCGGCGCGCGACGCGCCAGGCCTTGGAACGATTCGGTGGGTCGGCGCCGCGGCGCCGGGTCTGTCGCGGGGCCGTCAGGCCCCGATGCCGGGAAAAACCGGCGCGCCGATCGCGAGGGACCGCGCGGCGCGCCGCGTGCTCGGGAACGTGCTGCTTCCCCTCAGCGTCTGGCCTTCTTGGCCGCCTTCTTCGGCGCGGCCTTCTTCGCGGCCACCTTCTTCACGGCCGCCTTCTTCGGCGCGGCCTTCTTCACCACCTTCTTCGCCGGGGCCTTCCGGGCGGCGACCTTCTTCGCGGGCGTCTTCTTCGCGACGGCCTTCCTGGCCGCCTTCTTCGGCGCGACCTTCTTGACCGCCTTGGTCGCCGCGGCCTTGGCCTTGCCGACCGACTTCTTGGCCGCGCGCTCGGCCTTCTTCACGGCGGTCCTGGCCTTGCCGACGGTCTTCTTCGCGGCGCCCTTGGCCCTCGCGACCGTGCGCTTGACCGCGCGCTCGGCCTTGACCACGGTCCGCTTGACCGCGCGCTCGGCCTTGCCGGCCGCCTTCTTCGTCGCCTCGACCGCCGCGCTGGCCTTCTCGGCCGCGGCCTGGCCGATTTCCCCGGCCTTCTCGGTCACGTTCTCGATCGCCGCGCCGATCTGCTGCAGTACCCCACCCTCGGTCTCGTTGCTCATGACGCGTTCTCCCTGATGCTGCTTCCTGGATGATCAGAATTTGCCGTAATAGCCTTCTTTCAACGCATCGAACAGGTTGGCGGCGGTGTGCGTCTCGCCGTCGTACTCGATTTCCTCGTTGCCTTTCGCCTCGACAACACTACCGTCCTCCAGTTCGAAACGGTAGGTGGTGTTCGCGAGGTCCTGCTCCTTGACCAGCACGCCCTGGAACGCGGCCGGGTTGAAGCGGAACGTCGTGCAGCCCTTGAGGCCCTGGCGATAGGCGTAGAGGTAGATGTCCTTGAAGTCCTCGTACGGATAGTCGGTCGGGACGTTCGCGGTCTTCGAGATCGACGAGTCGACCCACTTCTGCGCCGCGGCCTGGATGTCGACGTGCTCCTTCGGCGAGATGTCGTCGGCCGACACGAAGTAGTCCGGCAGCTTCTCGTCGGCGCGGTCGCTGAACGGCTGGGCCTTGGCGTTGATCAGGGTCCGGTAGGCGAGGAGCTCGTAGCTCATCACCTCGACCTTCTCCTTGGTCTTGCGTCCCTCGCGGATGATGTTGCGGCTGTAGCTGTGCGCGAAGCTCGGCTCGATGCCGTTCGAGGCGTTGTTCGCGAGCGACAGCGAGATCGTGCCGGTCGGCGCGATCGAGGTGTGGTGGGTGAAGCGCGCGCCGACCTCGGCCAGCTCGGCGACCAGCTCGGGCGCGACGGTCGCGATCCGCTGCATGTAGCGGCTGTAGCGGGCATGGAGGATCCGGCCGGGGATCCGGTCCCCGACCTTCCAGCCGTCGGCCACCATCTCCGGACGCTTCCGCAGCATCGCCGGCGTGACCTCGAACTCCTCGACCAGGATCGGGGCCGGGCCCTTCTCCTTCGCCAGCGACAGCGCGACCTCCCAGCCGGCCACCGCCATCTCGCGCGCGACCGCCTCGGTGAACTCGCAGGCCTCGCGGCCACCGTAGCGCATCTTCAGCATCACCAGCGCCGAGCCGAGCCCGAGGAAGCCCATGCCGTGCCGGCGCTTGCGCAGGATCTCGTCGCGCTGGCGCTCGAGCGGCAGGCCGTTGATCTCGACCACGTTGTCGAGCATGCGCGTGAACACGCGCACGACCTCGCGGTACTCGTCCCAGTCGAAGCGCGCCTTCGGGCCGAACGGATCGCGGACGAACTTGGTCAGGTTGACCGAGCCGAGCAGGCAGGAGCCGTACTCGGGGAGCGGCTGCTCGCCGCAGGGATTCGTCGCGCGGATGTTCTCGACGAACCAGTTGTTGTTCATCTCGTTGACCCGGTCGATCAGGATGAAGCCGGGCTCGGCGAAGTCGTAGGTGCTGGTCATGATCATGTCCCACAGCCGGCGGGCGTGGACATGGCCGTAGATCTTGCAGGCGACGAGCCCGTCGTCGCGGGTCACGTAGCCCTCGGTCGTCGGCCACTCGCGCCAGACGACCCGGGTCGGGTCGGCGAGGTCGATCTCGTCGGCCTCCTTGACGCCGATCGGAAACACCAGCGGCCAGTCGAGGTCGCGCTCGACCGCGTGCATGAACTCGTCGGTGATCAGCAGCGAGAGGTTGAACTGGCGCAGGCGGCCATCCTCGCGCTTGGCCTTGATGAAGTCGCGGACGTCCGGGTGGCTGACGTCGAAGGTGCCCATCTGCGCGCCGCGGCGGCCGCCGGCGGACGACACCGTGAAGCACATCTTGTCGTAGATGTCCATGAACGACAGCGGCCCCGAGGTGTAGGCCCCGGCGCCGGAGACATAGGCGCCGCGCGGGCGCAGCGTCGAGAACTCGTAGCCGATGCCGCAGCCGGCCTTCAGCGTCAGGCCCGCCTCGTGGACGCGCTCGAGGATCCCGTCCATCGAGTCCGGGATCGTGCCCGAGACCGTGCAGTTGATCGTGCTGGTCGCCGGCTTGTGCGCGAGCGCGCCGGCGTTCGAGGTGATGCGGCCTGCCGGGATCGCGCCGCGGCGCAGCGCCCAGGTGAAGCGCTCGTACCAGTACTCGCGCTTCTCGGCCGATTCCTCGACGTCGGCCAGCGCGCGCGCGACCCGGCGGTAGGTGTCGTCGATGGTCTGGTCGACTGGCTCGCCCTGCTTGGTCGTCAGCCGGTACTTCTTGTCCCAGATGTCCCAGGACGCGGGCTGAAGCGGAATCTCGACCTCGCCGCGGAGATCGACTGCCTCGAGACGTACAGTGCTCATGCTGATTGTGTCCTCCTCCGTGACCCCCGCGACGTCGCCGGGACGTCGCCCCCTGACCCGCGGCCGCATCCGCGGCAGGCGCGATCCCGACTGCAACGGCGAATACCCCCCTGCGACGCGCCGTTCGCGCGTCGTCAGCGGACCGTCGTCGGAAACGCTCGGGTGGCTGCGGTGGCCCTGCGGCGGCCGGTGGCCGTCGATCGGCTGGGTGACGGCTCAACCCAAGCGATGGGGGTCATGATCCGCTTCGCACCACAAGATGTTGTGTACGGGCCGATGAAAGGTACGCGCAATGGGGCCCCGGGTCAATCGTCCGAGGGCGCCTTCCGGGCGCCCGCGATGCGCAGGCCGGCATTCACGGGCTGGCCGGCCTTGAACCCAGGTCACGGACCGGGTCCGCGGCTTCGGATCGGCGACCGCGGTCCGGCGAATCCGCCGTGCGGCCAGGCCGCATCGGCCGGCCGCATGCGATCATCGCGGCCCGATGTACACCCAGTGCCCGCACTGCCTCGCGGTCTTCCGCGTCCGCGCGAACGCGCTCAGCGCCGCCCGCGGCGTCGCGCGCTGCGGCCGCTGCCATCGCGAGTTCGACGCGCTCGCGAGCCTCACCGACACGCTGCCGGGCCACGCACGGGCGGGCGCGCGGGCAAACGCCGAACCCGGGGGACTTGGCGATCCGGTCGGGCGCGTCGCTGGCCAGCCCGATCTCTTCGTCGGCCCCGACGCGCCGCCCACCGAGGCCCCGGCGCTGGCCGGGGAAGTCCGGATCGTCCGGGCCGCGGGCCCCGCGCCCAGCTTCACGCGCGGAGAAGTCCCCGCTGGCGAGAGCGGCTGGTGGTGGTTCGGCGCGCTCCTGCTCGCGCTCGCGCTCGCGATCCAGCTCGCGTGGATCTACCGCGCGCCGCTGCTGGCCGACGCGCGCGTGCGCGAGGCCGCCGAGGCGCTCTGCCGGCGTGTCGACTGCGCGCTGCCGACGATCGACGATCGCAGCCGCATCACGCTGGTCGACCACAGCGTCGAACCGCACCCAAGCCGCCCGCATGCGCTCAAGATCACCGGGGTGCTGGTGAACCAGTCCGCGCTGCCGCAGAGCCTGCCGCTGGTCGAGCTGGTGCTGTCCGACACCGGCGGCCGCCGGGTCGCGATGCGGCGCTTCCTGCCCGAGGAGTACCTCGACGAGCGCCGGCCACCGCGCCTCGAGCCGGGACGCGACGTGCGCATCGACCTCGAGGTGGAGGACCCGGGCGGCGATGCGGTGAACTTCCAGTTCGCATTCCGGTGAGGCCGGCCCGCGCCGATGGGGATCCTGCCACCGCCTCGCCTGGTCGTCGCCACGGACGATCCGCGCGCGCGCCGACGTCGATGGCTGTTGCTCGGCCTCGGCTGGCTGGCGACCGTGGTCGCCGCGTGGTTCGCCGGCGGCTGGCTGTCGAGCCCGCTCGAGGCGCAGTTGCGCGACCGGTTGCGGACGGTCGAACGCCAGCTCGCCGAGCGCACCGGCCAGAACGCGACGCTCGAGGAGCGGCTCGCGATCGCCACGCGCGCCGACCAGATCTCGCGCGAGGCCAACCTGGCGCTGCAGCAGACGCTGGCCGAACGCGAGGAGGAGCTCGCCGGCCTGCGCGCCGATCTCGAGTTCTACGAGCGTCTGGTCGGCGGTGGCACCCGTCAGGGGCTGCGGGTCCACGACTTCCGGCTGCGACCGATCCCGGGTTCCAACGGCTTCGGCTTCGTGCTGACGCTGACGCAGACCGCGCGCCGCGGCGCCGAGGTCACCGGGCGGGTCGAGATCGCGGTCGAGGGCGTCCGCGCGGGCCGGGTCGAGCGGCTCGACTGGCGCGCGCTGCTGCAGGATCCGGAGGCCGATGCGATGCGCTTCGGCTTCAAGTATTTTCAGCGGATCGACGGCAGCTTCGTGCTGCCGCGCGATTTCGCGCCGAGCCGGGTGCTGGTCTCGGGCCGCGGCGACGGCGGCGAGAGCATCGAACAGACGATCGCCTGGCGCGACGCGCTCGGCGCAGAGGAGAACGACGATGTGGGGCAATGACAAGCGCGGCGGCGGCGCGGCGCGTCCGGCAAGCAGCGTCGAGAGCCTGATCGGCCAGCGCACGGTGATCCGCGGCGACATCGAGTTCTCGGGCGGCCTGCATGTCGACGGCCAGGTGCATGGGACGCTGGTCGCCGAGCCGTCCGGCGACGGCACGCTGATGCTGTCGGACAAGGGCGTGATCGAAGGCCAGGTGCGCGCGCCGCACGTGGTGATCAACGGCCGCATCACCGGGGACATCTACGCCAGCGAGCGGATCGAACTCGCGGCCAACGCGCGGGTCCACGGCAACATCCACTACAAGGTCCTCGAGATGGCGGCCGGCGCGCAGGTGACGGGTCAGCTGGTTCGCACCGACGAGCCGTTGAGGCAGCTGCCGGCACCCGTCGCGGAGGCCACGTCGGAGGCCGTGGCGGCGGACGTCGCGTCCGAATCACCGCCGACGCGATCGGCCAACGGCAAGGGCAGGTCCGCGCCATGAGCGAGCCGCTGGCGATTGCGCGCCCGGCGCCGCTGGTCCTGACCGAAGCGGCCGCGGCCAAGGTGCGCGAGCTGATCCGCGACGAGGGCAACCCGAACCTGAAGCTGCGGGTCTACATCACCGGCGGCGGCTGCTCGGGCTTCCAGTACGGCTTCAGCTTCGACGAGGTGTCGGCCGAGGACGACCTTGCGATCGAGCGCGACGGCACCACGCTGGTCGTCGATCCGATTTCGCTGCAGTACCTCGCCGGCGCCGAGGTCGACTACACCGAGTCGCTGGCCGGCGCGCAGTTCGTGATCCGCAACCCGAACGCGAAGACCACCTGCGGCTGCGGGTCGTCGTTCTCGGTGTGAGCCCCGTTTCGCGGGGCGACCGGCCCGGATTCGCGTTCGCCGCCGACGGCCTCGACCGCGCCGCGGATCGGCGCGACGACGAGGATTGGCTCGCGCAGGCATGGAGCACCGGTGGACGGGCCGTCGCGGTCGATCCGCACGGCCGCGTGCTCGCGACCGCCGACGGCTCGATGCTGGTCCCGCTCGACGCCTCGGACCTCGGCGAACGGCCGGGTCAGCGCCGACTCGGTGGCTTCCTCGGCCTGCTCGAGGGCAGCGCGTGGTTCGCGGCGCGGGTCGATCCCTCGAGCGCGCCGTGGCGCACGGGCACGGCCTTCGCCGACCTGCGATCGCTCGCGCCGCTGCTGCCGGCCGGCGCCGCGTCGCTCGCGGCCTACGCCCGCGCCCTGCTCCACTGGCAGTCCCGCAAGCGCTACTGCGGCGTCTGCGGCGCCGCCACGAGCCTCGGGAGCGCCGGCCACAAGGCGAGCTGCAGCGATGCCGGCTGCGGCACGGTCTACTTCCCGCGCACCGACCCCGCGATCATCGTCGTCGTCACCGATGGTCCGCGCTGCCTGCTCGGGCGCCAGCCGTCCTGGCCCGAGCGGCGCTACTCGACCCTCGCCGGCTTCGTCGAGCCCGGTGAGACGCTCGAGGCGGCGGTGGCGCGCGAAGTGCGCGAGGAGAGCGGGATCGCGGTCGAGCGGGTGTGCTTCGTGGCCTCGCAGCCGTGGCCGTTCCCGGCCTCGCTGATGGTCGGATTCGAGGCCGACGCCGCGCGGCCGGCCGGACCGGTCGTGATCGGAGACGAGCTGGCCGACGCGCGCTGGTTCGGTGTCCGCGAACTGATCGACGGCGCGGCCAGCGGCGACCTTCTGCTGCCGCCCGAGACCTCGATCTCCTACCACCTGATCGCCGGCTGGTGCGAGCGCCTCGGCGGCGAACGACCGAAGCCCGGCCCGGTGCTGATCGCGCCGCGCTGACCGCGCCGAGCCTGCCGGGCGGCGCGCCGGTCCGGGCGATAGACTCGCATTCTTCGCCTCGCTCCCGAGTCCATGGGTCTCACGCTGATCGCCGCCGTGATCGCGCTCGTCGTCGGGCATGCCCTGCCCGACCTCGGGCGCCTGCGGCGATTCGACTGGCTGCCGGCCTGGGCGCGGCTGGTCGATCGGCGCGCCGACGCGGCGCCGTGGCTGTCGGTCCTGCTGGTGGTGGTCCCGCCGCTGCTGCTGCTCGGCCTGCTGCAATGGGGCCTCGCCGGCAAGGCCTTCGGGCTTGCGTCGCTCGCGCTCGGCGTCGTGGTGCTGTTCTACGCGTGGGGTCCCCGCGACCTCGACCTCGACGTCGAGGCGGTCGCGACCGCGCCCGATGCCGATCGGCGCGCCAGCGCGCTCGAGAGCCTCGGGCTCCCGATCGCCGGTGCGATCAGCCCGACCCGCGCGGTCGATGCGGTGTTCACCGAGGCGCTGCGGCGCTGGTTCGCGGTGCTGTTCTGGTTCGCGGTGCTCGGGCCGGTCGGCGCCCTCGGGTACCGGATGATCGCGCTGCTCGCCCGGCGCGAGGGCGTGGCCGATCCCGGAGATTCGCCTCGACGCGAGACCTTCGAGCGGCTGGCGCAGTTGCTCGAATGGGCCCCGGCGCACCTGGTGACGCTGGCGCTCGCGATCGCGGCCGACTTCGATGCGGTCGCCCGCGCGTGGCGCGACTTCCACGCCGAACGCGGCGAGTGGTTCACGCTCGACGCCGGCTTCCTGCGGGCCGCCGCGCGCGCCAGCGTCGACGCGGACATCGAGCTCGACCCGGCCCTGGTCGACGCCCGCGCCGGCATCGCCGAGCTCGAGGAGGCGCTCGGCCTCAACTGGCGCGTGCTGATCGTCTGGGGCATCGTGTTCGCGCTGTTCGTGCTGGCCGGCCTGATCGGCTGACCCGCGAATCTCCCCCGCGGCCGCATCGGTTCGCAGCGACCGCGCGGACGCGAGCGGGCGCTCAGCGCTTCTTCGGCAGGTAGAGGTCGGTGATCGTGCCCTCGTAGGCCTCGGCCGCCATGCCGACCGACTCGGCCAGCGTCGGGTGCGGGTGGATCGTGAGCCCGATGTCGGCCGCGACCGCGCCCATCTCGATCGCGAGCGCGGCCTCGGCGATCAGGTCACCGGCGTTCGGGCCGACGATCCCGGCCCCGAGCACGCGGTGCGTCGCCTCGTCGAAGAGCAGCTTGGTGAAGCCCTCGGTGCGGCCGATGCCGATCGCGCGGCCCGAGGCCGCGTGCGGGAAGCGGCCGACGCCGACGTGGAGGCCCCGGGCCCTGGCCTCGGTCTCGGTGAGCCCGACCCAGGCGACCTCGGGATCGGTGTAGGCGACCGACGGGATCACGCGCGCGACGAACTCGCGCTTGAGGCCCGCCGCGACCTCGGCCGCGACCTTGCCCTCGTGCGTCGCCTTGTGCGCGAGCATCGGCTGGCCGACCAGGTCGCCGATCGCGAAGATGTGCGGCACGTTGGTGCGCAGCTGCCGGTCGACCGCGATGTAGCCGCGCGCGTCGACCGCGACGCCGGCCGCCTCGGCGCCGATCCGCCCGCCGTTCGGCGTGCGCCCGACCGCGCACAGCACGCGGTCGAAGGTCTCGGGCGGCAGCGGACCGTCGGGGCCCTCGCAATGCGCGACGAGGCCGTCCGCGGTCGGCTCGAGCCGCGCCACCTTCGTCTTGAGCCGGATCGCGCCGTAGCGCTTGCGCAGGCGCTGCTCGAGCGGCCGGACGAGGTCCCGGTCGGCGCCCGGCATCAGCTGGTCCTGGAGCTCGACGACGGTGACGCGGCTGCCGAGCGCGTCGTAGACGCAGGCCATCTCGAGGCCGATGATGCCGCCGCCGATCACGAGCAGGCGCTTCGGGATCTCGGCCAGCATCAGCGCGTCGGTCGAGTCCATCAGCCGAGGGTCGCCCCACGGCAGGCCCGGCAGCTTCACCGGCTGCGAGCCGGCCGCGATGATCGCGTGGCGGAAGCGCACGAGCTTCTTCCCGTCCGCGGTCTCGACCTCGATCTCGTGCGGCGACACGAAGCGCCCGGTGCCGGTCACGCGCGTGACCTTGCGCTGCTTCGCCATCCCGGCGAGGCCCTGCGTCAGCTGGCCGACGACCTTGTCCTTGTACGCGCGCAGCGCCGGCAGGTCGATCTCGGGCGCGCCGAAGCGCAATCCCATCGCCGCGCCGTGCGCGGCCTCGTCGATCACGCGCGCGGTGTGCAGCAGCGCCTTCGACGGGATGCAGCCGACGTTGAGGCAGACCCCGCCGAGCGTCGGATAGCGCTCGATCAGGACCACGCGCTGCTCGAGGTCGGCGGCGCGGAACGCGGCGGTGTAGCCGCCCGGGCCCGAGCCCAGCACCGCGACATCGCAGTCGAAGTCGGCGCTGCGGCCGGTGGCCGGCGCGGCGGCGATCGCGGGCGCCGGCGCGGCGCTCGCGACCGGCGCCGG
>PVBP01000072.1 GCA_002995625.1 Lysobacteraceae bacterium | reverse complement strand
AGGGTCCCGAGGGACGTCGATACGCCAGTAGCTCAACCGGCAGAGCAGCGGTCTCCAAAACCGCAGGTTGGGGGTTCGAGTCCCTCCTGGCGTGCCACCCGGGCCGCTCGCGCCGGCCACCGGCGCGTTCGCCGGCCCGCTCCGCGGCAATGCCCCGACCCCCCGGTCCCGAACGGAATCATCCAAGACATGGCCAGCCACGAACAATCCGCCGCCAACACCCCGCTCGACAACCTGAAGCTGGGCGGTGCGCTGCTGCTCGTGATCGGGGCGATCGCGGCGTACTACGTGTTCACCGACATCTCGTGGGCGGTGCGGGCCGTCGGCGTGATCGTGGCGATCGGCGCCGCGCTCGGCATCGCGGCCTTCACCGGGCCGGGGCTCCGGGCCCGCCATTTCCTCACGGAATCGCAGTTCGAGCTGCGCAAGGTCGTTTGGCCGACCCGGCAGGAGACGATCCAGACCACGATCGTGATCCTGATCGTGGTGCTGATCGTCTCGCTGATCCTCTGGCTGGTGGACATGTTCCTCGGCTGGGCCGTGCTCGACGTGCTGCTGAAGCCGGGGTCCTGACATGACGACCCAGGAAAAGCGCTGGTACGTGGTGCATGCCTACTCGGGCTTCGAGCACCAGGTCGCCCGCTCGCTCAAGGAGCGGATCGCGCGCGCGCACATGGAGGACCGTTTCGGCGACGTCCTGGTGCCGACCGAGGAAGTGGTCGAGATGCGCGGCGGCCAGAAGCGGCGCAGCGAGCGCAAGTTCTTCCCCGGCTACGTGCTGGTCCAGATCGCGACCACGGTCGACGGCAAGGCACTGCGGATCGACGACGAGTCCTGGCATCTGGTCAAGGAGACGCCGAAGGTCATGGGCTTCATCGGCGGCACCGCCGACAAGCCGCTGCCGATCCGCGACAGCGAGGCCGACGCGATCCTGCGGCGCGTCCAGGACGGCGCCGAGAAGCCGAAGCCGAAGGTGCTGTTCGAGCCGGGCGAGATGGTGCGCGTGATCGATGGCCCATTCAACGACTTCAACGGCGTGGTCGAGGAAGTCAACTACGACAAGAGCCGACTGCGGGTCGCGGTGATGATCTTCGGTCGCTCGACGCCGGTCGAACTCGAGTTCGGGCAGGTCGAGAAGGCCTGAGCCCGGCATCCGCCCGGCACGGAGGCCGGGATCCACCGCCCCGGGCGCGGATGGCCCGGGCATTGACGGTCCGGCGAATCCCTCGCCGGCCACGAACGGGGAGACCCGCAGCCCGCGAGGGCGTGCAGTCGCTGGCACCCGAGGAGAAACCTCATGGCAAAGAAAGTCGTCGGTTACATCAAGCTGCAGGTCAAGGCGGGGCAGGCCAATCCGTCGCCGCCGGTCGGCCCGGCGCTGGGCCAGCGCGGCCTCAACATCATGGAGTTCTGCAAGGCGTTCAACGCCGCGACGCAGAAGATGGAACCCGGGATCCCGATCCCGGTCATCATCACCGCCTACTCGGACCGCACCTTCACGTTCGTCACCAAGACGCCGCCGGCCACGATCCTGCTGAAGAAGGCGGTCGGGATCGAGTCGGGCAGCAAGCGCCCGAACACCGAGAAGGTCGGCAAGGTGACGCGCAAGCAGCTCGAGGAGATCGCGAAGACCAAGGCGCCGGACCTCACGGCGGCGTCGGTCGACGCGGCCGTCCGCACGATCGCGGGCAGCGCGCGCAGCATGGGTCTGGTGGTGGAGGGCTGAGGTCATGGCGAAGAACGGCAAGCGTTACAGGGCACTGGCCGCCAAGGTGACCCCGGGCAAGGCGTACCCGCTCGACGAGGCGCTGAAGCTGCTCCAGGACGGTTCGAAGACCAGGTTCGTCGAGTCGGTCGACGTCGCGATCCGGCTCGGCATCGATGCGAAGAAGTCCGACCAGGTCGTGCGCGGCTCCTCGCTGCTGCCGGCCGGCACCGGCAAGACCGTGCGCGTCGCGGTGTTCTGCCCGGCCGGCGAGAAGGCCGAGGCGGCCAAGGCCGCCGGCGCCGATGCGGTCGGCATGGAGGACCTCGCCGAGAAGATGCAGGCGGGCGACCTCGCCTTCGGTCGCGTGATCGCGACCCCGGACGCGATGCGCGTCGTCGGCAAGCTCGGCCAGCTGCTCGGCCCGCGCGGCCTGATGCCGAACCCGAAGGACGGCTCGGTCACGCCCGACGTGGTCACCGCGGTCAGGAACGCGAAGGCCGGCCAGGTGAAGTTCCGCAACGACAAGGCGGGCATCATCCACGCGTCGATCGGCAAGGTGAACTTCGAGCCGCAGGCGCTGAAGGACAACCTGCATGCGCTGATCGGCGACCTGATGAAGGCCAAGCCGGCAACGGCCAAGGGCCAGTACCTGCAGAAGATCTCGCTGTCGACGACGATGGGCCTCGGCGTGACCGTGGACCAGTCGTCGCTCGGTCTCGCGAAGCAGGGATGAAGGATTTCGGGGTCGGCGGTGACGCCGGCCCCGATGTTGAGGGCGTTTCGCGGCGGGTCGCAGGACCTGCCCGGACCGCCGTCAAAGACCGCAGGCGGCAGCCTCCGGACGCGGGCGATGGGCAAGGATGCGTGAACCGGCAAGGGACGCATCGCGCGCGCACGGGGTCGGCCTTAATCCACCCGAGGTGGGTCTGCGCAGATGGTGGAACGCCCTTTCCAGGTTCGATTGGAAACGGCCAACACCACCGCGGCGCGAGCCGCGGCGGGTCGTCGGCAGGACGCCGGGGCCCGGACCAACCACCGTTGCCGTGCACGCCGAGGACCGGCCGCGCACGGCGTCGATGGGGCCGTGGTCCGGTGGCGCATCGTGCGCCATCGCGATCGTCGCCCCGGTTCGGAGGAAGCAATGGCTCTCAATCTCGAGCAGAAGAAAGAAGTCGTTGCCGAACTCGCGGATGTGGCCGCCAAGGCGCACTCGCTGGTCGTCTCCGAGTACGCGGGTCTCACCGTCGCCCAGCTGACGGACCTGCGCGTGAAGGCGCGCCAGTCCGGGGTCTATCTTCGCGTCGCGAAGAACACCCTGGTCTCGCGTGCGGTCGAGGGCACCGAGTTCGAGTGCGTCAAGGACTCGCTCACGGGCCCGATGCTGTATGCCTTCTCGCAGGAAGACCCGGGTGCCGCGGGACGCCTGGTGCGTGATTTCGCCAAGGCGAACGACAAGCTCAAGCCACGCCTCGTGGCCGTGGGCGGCAGGCAGTACCCGGCCACGCACGTCGACGTGCTGGCCTCGCTGCCGACCCGCGAGCAGGCGCTCTCGATGCTCCTTCACGTGATGAAGGCGCCGATCGAGAAGTTCGTGCGCACGCTGGCCGAGCCGGCCGCCATGGTCGCCCGCGCCGTCGCGGCGGTGCGTGACCAGAAGCAGTCGGCCTGAGCCCATCCCGGTTCCGCTCGATCAACCCAATCCAACCTGAGGTAAAGACAATGGCCGTTTCGAAGGAAGAGATTCTCGACGCAATCGCGAACATGACCCTGGTGGACATCACCGAGCTGGTCAAGATGATGGAAGACAAGTTCGGCGTGTCCGCCGCCGCGCCGGTCGCGGTCGCGGCCGCGCCGGGTGCCGCCGCCGCCGCGCCGGCCGCCGAGGAGAAGACCGAGTTCACCGTCGTCCTGAAGGCCGCCGGCGAGAAGAAGGTCGAGGTGATCAAGGCGGTCCGCGCGATCACGGGCCTCGGCCTCAAGGAGGCCAAGGACCTCGTCGAGGGCGCCCCGCAGACCGTCAAGGACGCGGTCTCGAAGGACGACGCCGCGAAGTTCAAGAAGGAACTGGAAGCCGCCGGCGCGACCGTCGAGGTCAAGTAAGCCGCGCGGTGACGTACCGGATGCCCGGTACGCGATCCGGCCGAACCGGCGTCCCGCGCGAGCGGGGCGTCGGTCGGCCTTTCGCCGTTTCCCGGACTTCCGGCCGAGCCGCGATCGGCATCCGTCGCCCGCGCGGGTGATCGATGCCGATCGAGGTTCCCGATTCGACCAGAGCCGCGACGGCCGGCAGCCGTCCCGACCGAAAGGTGATGCCAGCATGACGACCTACACGTTCACCGAGAAGAAGCGCATCCGCAAGAACTTCGGCAAGCGCCCGCCGGTTCTCGACGTTCCGAACCTGCTCGAGATCCAGACGCGGTCGTACCGCGAGTTCCTGCAGGCGGACGTGCCGCCGGCGCAGCGCGCGCCGGTCGGGCTCCAGGCGTCGCTGAAGTCGGTGTTCCCGATCGTCAGCTACAACGGCTCGGCCGCGCTCGAGTTCGCCGAGTACCGGCTCGGCGAACCGCCGTTCGACGAGAAGGAGTGCCGCCAGCGCGGCCTCACCTTCGGCACGCCGCTGCGTGCGCTCGTGCGCCTGGTGATCTACGACCGCGAGACCGGCAACAAGTCGGTCAAGTACGTGAAGGAGCAGGAGGTCTACATGGGCGACGTGCCGCTCATGACCGAGACCGGGACCTTCATCATCAACGGCACCGAGCGCGTGATCGTCTCGCAGCTGCACCGCTCTCCGGGCGTGTTCTTCGACCACGATCGCGGCAAGACCCACAGTTCGGGCAAGGTGCTGTATTCGGCGCGGATCATCCCGTACCGCGGCTCCTGGCTCGACTTCGAGTTCGACGCCAAGGACTGCCTGTTCACCCGCATCGACCGTCGCCGCAAGCTGCCGGTGACGATCCTGCTGCGCGCGCTCGGCTTCACCAACGAGCAGATGCTGAAGACGTTCTTCGAGATCAACGAGTTCACGCTCGAGCGCGACGGCGGCGCCGAGCTGACGCTGATCCCCGAGCGGCTGCGCGGCGAGACGTTCAACTTCGATCTCAAGGTCGGCGACCGGGTCGTGGTCGAGGCCGGCAAGCGCATCACCGCGCGCCACGTGCGCGAGCTCGAGAAGGCGGGCATCGGCCGGCTCGCGGTGCCGGACGAGTACATCCACGGCCGCATCCTCGCGCACGACGTGGTCGACGCGAAGACCGGCGAACTGCTGGCCGCGGCCAACGACGAGCTCAACGAGACCCATCTCAAGGCCTTCCGCAATGCCGGCATCGAGACGATCGGCACGCTGTTCGTCAACGACCTCGACCGCGGACCGTACATCTCGAACACGCTGCGCATCGATCCGACCCGCACGCCGCTCGAGGCGCTGGTCGAGATCTACCGGATGATGCGCCCGGGCGAGCCGCCGACCAAGGACGCCGCCCAGAACCTGTTCCACAACCTGTTCTTCACCCTCGAGCGCTACGACCTGTCGTCGGTCGGCCGGATGAAGTTCAACCGCCGCGTCGGTCGCAAGGAGATCGAAGGCGCCGGCGTCCTCAGCAACGACGACATCCTCGACGTGCTGCGGGTGCTGATCGAGATCCGCAACGGCAAGGGCTCGGTCGACGACATCGACCACCTCGGCAACCGGCGCGTGCGGTCGGTCGGCGAGATGGCCGAGAACGCGTTCCGCGTCGGCCTGGTGCGCGTCGAGCGCGCGGTCAAGGAGCGCCTCTCGCTGGCCGAGAGCGAAGGCCTGACCCCGCAGGAGCTGATCAACGCGAAGCCGGTGGCGGCCGCGATCAAGGAGTTCTTCGGCTCCTCGCAGCTCAGCCAGTTCATGGATCAGAACAACCCGCTGTCGGAGGTCACCCACAAGCGCCGGGTTTCGGCGCTCGGCCCCGGCGGCCTGACGCGCGAGCGCGCCGGCTTCGAGGTCCGCGACGTGCACCCGACCCACTACGGCCGGGTCTGCACGATCGAGACCCCGGAAGGCCCGAACATCGGCCTGATCAACTCGCTCGCGGTCTACGCCCGGACCAACTCCTACGGCTTCCTCGAGACGCCGTACCGGCGCGTGGTCGACGGCAAGGTCACCGACCAGGTCGACTACCTGTCGGCGATCGAGGAGGGCGAGTTCGCGATCGCGCAGGCCAACGCCGCGCTCGACGCCAAGGGTCACTTCGTCGAGGAGTACGTGTCCTGCCGCTTCCAGGGCGAGACGCTGCTCCGGTCGGCGAAGGAGATCCAGTACATGGACGTGTCGCCGATGCAGACCGTCTCGGTCGCGGCGGCGCTGGTGCCGTTCCTCGAGCACGACGACGCCAACCGCGCGCTGATGGGCGCCAACATGCAGCGCCAGGCGGTGCCGACGCTGCGCGCCCAGACGCCGCTGGTCGGAACCGGCATCGAGCGCGCGGTCGCGCGCGACTCCGGCGTGATCGTGGTCGCGCGCCGCGGCGGCGTCATCGACCAGGCCGATGCCGCGCGCATCGTGGTCCGGGTCGACGAGTCCGAGGTCGGCGAGAACGACGCCGGCGTCGACATCTACTCGCTGACCAAGTACATGCGGTCGAACCAGAACACCTGCTTCAACCAGCGTCCGCTGGTCAAGGTCGGCGACCGGGTCGCCGCCGGCGACGTGCTGGCCGACGGCCCCTCGACCGATCTCGGCGAACTCGCGCTCGGCCAGAACATGCTGGTCGCGTTCATGCCGTGGAACGGCTTCAACTTCGAGGACTCGATCCTGCTCAGCGAGCGGGTGGTCCAGGAGGATCGCTACACGACGATCCACATCGAGGAGCTCGCGTGCGTCGCACGCGACACCAAGCTCGGGCCCGAGGAGATCACCGCCGACATCCCGAACGTCGCGGAGCAGGCGCTCGGCCGCCTCGACGAGTCCGGGATCGTCTACATCGGCGCCGAGGTCAAGGCCGGCGACATCCTGGTCGGCAAGGTCACGCCGAAGGGCGAGAGCCAGCTGACGCCCGAGGAGAAGCTGCTGCGCGCGATCTTCGGCGAGAAGGCCTCCGACGTGAAGGACAGCTCGCTGCGCGTGCCGCCGGGGATGGACGGCACCGTGATCGACGTGCAGGTGTTCACCCGCGACGGGCTCGAGAAGGACAAGCGCGCGCTGCGCATCGAGCAGGAGGAGATCAAGCGCGTCCGCAAGGACCTCGACGACCAGATGCGGATCCTCGAGGGCGCGATCTTCCAGCGCCTGCGCAGCCAGATCGTCGGCAAGCCGGCCGCCGGCGGCCCGAAGGGCCTCAAGAAGGGCGACCTGCTGACCGACGAGTACCTCGACTCGCTGCGTCACGACGAGTGGTTCTCGATCCGGATGAAGGACGAGGCGGTGGCCGACGCGCTCGAGCGCGCGCGCGAACAGATCGCCTCGCACAAGGCCGCGTTCGACAAGCGCTTCGCCGAGAAGAAGGCCAAGATCACCGCCGGCGACGACCTCGCCCCCGGCGTGCTGAAGATGGTCAAGGTGTATCTCGCGGTGAAGCGCCGGATCCAGCCCGGCGACAAGATGGCCGGACGCCACGGCAACAAGGGCGTGGTGTCGGCGATCGTCCCGGTCGAGGACATGCCGTTCATGGCCAACGGCCGCCCGGTCGACATCGTGCTGAACCCGCTCGGCGTGCCGTCGCGGATGAACATCGGCCAGATCCTCGAGACCCACCTCGGCTGGGCCGCCAAGGGCCTCGGCGAGAAGCTCGAGGAGATGCTGGCGCAGCAGCGCGCGGTCGCCGAGATCCGGAAGTTCCTCGGCGAGATCTACGCCGGCACGGTGCAGCAGAAGGTCGATCTCAGGTCGCTCTCGGACGCCGAGGTCATCGAACTCGCGTCGAACATGACGATCGGCGTGCCGATGGCCTCGCCGGTGTTCGACGGCACCACCGAGGACGAGATCAAGGCGATGCTGAAGCTCGCCGGCCTGCCCGAATCCGGCCAGACGACGCTCTACGACGGCCGCACCGGCGAGCCCTTCGACCGCAAGGTCACGGTCGGCTACATGTACATGCTGAAGCTCAACCACCTGGTCGACGACAAGATGCACGCGCGTTCGACCGGCCCGTACTCGCTGGTCACCCAGCAGCCGCTGGGTGGCAAGGCGCAGTTCGGCGGCCAGCGTTTCGGCGAGATGGAGGTCTGGGCGCTCGAGGCCTACGGCGCGGCCTACACGCTGCAGGAGATGCTGACGGTCAAGTCCGACGACGTCGGCGGCCGCAACCAGATGTACAAGAACATCGTCGACGGCAATCACGAGATGGTCGCGGGCATGCCGGAGTCGTTCAACGTGCTGGTGAAGGAAATCCGCTCGCTCGGCATCAATATCGAGCTCGAAGAGCAGAAGTGATCCGACGGGCCAAGGAGTCGCAGCGATGAAAGACATGAAGGACCTGCTCAACCTCTTCAACCAGCAGCGGCAGACGCTGGATTTCGACTCGATCCGCATCGGGCTCGCGTCGCCGGACCTGATCCGCTCGTGGTCCTACGGCGAGGTCAAGAAGCCGGAGACGATCAACTACCGCACCTTCAAGCCCGAGCGTGACGGACTGTTCTGCGCCGCGATCTTCGGTCCGATCAAGGACTACGAGTGCCTGTGCGGCAAGTACAAGCGCATGAAGCACCGCGGCGTGGTCTGCGAGAAGTGCGGCACCGAGGTCACGCTGGCCAAGGTGCGCCGCGAACGGATGGGCCACATCGAGCTCGCGAGCCCGGTCGCGCACATCTGGTTCCTGAAGTCGCTGCCGTCGCGCATCGGGCTGATGCTCGACATGACGCTGCGCGACATCGAGCGCATCCTGTACTTCGAGGCCTATGTGGTCATCGATCCGGGCCTGACCACGCTCGAGCGCGGCCAGCTGCTCAACGAGGACCAGTTCCTCCAGGCGATGGAGGAGCACGGCGACGAGTTCGACGCGCGCATGGGCGCCGAGGCGGTCTACGAGCTGCTGCGCACGATCGACCTGCAGACCGAGCTGGTCAAGCTGCGCGAGGAGATGGGCTCGACCACGTCCGAGACCAAGCTCAAGCGGCTGTCCAAGCGGATCAAGCTGGTCGAGTCGTTCATCGAGTCCGGCAACCGTCCGGAGTGGATGGTCCTGACCGTGCTGCCGGTGCTGCCGCCGGACCTGCGCCCGCTGGTCCCGCTCGACGGTGGCCGCTTCGCGACCTCCGATCTCAACGACCTCTACCGCCGCGTCATCAACCGCAACAACCGCCTCAAGCGCCTGCTCGAGCTCAACGCGCCCGACATCATCGTGCGCAACGAGAAGCGCATGCTGCAGGAGTCGGTCGACGCGCTGCTGGACAACGGCCGCCGCGGCCGCGCGATCACCGGCACCAACAAGCGGCCGCTGAAGTCGCTGGCCGACATGATCAAGGGCAAGCAGGGCCGGTTCCGCCAGAACCTGCTCGGCAAGCGCGTCGACTACTCCGGCCGCTCGGTGATCGTTGTCGGCCCGACGCTCAAGCTGCACGAGTGCGGGCTGCCGAAGAAGATGGCGCTCGAGCTGTTCAAGCCGTTCATCTTCGCCAAGCTCCAGCTGCGCGGCCTCGCGACCACGATCAAGGCGGCCAAGAAGCTGGTCGAGCGCGAGAGCGCCGAGGTCTGGGACATCCTCGAGGAGGTGATCCGTGAGCACCCGGTGCTGCTGAACCGCGCGCCGACGCTCCACCGCCTCGGCATCCAGGCCTTCGAGCCGGTGCTGATCGAGGGCAAGGCGATCCAGCTGCACCCGCTGGTCTGCACCGCGTTCAACGCCGACTTCGACGGCGACCAGATGGCGGTCCACGTGCCGCTGTCGCTCGAGGCCCAGCTCGAGGCGCGGGCGCTGATGATGAGCTCGAACAACATCCTGTCCCCGGCCAACGGCGATCCGATCATCGTGCCGACCCAGGACGTCGTGCTCGGCCTCTACTACATGACCCGCGAGCTCGTGAACCAGAAGGGCGAGGGCATGGTGTTCGCGAACCTGGCCGAGGTGCATCGCGCCTACGAGTCGCGCGCGGTGTCGCTGCACGCGAAGGTCAAGGTCCGGATCCGCGAGGTCGAGATCGACGAGGCCAGCGGCGAACGCACGCCGAAGACCACGATCCACGACACCACGGTCGGGCGCGCGCTGCTGGCCGAGATCCTCCCGGAGGGCCTGCCGTTCGCGCTGGTCAACACCGAGCTCAACAAGAAGGCGATCTCGCGGCTGATCAACGCCTGCTACCGCCGGCTGGACCTCAAGCGCACCGTGGTCTTCGCCGACCAGCTGATGTACACCGGCTTCCGCTTCGCGACCCGCGCCGGCGTCTCGATCGGCATCGACGACCTGATCATCCCGGGCGAGAAGGAGGAGATCCTGAAGGCCGCCGAGAAGGAGGTCCGCGAGATCCAGGAGCAGTTCTCCTCGGGTCTCGTCACGTCGGGCGAGCGCTACAACAAGGTCGTCGACATCTGGTCCCGCACCAACGAGCTGGTCGCCGGCGCGATGATGAAGGGCATCGGCACCGACCGCGTGGCCGACGCCTCGGGCAAGGTCGTCGACCAGAAGTCGATGAACTCGATCTTCATCATGGCAGACTCCGGCGCGCGTGGCTCCGCGGCCCAGATCCGGCAGCTCGCCGGCATGCGCGGCCTGATGGCGAAGCCGGACGGCTCGATCATCGAGACGCCGATCAAGGCGAACTTCCGTGAGGGTCTCGACGTCCTGCAGTACTTCATCTCGACCCATGGCGCGCGCAAGGGTCTCGCCGACACCGCGCTCAAGACCGCGAACTCGGGCTACCTGACCCGCCGGCTGGTCGACGTCGCGCAGGACGTCGTCGTCACCGAGACCGACTGCGGCACGCAGCAGGGTCTCACGATGACCGCGATCGTCGAAGGCGGCGACGTCGTCGAGCCGCTGCGCGACCGCGTCCTCGGGCGCATCGTGGTGGCCGACGTCTACCTGCCCGGCAACGACGACGAGCCGTTCATCACCCGCGGCACGCTGATCGACGAGCGCTGGGCCGACAAGCTCGAGGCCGCCGGCGTGCAGTCGATCAAGGTCCGCTCGCCGATCACCTGCGAGACGCGCTTCGGCGTCTGCGCCGAGTGCTATGGCCGCGATCTCGCGCGCGGGCACCTCGTCAACATCGGCGAGGCGGTCGGCGTCATCGCCGCGCAGTCGATCGGCGAGCCCGGCACCCAGCTGACGATGCGGACCTTCCACATCGGCGGCGCGGCCTCGCGCGCGGCCTCGGCCGACAGCGTCCAGGTCAGGACCAACGGCACGCTGCGCTTCAGCAACCTCAAGACCGTGCAGCACGCGGCCGGCCACCTGGTCGCGGTCTCGCGCTCAGGCGAGCTGTCGGTGCTCGATCCGGCCGGTCGCGAGCGCGAGCGCTACAAGGTTCCCTACGGCGCGGTCATCAGCGCCAAGGACGGCAGCGCGGTGAAGGCCGGCCAGCAGGTCGCGAAATGGGATCCGCACACCCACCCGATCGTCTCGGAGGTGGGCGGCGTGGTCCGCTTCGCCGACTTCGTCGATGGCGTCACCGTGCAGGAGCAGATCGACGAGCTGACCGGCCTGCAGAGCGCGGTCGTCACCGACCCGAAGCGGCGCGGCAGCCAGGGCAAGGACCTGCGGCCGACCGTGCGGATCGTCGACAGGAAGGGCAAGGACCTGACGCTGCCGGGTACCGACGTGCCGGCGCAGTACCTGCTGCCGCCGGGCGCGATCGTCTCGCTCCAGGACGGCGCCGAGGTCGGCGTCGGCGACGTGGTGGCGCGCATCCCGCAGGAAACCTCCAAGACCCGCGACATCACCGGCGGCCTGCCGCGCGTCGCCGACCTGTTCGAGGCCCGCAAGCCGAAGGAGCCGGCGATCCTCGCCGAGCGCACCGGCATCGTCAGCTTCGGCAAGGACACCAAGGGCAAGCAGCGACTGCTGATCACCGACAAGGACGGCAACACCCACGAGGAGCTGATCCCGAAGTGGCGCCAGGTGATCGTGTTCGAGGGCGAGCACGTCGAGAAGGGCGAGACCATCGTCGACGGCGAGGCCAACCCGCACGACATCCTGCGCCTGCTCGGGGTCGAGCCGCTCGCCGCGTACCTGGTCAAGGAGATCCAGGACGTCTACCGCCTGCAGGGCGTGCGGATCAACGACAAGCACATCGAGGTCATCATCCGCCAGATGCTGCGCAAGGTCGAGGTGACCGCTCCCGGTGACACCCGCTACCTGCGTGGCGAGCAGGCCGAGCGCACGCGGCTGATCGCCGAGAACGCCCGGATCAAGGCCCGCGGCGAGCAGCCGGCCGAGTTCGACCCGGTGCTGCTCGGCATCACCAAGGCGTCGCTGGCGACCGAGAGCTTCATCTCGGCCGCGTCGTTCCAGGAGACGACCCGCGTGCTGACCGAGGCGTCGGTGCGCGGCACCCGGGATGCCTTGCGCGGGCTCAAGGAAAACGTTATCGTCGGGCGCTTGATTCCGGCGGGAACCGGCCTCGCGTACCACGCGCAGCGCCGCAAGCCGGGCGCCGAGCTGATCGACAGCGGCTTCGGCTTCGGCACCGGAGGCATGAGCTTCTCGGAGCCGCTGGCGGAGGAAGGCGCCGCCGAGGAACTGTGATGCCGGGCGCCCCCCGCGACGGTGGGGTGGCGCCGAAGACCTCGAAATGAGCCCCAGGACGGTGGCTCGTGTTCGATCACAGGGACGTGGGGCAGATGGTTGACGGGTTCGTCGATCGACTGCTATAGTTTCAAGTCTGGCAGGCCGGGCTGGCGCTCGGCCTGCCTTTCGTTTCCCAGGATCCTTGCCATGGCTACTGTGAACCAGCTGGTGCGCAAGCCGCGCGCCCCCAAGACCTACAAGAGCGCTTCCCCGGCGCTCGAGAGCAGCCCGCAGAAGCGCGGGGTCTGCACGCGCGTCTACACGACCACGCCGAAGAAGCCGAACTCGGCGCTTCGCAAGGTCGCC
Organism: Lysobacteraceae bacterium; assembly: GCA_002995625.1. Lineage (GTDB taxonomy): Bacteria > Pseudomonadota > Gammaproteobacteria > Xanthomonadales > Ahniellaceae > UDEA-SF1. The sequence goes on along the minus strand of PVBP01000072.1, from coordinate 2,885 downwards.
AAGGTCCGTCTCGTCAACGGCTTCGAGGTCATCAGCTACATCGGTGGCGAGGGACACAACCTGCAGGAGCACTCGGTGGTCCTGATCCGCGGCGGGCGCGTGAAGGACCTCCCGGGCGTCCGCTACCACACCGTCCGCGGCTCGCTCGATGCCTCCGGCGTCGCCAAGCGTCGCCAGGGCCGTTCCAAGTACGGCGCCAAGCGCCCGAAGTAAGCCCGCTCCGGTCCGTCAGTCGATCAACGGAACACCAGCATGTCCAGAAAAGGCCAAACCCCGGTTCGCAGCATCCTGCCCGATCCGAAGCACAACAACCAGATGGTTGCCCGCTTCATCAACATGGTGATGAAGAGCGGCAAGAAGTCGGTCGCCGAAGGCATCGTCTACGGCGCGCTGGACGTGATCGGCGAGAAGCACGCGAACTCGGTCGAGCTGGTCGAGAAGGCGCTCGGCAACGTCGCCCCGGCGGTCGAGGTCAAGTCGCGGCGCGTCGGCGGCGCGACCTACCAGGTGCCGGTCGAGGTGCGTGCGACGCGCCGGGTCGCGCTGGCGATGCGCTGGATCATCGACTCGGCGCGCAAGCGCGGCGAGAACTCGATGCCGCGCAAGCTCGCGGCGGAACTGCTCGACGCGGCCGAGAACCGCGGCGGCGCGGTCAAGAAGCGCGAGGAAACGCACCGCATGGCCGAGGCCAACAAGGCCTTCGCCCACTATCGCTGGTGATCCGGTTCGCCGGATCCCGACACGAACACTAGGTAGCACACCGTGGCCCGTACGACTCCCATCGAGCGTTATCGCAACTTCGGCATCATGGCCCACATCGATGCCGGGAAGACGACGACGACCGAACGCATCCTCTACTACACCGGCGTCAATCACAAGATTGGCGAGGTCCACGAGGGTGCCGCCACCATGGACTGGATGGAGCAGGAGCAGGAGCGTGGCATCACGATCACGTCGGCCGCGACGACCTGCTTCTGGAAGGGCATGGACCTCTCCTTCCCGGAACACCGGTTCAACATCATCGACACGCCGGGCCACGTCGACTTCACGATCGAGGTCGAGCGGTCGCTGCGCGTGCTCGACGGCGCGGTGTTCGTGCTGTGCGCGGTCGGCGGCGTGCAGCCGCAGTCGGAGACGGTCTGGCGCCAGGCCAACAAGTACGGCGTGCCGCGCCTCGCCTTCGTCAACAAGATGGACCGCACCGGCGCCGACTTCGACAAGGTCGTCGCGCAGCTGCGCTCGCGCCTCAACGCCAACGCGGTGCCGATGCAGGTGCCGATCGGCGCCGAGGACGGCTTCGAGGGCGTGGTCGACCTGGTCAAGATGAAGTCGATCGTCTGGGATCCGGATTCCCAGGGGATGAAGTTCGAGTACCGCGACATCCCGGCCCACCTGGTCGAGAAGTGCCAGAAGGCGCGCGAGTTCATGGTCGAGGCCGCGGCCGAGAGCTCCGAGGAGCTGATGAACAAGTACCTCGAGACCGGCGAGCTCAGCGAGGCCGAGGTCATCGAGGGCATCCGCGCGGCCACGATCGCGACCAAGTGCACCCCGGTGTTCTGCGGCAGCGCGTTCAAGAACAAGGGCGTGCAGGCGATGCTCGACGCGGTCGTCCAGCTGCTGCCGTCGCCGGTCGATCGTCCGGCGGTCAAGGGCACCGACGAGCGCGAGAACGAGGCGCAGCGCGAGGCCAAGGACAGCGAGCCGTTCTCGGCGCTGGCCTTCAAGATCATGACCGACCCGTTCGTCGGCACGCTGACCTTCATCCGCGTGTACTCGGGCGTGCTGAGCTCCGGTGACACGGTCTACAACCCGGTCAAGGGCAAGAAGGAGCGCATCGGCCGTCTGCTGCAGATGCACGCCAACCAGCGCGACGAGATCAAGGAAGTCCGCGCCGGCGACATCGCCGCGGTCGTCGGGCTCAAGGACGCCTCGACCGGCGACACGCTGTGCGCGATGGACCACGTGATCACGCTCGAGCGCATGGTCTTCCCGGAGCCGGTCATCGCGATGGCGGTCGAGCCGAAGACCAAGGGCGACCAGGAGAAGATGGGCATCGCGCTGTCGCGCCTCGCGCAGGAGGATCCGTCCTTCCGCGTGCGCACCGACGAGGAGTCGGGCCAGACGATCATCGCCGGGATGGGCGAGCTGCATCTCGAGATCATCGTCGACCGGATGAAGCGCGAGTTCAACGTCGAGGCCAACGTCGGCAAGCCCCAGGTCGCGTACCGCGAGACGATCCGCCGCGCGGTCAGGCAGGAAGGCAAGTTCGTCCGCCAGTCCGGCGGCCGCGGCCAGTACGGTCACGTGGTTCTCGAGATCGAGCCGCAGGAGCGCGGCGCGGGCTACCTGTTCGAGAACGCGATCGTCGGCGGCGTCGTGCCGAAGGAGTACATCCCGGCGGTCGACAAGGGCATCCAGGAGGTGATCGCCTCGGGCGTGATCGCCGGATTCCCGGTGGTCGACGTCAAGGTCCGGATCGTCGACGGGTCGTACCACGAGGTCGACTCGAACGAGATGGCGTTCAAGATCGCCGGCTCGATGGGCTTCAAGGAGGGCTTCAGCAAGGCCAGCCCGGTCCTGCTCGAGCCGATCATGAAGGTCGAGGTCGTCACGCCCGAGGACTACATGGGCGACGTGATGGGCGACATGTCCCGGCGCCGCGGCGTGCTCCAGGGTTCCGATGATTCCCCGTCCGGCAAGGTCATCAACGCGATGGTTCCGCTGGGCGAGATGTTCGGCTACGCGACCAGCCTGCGCTCGATGACGCAGGGCCGCGCGACCTTCACGATGGAATTCGACCACTACGCCGAGGCGCCGAACAACATCGCCGAAGCGATCATCAAGAAGTCCTGAGATTCGTCACCAAACTTTCGATTGAGGTCTTG
>PVBP01000071.1 GCA_002995625.1 Lysobacteraceae bacterium | reverse complement strand
CAAGGCCTGGCTGGCCGAGCGCACCGATCGGATCGAGGTCTTCTACCTGCCCTCGTACTCGCCGGACCTCAACCCCGACGAGTACTTGAACCGCGACCTCAAGACCACGCTGCGCCAAGGACCTATCGCCAAGACCGCCAAAGCACTGAGCGAGCGTGCGCGGTTGGCGATGGAGGCCATCGCCGCCATGCCCGAGCGCGTCCGCAGCTACTTCAACCATCCGAGCGTCCAGTACGCCATCTGATTCGCTATTTGACTGCCGGGTTAATAGGCGGCGCACCTACCAGTTGGGGAGAGCCTGTGCCAAGAGCCTTCATTTCGTACTCGTGGGAAGACGAAGCTCACCGTGCCTGGGTTCGAGAATTCGCCACTCGACTCCGTGCGGATGGCGTTGAAACTTCCATCGACCAATGGGACGCCGTGCCCGGTGACCAACTGCCCGCATTCATGGAGCGCGCCATACGTTCAAATGACTACGTCCTTATTGTGTGTACACCTCGCTATAAGCAGCGTTCCGACCAGCGGCAAGGCGGTGTTGGATACGAAGGCGACATCATGACCGCCGAGGTCCTAGCCACCGAAAATCATCGCAAGTTCGTTCCAATACTTCGAAAAGGCACATGGGCCGACGCAGCCCCAACGTGGCTCCGCGGCAAGTACTTCATAGACTTATCTTCGACTCCGTACTCCGATGAGAACTACGGCGATCTATTGGTAACCATTCATGGTGTGCGGAACACGGCTCCGCCGATTGGAGGGCCATTCTCAACTATCCAGAAGCCTCCCGTTGTGGCGCCAATCGCGTCAGTGGCCTCGTCCTCAGACATCCGCATCGAAGGCATAATCGCCGACGAAGTAACATCTCCTCGGATGGACGGAACACCGGGAAGCGCTCTATACCGCGTTCCATTTAGGCTATCGCGGCAGCCGGATTGGGAGTGGGCAAAACTGTTCGTGCAAAACTGGAATCGCCCAGCAAGCTACACGTCAATGCACCGACCTGGTATCGCAAGCGTAAAAGGAGACACTGTGGTGTTGGATGGTACGACGCTGGGCGAGGTGAAGCGTTACCACAGGGACACATTGAAGCTCGCGCTCGCAGAGACGAATCGCCAATACAATGAGCTCAGATCTCGCCAGAGGGCAGCAGAGGAAAGAGAGCGTGCCCGGGAGGAGACCCATCGTCAGGATGTGGCCAAGAAGGCGGGAGACATCACGTTTGAGTGAGCTCCGTCTAACAAGCGCATGCGGCGGACACGTCAAAGCGTCTCGCATTTTGCGAATCGCAGTATGCGCGCCACTTTGCATCGCCGCTGATGCGCGGCGTTAGGCGACAGACCATGGAATGCTTCGTACACGCATCTCAACCCGCCGTCGCCACATGCAAGACCTGTGGCCGAGCCGTCTGCCGCGCGTGCGCGAAGGACTTGGTCTTTGCGGTGGCTTGCAGCGACGCGTGCGCTTCCGACGCGGCGCAGATGAACGAGATGAATCAGAAGGCCAAGCGCATCTACGGCATTGGCACCTCGAAGCGTCGAATGCCGCTGGCTCCGCTCATGTGGGGTTTGTTTGCAATCCTGTTCGTTGGCTTTGGCGTCTTTCGCTTCTTCGAGCACGGGCACCTGGAGTGGTTCCCGTTGCTGTTCGGGCTGGTCGCAGCGATCCTCGGCGTGGTTTCCTACCGGCGTGTAAAGGAACTGCAACTCAACTGCTAGCGGCGAGGTCATTCGTCCAACGATGTGTTCAAGCCGGCCGCGCAACCACCGCCTTCTCAATCTGCCAGTCGGCGCCGGCGCGTCGGCTCAACACGGCGTTGGGCCGGGCCTGATCAAGTCGGGCCTTGATTCACGCGGCGATCCCGCCTCCGTGATCAGCGTGGCGGAGGCAGGGACGAGCCGGCCCCGCCAGTGACCATCGGTCGCCTCGGACGCCCGGCATGCGCCGCGCCGTCTTCGGTCTCGGTCGATGGCCATGCCCCGCTAAGCTGCCAAGTTATCCGTCGCCAAGCAGGGAGCGCCCTTGAGCGCCAGCAGCGCCGCGTCCGACGGCAGCCCGACCGGCTTCCGTGACCTTGGCCTTCCCGACGCGCTGGTCCGCGTGCTGACCGAAGTCGGCTACGAATCGCCGTCGCCGATCCAGGCCGCCACGATCCCGCTGCTGCTGGCCGGCCGCGACGTGCTCGGTCAGGCCCAGACCGGGACCGGCAAGACCGCGGCCTTCGCGCTGCCGATCCTCGCGCGGGTGGACCTGGCGCTTGCGCGCCCGCAGGCGCTGGTCCTGGCGCCGACGCGCGAGCTCGCGATCCAGGTGGCCGAGGCCTTCCAGCGCTATGCCGCGCACTTGAAGGACTTCCATGTGCTGCCGATCTACGGCGGGCAGGGCTACGGGCCGCAGCTGGCGGCGCTGCGGCGTGGCGTGCACGTCGTGGTCGGCACGCCCGGGCGCCTCATCGACCATCTCGAGCGCGGCTCGCTGGACCTCGGCCACCTTCGCCACGTCGTGCTCGACGAGGCCGACGAGATGCTGCGGATGGGCTTCATCGACGCGGTCGAGGGCATCCTCGAGAGGGCGCCGAAGCCGCGCCAGACCGCGCTGTTCTCGGCCACGATGCCGGCGCCGATCCGCCGCATCGCGCAGCGCCACCTGGTCGAGCCCGCCGAGATCGAGATCCGCGCGAAGACCCGCACCGCGGCCAACGTGCGCCAGCGCTACTGGATGGTCAGCGGCCTGCACAAGCTCGACGCGCTGACGCGCATCCTCGAGGTCGAGCGCTTCGAGGCGATGATCGTCTTCACCCGCACCAAGCAGGCCACCGAGGAGCTGGCCGAGAAGCTGCAGGCGCGCGGCTTTCCCGCGGCCGCGATCAACGGCGACGTGCCGCAGCCGCTGCGCGAGCGCTCGATCCAGAAGCTCAGGGACGGCCAGCTCGACATCCTGGTCGCGACCGACGTCGCCGCCCGCGGGCTCGACGTCGACCGCGTCAGCCACGTCCTCAACTACGACGTGCCCTACGACACCGAGAGCTACGTGCACCGCATCGGCCGCACCGGCCGCGCCGGGCGCAGCGGCGAGGCGATCCTGTTCGTCGCGCCGCGCGAGCGTCACCTGCTGCGCGCGATCGAGCGCGCGACGCGGCAGCCGATCGAGCCGATGGAGCTGCCGAGCATCGCGGCGGTCAACGACCAGCGCATCGCGAAGTTCCGTCTGCGGCTCGACGCCGCGCTGGAAGCCGAGGGCATCGGCGACTTCCGCGTGCTGATCGAGGAGTACGAGCGCGAGCGCAACGTGCCGGCGATCGAGATCGCCGCGGCGCTGGCCCGCTCGCTGCAGGGCGAGGAGCCGCTGCTGCTGGCCGAGCCGGTCCGGCCTGCGGTCCCCGAGCGGGCCGAGCGTCCGGTCCGCGAGGCAAGGCCCGCCCGCGCGGAACGCGGCGCGAAGCCGGGCCCGGTGGCGCGCGGCTTGCGGCCCGCACCGGCCGCGCGGGGCGAAGCGCCACCGGCGCGACCGCGCGGGGCGGAGGATCGACCGGCTGCCCCGGCGCGACCGCGCGCGGAGCGGCGCGAGTCCGACGCGCTGCTCGCGACCTACCGGCTCGAGGTCGGCCTTCAGCACCAGGTGCGTCCGGGCCAGATCGTCGGCGCGATCGCGAACGAGGCCGGGCTCGACGGCGCGCAGATCGGCCGCATCGACATCCTCGGCGACCACGCGCTGATCGACCTGCCGCAGGACCTGCCGAAGGACCTGCTGCGCCACCTGCAGAGGGTCCGCGTCGCCGGGCGCCCGCTGCGGATCTCGCGCTGGGACGGCCCGGTCGCGACGACCCGGACGCCAAAGGCGGCGAAGCCGCGGAAGTGAGAGGACTCTGACCCGCCTCGAGCGGAAGCAGGACCGGGAGGCCCCCATGCACGCCGACGATCATCGTGAGGTCCTCGACTTCTGGTTCGACGAGATCGACCCGGCGCGCTGGTTCAGCGCCGATCCCGACTTCGATGCGCAGGTCCGCGATCGCTTCCTCCCGCGACTCGAGGCGGCCGCGGCCGGCGAGCTCTACCTCTGGCGGGTGACGCCCGAAGGGCGCCTGGCCGAGGTCATCGTGCTCGACCAGTTCCCGCGCAACATCCATCGCGGCACGCCCGCGGCCTTCGCGCACGACGCGATGGCGCTGGTGCTGGCGCAGGAGGCAATTGCCGCCGGCGCGCTCGCGGCGCTCGACCCGGTGCAGCGCAGCTTCCTGCTGCTGCCGTACATGCACAGCGAGTCGCGCGCGATCCACGTCGTCGCCGAGGCGCTGTACCGCGAGCACGCGCCGCCGGGGAACCTCGACTTCGAACTGCGGCACAAGGCCATCATCGACCGCTTCGGCCGCTACCCGCATCGCAACGCGATCCTCGGTCGCCCCTCGACGCCGGAGGAGATCGAGTTCCTCGCCCAGCCCGGATCGGGGTTCTGAGCGGATCGCCCGGTCCCGCGCCCGGCACGGCCGGGTCGGCGCATGGACGCGGTCCGGCGGGACGTTCCCGTCTGGATCTCGGGATCGATCGGTCCGTTCGGAACGCCCGGGCCCGAGCGATCCCGGCGACCCGCTAGCGCCCCTTGGGCGAGGGTCGTCGGGTCGCGGCCGTGCGCGCCGTCGCGCGCGCGCGCGCGGCCTCGGCTGCCGCCTCGCGCTCGGCGCGGAGCTTTCCGTAGTGCTGCCAGCGGGCCAGCGGCAGCCGGCCGGCCTCGATCGCGTCGCGCACCGCGCAGCCGGGCTCGCGTTCGTGGCGGCAGTCGCGGAAGCGGCAGCCCTCGGCGAGGCGCGCGATGTCGTCGAACACGGTGTCGTCTAGCGCCTCGTCGCCGGTCAGCTTCAGCTCGCGCATGCCGGGCGTGTCGATCAGGCAGGCGCCGCCCGGCAGCGGGATCAGCGCGCGGTGGGTCGTGGTGTGGCGGCCGCGGCTGTCGTGGCTGCGGACCTCGGCGGTGCGCTGGCGCGATTCGCCGAGCAGCGTGTTGGTCAGCGTCGACTTGCCGGCGCCGCTCGAGCCGACCAGCACCGCGGTCGTGCCGGGGGCCAGGAACGGCGCGAGGCGTTCGGCGGTCGCCGGGTCCTTGGCGTTGACCGCGAGCACCGGGACCTCGGGGCCGAGCAGTTGCTGCGTCTCGACCAGCCGTGCGGCGCCGTGGGCGGTCTTGTCGAGCTTGGTCAGCACGACCACCGGATCGGCGCCGGCGTTGCGCGCCAGCACGAGATAGCGCTCGATCCGGCGCGGATTCCAGTCGTCGTCGAGACCGGTCACGATCAGCACGCGATCGACGTTGGCGGCGATGATCTGCTCGACGTGGCGGTCGCCGGCGGCGATGCGGCGGATCGCGCCGCGCCGCGGCAGCACGCGGACGATCGTGGGCGGCAGTTGCGGGGCGAGGACGACCCAGTCGCCGACCGCCGGCCGTCGTGCCGGGTCGCCGCCGGGCCGGCTCAGCGCGGCCGGCGCGCCGGCCGCGAACTCGCCGTGGCCGTCGTCGACGCGCCAGCCGTTGCGATGCTGCGCGACGACGCGGGCGAGCCGCTCGCCGGCCGCGAGGTCCGCTTGCCACGCGGCCGCGAGGTCGGGCTTGAGGCCGATGCGGGCCAGCGCGGGGTCGGATCCGGCGCTCATGGCGCGGCGGCCTGGCCTTGGATGCAGCGGCCCGGCAACATCAGTCGGCGCGACTCTGGCGTTGGCGCCAGGCTTCGAGCCGCTCGACCAGGGCCTCGGGCGAATGGCCGTAGGTGTCCGGCAGGGCGCCATCGACGCCCGACACCGCGCGCGAGACGGCGCGTCCACGCGCTTGCCCGGTCACGTGGGCCCGATACCGCCAGCCGACCATCCGGTGGGATCCGACCGTGACCACGGCAAAGTGCTCGATGTCGGCCCAGCGCTCGCGCCAGCGCCGGAACAGCGCGCGACAGGTGAACCCCTCGGCGTCGAGGACGAGGCAGCTCGCGCCCGGCAACAGCAGGGCCAGAAACACGATCGACGCGAGTCCGAACACGACCAGCAGGAACCAGCCCGCGGGCTGCGCGTCGCGGATCATCAGCACGCCGATGGCCGCGAACAGGAGCGCGACGGCGAGGTAGCCGACTCTCCGCCAGAGGCTCTGAACGTATCGCTCGCTCGCGGAGTGCGGACGCTCGCGCATCGGGCGCTGGGCTCTTGAACACGGGGCCGAAAGGGTAGCGCTGGCGCCAGGGGCCCGCCGAACCGTGCGGCCGGCTCCGCGCCGCCGAGGCGCGGCGCGTGCAACTCGCCGGCACCGCCCCGCGGCATGCCTCGACGCGCGGCGCGAGGTCCGCCATGCGGCGGCCCGGTTCGAGGTCGCCCGCGCGCTGCCACCGGTTGCGTGCGGCGGACGCTCGCGCGCTCAGCCCGCCGGCGAGAGGACCCGGCCGCGCCCCGCGTGCGTCCTGGCGGGTCTCTGCACCTCGATCACCGGGTCGCCCGGCAGCAGCCGCTGCTGGCCCAGCGTGACGACGCGTTCGCCACCCTCAAGTCCTCGCGCCACCGCCACGCGCTCACCGTCCTCGAGGCCGATCCCGATCGGACGGCGCTCGACGTGGCCGTCCGCGACGACGAACACGGCCGGACCGTCGGCCCCGTCCACCAGCGCCGCGCGCGGCACCAGCACCGCATCGGCAAGGTTCGCGTACTCGATGCCGACGCGGACGGTCAGGCCGGGCCGGCACCGTCCCCCGACATCCCGGAACTCGATGCGGGCCGCGCCAGTGCCGGTGCGCGGGTCGATGCCCGGCGACAGCGACGCGACCCGGGCGTCGACCGCGCAACCCGGCGCCGCCGCGGCCACGAGGCGCGCCGGCATCCCCGGGGCGAGGCGCGGCAGGTCGCGCTCCGGGACTGCGATCTCGACCTGCAGATCCGTTGGATCGACGATCGTGAATACCGCCGCGCCGGGCGAGAGACGCGCCCCCGGCTTGACGTGGCGGCGCGCGACGACCCCGGCGAACGGGGCGCGCAAGTCGCGCTCGGCGACATCGGTCGCCGCGAGCTCGACCGCGAGGCGGGCGTCGGCGGCGCTCGCGGCATCGCGCTCGAGCGCATCGACGCTGACCAGACCCCGTGCGGCCAGCGCGGACGCGCGATCGGCACGCGCCTGTCCGCGTTCCGCGATCGCGAGGCGCTCGCGATGGCGAACCCGTTCCGCGGTCGGGTCCATTCGGGCCAGCACCTGCCCGGCGGCAACGCGGTCTCCCTCCTCGACCAGGACGGCCAGCACGTCGCCGCCGCGCTCGGAGCGAACGGTCGCTTCGCGCAGCGCTTCGAGCCTCGCGGTGCCCGCGATCCGAGGCGCGATCGGACCGCGCTCGACCAGGGCAGTCTCGACCGCGATCGGCTCGGGCTCGATGACCTTCGGGGCCGGCGTGGCCGCCACATTGCACCCGGCGGCGAACCCGGCGATGGCGCCGGCCAGGCCAAGCCGAGCGACGGCGCGGCCGGTCATTGGCGAGCGCTCCGATCGGGGCACGACCGGCTGCCGGCCGCCGGTATCGTTTCGGCTTCCGGCGTCGGTTCTTCGTCGAAGTCGACCGTGGTCCACGCATGGTCGAAGCCCTCGACGAGGGCATCGAACAGGGCCTGGCCGAATCGGTCACTGCGGTCGGAATCGGGGAACATGGTCGTCTCCAGGGCGGCCTCGGCCGCGTCGTGCTAGTGTTATAGCGAACCATAACACCAGTCCACGGGGGCCACGACTGCCGGAAGTCATGCCGCGATCACCGGCCGCCGGCGCGGGGATGGCGCTGGCCCGGTCGGTCGCCGCCTCGGGCAGCCTTGACGCTGCGCAGCCGCCGGGCTACAGTCGCCGACCTTTTTCCGCCCGACCGACCACGAGTTCCGTCATGAAGCGCACGTATCAGCCCGGCCGCCTGAAGCGGGCCCGCACGCACGGTTTCCGCGCCCGCATGGCCACGGCGGACGGCCGCAAGATCCTGTCCGCGCGTCGCGCCAAGGGCCGCAAGCGCCTGATCCCCTGATCGGCGGCGACCCGTCCCGCGCCGCCGGTCCGCGCGCCGCAGCGCCGGCGCGCTTCCCGCGCACCCACCGGCTGCTGACGCGGCGCGACTTCAGCGCCGCCTTCGACGGCGTCCGACGCCATTCCAACTGGTTCACCGCGCACGTCCGGCTGGTTGCCGGAGAGCGGGCGCGGCTCGGGCTTGCGATCGGGCGGCGCGTCTCGAAGCGGGCCATCGATCGAAACCGTCTCAAGCGGCTCGTACGCGAGGCGTTCCGCCTGATCGCGCGCGAGCTGCCGCCGATCGATGTCGTCGTGACCGCGAAACCCGGCGCAGCGGCGGTCTCGCGCCGGGTGCTGCACGCGGACCTCGCGACGCTGTTCGGGCGCGTGCGCGCGTTGAAGCCCACAAGTCCTGCCGGCACAATCGCGGGCCCCGATCCTTCGCCGGCGTCGCCCCCGGGCACGCCACCCCCGACTGACTGAGCCCGACGGCACCCCGGCGCCGCGGTGCCCACGCGGACCCGATTCCCATGCCGAACATGCGTCCCTTCCTGATCGTGGCCATCCTGGTCACGCTGTACTTCCTGTGGGATGCGTGGCAGCGCGATTACGGCCCGCAGCCGGCACCCGCGACCGCGACCGCCGATGCGACCCCGTCCGGTCAGGCCAGCGCCAACGACACGCCGGCCGCGCTGACGGTTCCCGACGATGCCGACGTGCCGGCCGCGCCATCCGCCACGGTCGCGGCGGGCGCCGAGGCGCCGGTCGCCCCGGCGGCCGTCGAAGCCGGCTCGCGCCGGATCACGATCGAGACCGACGTGCTGCGGGTCGTGGTCGATGCCCGCGGCGCCACCGTGGTCGCGGCGGACCTCCTCGACTACCCGATCGACCCGAAGGCGCGCGACGCCGTCGTTCGCCTGCTCGACGATGGTCCCGAGCGCTTCTTCATCGCCCAGAGCGGTCTCGTCGGCGCCCCGGGTGGACCGGCCGCGCCGGACCATCGCGCGCCGTTCTCGGTCGAGCGCGAGGCGTATGCGCTGGCTCCGGGCCAGGACAGGCTCGAGGTTCCGTTCGTCTGGACCGGCGAGGACGGGATCCGGGTGACCCGCACGCTGACCTTCACACGCGGCCAGTACGTGATCGGCCAGCGCACGGTGGTCACGAACGACGGCGATCGCCCCTGGTCCGGCAGCGAGTACCGCCAGCTGCAGCGCGTGCCGCTGCCGCGCGGGCGCGGCTTCTCGTTCACCGATCCGGAGCAGTACGCCTTCGTCGGCGCGAGCTGGTACAGCCCGGAGAACCGCTTCGAGAAGCTCAAGTTCGACAAGTTCCGTTCCGAGCCGCTCAACCGGACCTTCGCCGGCGGCTGGGGCGCGATGCAGCAGCACTACTTCTTCGCGGCGTGGCTGCCGCCGCCCGCCGAGCCGACCCAGTACACGACCGCGGTGCTCGATGGCGCGGGCCAGCCGCGCTACCTGATCCGGCTGATGTCGCCGGCGATCGTGGTCGCGCCGGGCGCGAGCGCGACGTTCGAAAGCCGCCTCTTCGCGGGCCCGAAGCTGCAGCGCCACCTGCGCGAGGTCGCCGACGGCCTCGTCTACACCGTCGACTACGGCATGGTGACCTTCATCGCCGCGCCGCTGTTCTGGATCCTCGACCAGCTGCACAAGCTCTCCGGCAACTGGGGGGTCGCGATCATCCTGCTGACGCTGCTGGTCAAGGCGGCCTTCTTCAAGCTGACCGAGGCCCAGTACCGCAGCTTCGCGAAGATGCGCAAGGTCGCGCCGCGCCTGCAGGCGCTCAAGGAGCGCTACGGCGACGACCGCCAGAAGCTCAACCAGGCGATGATGGAGCTGTACCAGAAGGAGAAGATCAATCCGCTTGGCGGCTGCCTGCCGATCCTGGTGCAGATGCCGGTCTTCATCGCGCTCTACTGGGTGCTGCTCGAGAGCGTCGAGCTGCGCCAGGCGGTGTTCATTCCCGGCTGGATCGACAACATCTCGGCGAAGGACCCGTACTTCATCCTGCCGGTACTGAACGGCATCGCGATGTACGTCTCGCAGAAGCTCACGCCGACCGCCGGCATGGACCCGATGCAGGCGCGGATGCTGCAGATGATGCCGGTGATCTTCGCGGTGATGTTCGCGTTCTTCCCGGCGGGCCTGGTGCTGTACTGGACGGTCAACAGCACGCTGTCGCTCGCGCAGCAGTGGTACATCACGCGCAGGATCGAGGCGGGCGAGAAGGCCTGAGCCGTCGCAGCTCGGGACCCCCGCGCGGCGAGTGGAGCGGAACTCGGCCCTCTGGCGCGCCTCGGCGCACCGGGGGCCTGGCCGGAGGATCGGCAACGCGCTGCGGGAGCGCCCCGGCCGCGCCGCGTGCGGCCGCGCGGTGCGCTGAAGCGCACCCTATGCATGGGCCGCCCCCGAGATCAGGCTGCGCGGAAGTCCTCGATCGTCGCGGCCACCGCCGCGGCGTCGTCCATGTGGACGTGATGGCGACCGCTCACCACGCGGTGCGTGAGCGTGCGGACCCGGGCCGTGCGCCGGGCGACGAGGGCGGGCGGGAAGTACGGTGGCGTCTCGGACGCCGTGACCAGCAGCGTCGGGCATTCGATCGCGGCGAGGCAGGCCTCCACCTGGGCCTCGGACGCGCGGTACGGGCTCGGCAGCAGCAGCCGGGGATCCGAGGACCAGACGAAGCCGCCGTCGGCCGCGCGCAGACCGCGCTCGACCAGCCGTCGGGCACTGGACTCGGCCATCGGGGTCGCGGCGAGTCGCGCGGCGACCGCTTCGTCCACGCTGGCGAACACGCGGAGCTGCTTGTCTGCAGCGCGGGCGCGCCCGTCGAGCGCGCGTCGCAGATGGGCGGGCCATTCGGATTCCGCCGCCGCCAGCGGACCCAGGCCCTCGATCAGCCACAGCGCGTCGATGCGCCCGGGGCGGGCCGCGGCGTACAGGGTTGCGAGCGCGGCGCCCATCGAGTGGCCGAGCAGGATCGCGCGCGGCCAGCCGAGCGCGTCGAGGGCGGCGTCGATCTCGCTCAGGTTGTCGACGAGGTGATACCAGGCCCCGGGCGGACGGTGATCCGAGCGACCGTGCCCCGGAAGGTCGATCGCGACCGCATGCACATCGGGCAGCAGCGGCAGCAGCGGGTCGAAGCTCGCGGCATTGTCGAGCCAGCCGTGCAGCGCGAGCACCTTCGGGCCGTCGCCCGGCCACTCGCGCGCGGCCAGCGCCAGATGCGGCAGCGCCAGCCGCCGCTCGTCGACCGTCCTCACGGCGTCGATTCCGCGCCCAGCGCGCGCGCGTGCGCGGCGCGGGCCGCGAGCATCCGCTGCTCGGCGTCCCCGCTCCAGGCGGGGTCGACGGACGGCCAGCCGGCCAGCTCGCGCCGGGCGAGATCGGCCAGCAGCGCGACGTGCGCGTCGCCGGCGTTGAGCGCCGGGACGTAGTCGTAGCGCTCGCCACCGGCCGCGAGGAAGGCCTCGCGGTTCTGGATCGCGATCTCCTCGAGGGTCTCGAGGCAGTCCACCGCGAACCCGGGGCAGACCACCGCGACGCGGCGCACGCCGGCCTTCGGCCACGCGGCCAGCGTCTCGTCGGTGTAGGGCCTGAGCCACGGCTCGCGGCCGACCCGCGACTGGAACGCCACCTGCCAGCGATCGCGCGGGATCGCGGCGCGTTCGGCGATCCGCGCCGCGCTGCCGTGGCACTGGCAGTGGTAGTGGTCGCCGTTGCGGAAATACCGCTCCGGGATGCCGTGGAACGAGAACAGCAGCCGGTCCGGCAGTCCCTTGTCGGCCACGTGCGCGCGGACCGTCTCGGCGACCGCGTCGATCCACGCCGGTTCGCGCCAGTAGTCGGAGACGAAGCGCAGCGCCGGAACGCGCCGCCAGGTGCGGAGCTCGGCCGCGACCGCGTCGAACACGCTGGCGGTCGTGGTCGCCGAGTACTGCGGGTAAAGCGGGAGGATCACGAGCCGCCGCAGGTTGCGGTCGGCCAGTCCGCGCAGCACCTCGGGCAGGCCGGGCCGGCCGTAGCGCATCGCGTGGACCACGGCGAGCGGCCGCTCGCCGGTCGGGTCGAGCACCCGGCCGACCTTCGCGGCCAGGTCGGCGGTGTGGACCAGCAGCGGCGAGCCGGCCCCGGTCCAGACCTCGCGGTAGGCGCGGGCCGAGCGCCGCGGCCGGATGCGCAGGATCACGCCGTGCAGCACCAGCCACCACAATAGGCGCGGCAGCTCGATCACCCGCGGGTCCGACAGGAACTCCGCGAGATAGCGGCGCACCGGGCCCGGCTCGGGGGCGTCCGGCGTGCCGAGATTCACCAGCACGACCGCATCGAGGTCGCGGCTCTGGTGGTCGAAGCGGGTCTGGCCGCGGTAGCGCATCGGGACGGGCCGGCAGGGAGGACACGGGATTATCCGCGTCGATCGCGGTCGGCGCGTGGACGCGGGCCGGCGCCGCCGGGGTCGCCGGGCACCGGTCGCGCCGCCACCCGCGGCGGCTTGGCTTCGAGGCCGCAACCGGGCTATCCTCGGGAGCCCGCGAAAGGGAAGTCGCGGGGCAAACCACAACAAGAGGCGCCCCGCCCGTGACGTCCTGCGCGCTGACGCGATGGTTGTTGCTGCCCTGCCTGCTGGCCCTGCCGGGTCTTGCGGCGGCGCAGGTCGTCGCCTACGGCTCGGGCCTGCGGGACCTCTACCGGATCAACCTCGACGCCGGCGCCGCGACCCGGGTCGGCGCCTACACCCAGGCGCCGATCGTCCCGCCCGAGGTGGTCGACGTCGAAGGCCTCGCGTTCGCGCCCGACGGCCAGCTCTACGGCGTCGCCGATGGGCTGAACGCGCTGTACCGGTTCAACCCGACCACCGGCCGCGCGACCCGGATCGGCCCGCTGACCGGGCTTCCGTCCAACCAGGGGGGCTTCGACTTCGGACTGACCTTCACCGCCGACGGGCGGCTTTGGCTGTCGTCCGACACCACCAAGCAGTTGTGGGAGGTCAATCCCGCAACCGGCGCGGTCCGCCTGGTCGGCAATCTCGGGGTGATGATTTCCGGGCTGGCCGCGCGCGGCAACGAGGTCTTCGGCATCGGCGTGACCGACACGGTCACGAGTCCGGCCGACCAGGGACTCTGGCGGATCGACGTCGAGACCGCGACCGCAACGCTGGTCGGGCGCTTCGAGGAGCCGTTCCCGGTCGTCGACGCGGGGCTCGACTTCGACACCCAGGGGCGGCTGTGGGCGGTGCTCGACTTCAACCCGCGGCCGGTCAAGAACTTCCGGACCAGCGAGCTGGTGCGGCTCGACCCGAACACCGGCGCGATCCTCGAACGCCGGGTCCTGTCGGGCCTGCCGACCGACGACATCGAGGGGCTCGCGATCGCCCCGCCGAACCTGGTGCCGACCGGGACCGTCGCCGCGCTGCCGGTGCCGACCCTCGGCTGGACCGGCCTGCTGATCCTGGGCCTGCTGGCGGGGCTCGCTGGCGCCTGGGCGGCCCGTCGCCTGACGCGCTGACCTCGGCCCGGAGATTCGGCGCGGGTTCACCGCGCCCGGCGGAGACTGCGGCCGGTCGACCGGACCGCCCGCCGCCACGATGAACGAACGACTTCCGATGATCGCCTGGGCCCTGTGCGCCCTGCTGGCGCTGGCCGCGCCGCCCGCGCAGGCCGCCACGCCCGAACGACGGGCCGACGAGGCGATCCGCGTGCTGCGCGAGATCATGGACAGCCCGGATCGGCGCATTCCGCGAGACCTGCTGCGCGACGCCGAGGCGGTCGCGGTGATCCCGGATGTGGTCAGGGCCGGCTTCGTGATCGGCGGACGACACGGACGCGGACTGATCTCGGTGCGCGGCGGCGACGGCGCCTTCTCGAATCCGAGCTTCGTGCGGCTGACCGGCGGGAGCGTCGGCTTCCAGGCCGGGGTGCAGGCGACCGACGTGATCCTCGTGTTCCGAACCCGCCGCGGTGTCGACGGGGTCGTGAACGGCAAGTTCACGCTGGGTGCCGATGCCGGCGTGGCGGCCGGACCCGTCGGCCGGCATGCGGCGATGGCCACCGATGCGGCGCTCCAGGCCGAGATCTACTCGTACTCCCGCGCGCGCGGGCTGTTCGCCGGCGTGGCGCTCGATGGCGCGGTGCTCGCGATCGACCATTCCGCCAACCGCACCGTCTACGGGCCCGGGGTCACGCCGCGCCGGATCTTCGAGGGCGGCGCGGCGCCCGCCTTCGACCGCATCGTCGATTTCCGGGACGCACTCGAGGAGTACAGTCAGTAGCCGCGCGGCGGTCGCGACGAGACTCGGGTCGCACTGGGCTGTCACAACGCTGCGATACTCTTTCCGGCTCTCCCTGCCACGGAGTCCGTCATCATGGGCAGCTTCAGCATCTGGCACTGGATCATCGTGCTCGTGGTCGTGATCCTGGTGTTCGGCACCAAGAAACTGCCGAGCCTGGGCCAGGACCTCGGGAATGCGCTT
This sequence comes from Lysobacteraceae bacterium, assembly GCA_002995625.1. Lineage (GTDB taxonomy): Bacteria > Pseudomonadota > Gammaproteobacteria > Xanthomonadales > Ahniellaceae > UDEA-SF1. The sequence goes on along the minus strand of PVBP01000071.1, from coordinate 1,223 downwards.
CGCGGCTTCAAGAAGGCGATGAGCGACGAGGAGCCGCAGAAGCTCGCGGCCGACCCGAAGCCCGACGCCGACGCCAAGGCCAAGACCGAATCGAAGGATCGGGTGTCGTAGGCCACCCGCCGCGGGGCGCGCGTGTTCGACATCAGCTTCGTCGAGCTGATCACGATCGGCGCCGTGGCGCTGGTCGTGCTCGGGCCCGAGCGCCTGCCCGCAGCCGCGCGCACGGTCGGCACGCTGGTCCGGCGCGCGCGCGCCAGCTGGCAATCGGTCCGCGACGAGTTCGAGCGCGAGATGGCCGCGAGCGGCGTGCGCCAGAGCGTGGACGCCCTGCGCGGCGAGGCCGATGCGCTCGCCCGCCAGGTCGAGGGTGCGCCCCGAAACACCCCGGGTGCCGCGGACCCCGGCGGGCGCGAGAGGCGTCCCCCGCATGACTGAGCGCGACGGTGGACTCTCACCCGAGCAGCCGCTGATCGACCACCTGGTCGAGCTGCGCGGCCGGCTGATCCGGTCGTTCGCGGTGGTACTGGTGCTGTTCCTGGGCCTGGTTCCATTCGCGAACCGGCTCTATGCCTGGCTGGCCGAGCCGCTGGTCGCGCGGCTGCCCGAGGGCACCCAGATGGTCGCGATCGACGTCGTGACCCCGTTCTTCACGCCGATCAAGCTCGCGTTCTTCACCGCGGTGTTCGTGACCGTGCCGTTCCTGCTGTACCAGGCCTGGGCGTTCGTCGCACCGGGCCTCTACCGGCGCGAGCGGCGCTTCGCGCTGCCGCTGCTGGTATCCGCGATCGCGCTGTTCTACCTCGGCTGCGCGTTCGCGTACTTCATCGTGCTGCCGCTCCTGTTCGCGTTCCTGACCGGCGTCACGCCCGAGGGCGTGTCGATGATGACCGACATCAGCCGCTACCTCGACTTCGTGCTGGTGCTGTTCCTCGTGTTCGGCGTCTGCTTCGAGGTCCCGGTCGCGGTCGTGATCCTGGCGCTGCTCGGCGTGGTCACGGTCGATCAGCTCAAGCAGGCGCGACCCTACGTGATCGTCGGCGCGTTCGTGGTCGCGGCGGTCGCGACGCCTCCCGACGTGCTTTCGCAGATCCTGCTGGCGGTGCCGATGTGCCTGCTCTACGAGCTCGGCATCATCGCGGCGCGCATGCTGGCCGGTCGCGACGTGCCGGCAGCGGGCCCGGCCGACGCCGGGCGTTGAGGCCCGCGGCGCGGGGCGCCGCGAC
>PVBP01000070.1 GCA_002995625.1 Lysobacteraceae bacterium | reverse complement strand
CGGCCGCGGCGCGGCGACAGCGTCCCGGAAAGGCGCTTGCGACCCGCGCGCGAACCGCGCCGAGCCAGGCGGCGAACGCGTCCCAGTCGGCGTGGCCGAGGGTCCGCGCGACGCGCTCGCGCGCGGCCGGATCCTCGGGCAGCCGGTGGACCTGCCGGTCCGCGAGCATCTGCAGCCGGTTCTCGACCCGGCGCAGCGCGTCGTAGTCGTGGTGCAGCGACTCGGCCAGCGCGGCGTCGAGGTGTCCGGCCGCGACCGCGGCGTCGAGCGCGGCGTGGAGCGAGGGGGTCCGCAGCGCGGGCTCGCGGCCGCCACGCGTCAGCTGCGCGAGCTGGACGATGAACTCGACCTCGCGGATGCCGCCCGGGCCGAGCTTGACGTCGTCCTCGAGCTCGCGCCGCGCGACCTCGGCGTCGATCATCGCCTTCATCGTGCGCAGGCCGTCGATCGCGTTGAAGTCGAGGTAGCGCCGGTAGACGAAGGGCCGCAGCGATTCGAGCAGCCGCGCGCCGGCGACGCGGTCGCCCGCGACCGGTCGCGCCTTGATCCACGCGTAGCGCTCCCAGTCGCGACCCTCGCGCTGGTAGTACTGCTCCATCGCCGCGAAGCTGAGCGCGATGCGGCCGGTGCTGCCGAAGGGCCGCAGGCGCAGGTCGACGCGGTGGCAGAAGCCGTCGGCGGTGACGTCGCCGAGCAGCTGCGCGAGGCGCTGGCCGAGCCGGGCGAACCAGTCCTCGTTGTCGAGCGACCGCGCGCCGTCGCTCGACCCGGCCTCCGGGAAGGCGAGGATCAGGTCGACGTCGGACGAGAAGTTGAGCTCGCCGCCGCCGAGCTTGCCCATCCCGATCACGACCAGCCGCTGCGGCGTACCGTCGGCCGCGCGCGGCGTGCCGAAGCGCGCGACGAAGCCGGCTTCGAGGTGCGCGAGCGCGCGCTCGATGCAGCACTCGGCGAGCTCGGTCAGCGTCCGCAGCGTGGCCGGCACGTCGTCGAGCCCGAGCACGTCGCGCGCGACGATCCGGACGCCCTCGAGCCGGCGGAAGCGCCGAAGGGCCGCCATCGCGTGGGCGTCGTCGACCGCGGGCCACGGCGCGTCGAACCGCGCGCCCGGAAGGCGCGGGTCGTCGATCAGGGCTCCGAGCGTCGCGGTGGCCTGCGGCCAGCGCACCAGCGTGTCGACGACGAAGTCGCTGGCGGCGACGACCGGCCCGAGGCGTTCACGCAACGACGCATCCGGGCCGGCGACGCCGGCCTCGCGGCAGGCCGCGGCGATGCGGTCGAGTCCGGGCGTCGGGTCTGGCGCGATCGCGGTCATCGCGGCGACTCTAGCCGCACGCACCCGCGGTGCCCGCGCGGCCGAGCGGGGGGACCTGCGCGGCGATGGGCCGACCGGCCAGATCGCAGGCCGACGGTTCCCGGGGCCAGGCCCGATCGCCTGCGCGCGCGAGCTGCCGGCATCGAGGGTGCCGGAAAAACGAAGCCCGCGCTCGGAAGCGCGGGCTCGGTTCCTCCCCTGCGGCCGCAGAGCCACGGGCGGTCGGAGACTACGCGCGCGCCCGCAGCGATGCACGACGCAGTGCAGCACGCAGCTGGCGCACCGGAAGCACCATTCCGGTCCGGATCTGCGTATCCTTCACGATTCCCGCGCCACGGTTGCGGCGCGTCCCACGTCACCGGAGCCCACCGATGAGACACCGCCTGTTTGCGACGGCCGCGTTCGCCCTCGCCTTCGCCGCCCCGGTCGCGGCCCAGCAGCCCTTCACGATCGAACGCGCCTGGGCCATCCAGCGCATTGGTGCGCCGACGATCACGCCCGACGGCGCGACGATCATCGCCCCGGTCACGCGCTTCGACGTCCAGCAGAACAAGGGCGACACCGACCTGTGGCTGTGGACCGCCGATGGCCGCACCCAGCGGCAGCTGACGCGGCATCCGTCGAGCGAGGGGTCGCCGCAGATCAGTCCGGACGGGCGCCACGTCGCCTTCGTCGCGCAGCGCGACGGCGACAGCGCGCCGCAGCTCTACGTGCTGCCGCTGGCCGGCGGCGAGGCGGTGCGCGTGACCAGCCTGTCGACCGGCGTCGCGCAGCCGCGCTGGTTCGCGGATGGCCGCCGGATCGCGTTCCTCTCGCGCGTCTGGGCCGACCTCGCGACCGACGAGGAGCAGGCGGCGCGCCAGAAGGCGCGCGCCGAGCGCAAGTCGAGCGAATCGGTCTGGGATCGCGGCCCGGTCTACTACTGGGACACCTTCGTCGACGATCGCCAGCTGCACGTGTTCATGGTCGCGATCGACGGCGGCACGCCGGTGAACCTGACGCTCGGCACCGGGCTCGAGCTGCCGCGCACCGCGGTGCAGCTCGAGGGCTCGCTCTACGACGTCTCGCCGGACGGCCGCGAGATCGCGTTCGTCGCCGATTCGGACCCGGCGATCAACGTCTCGAATCTCGACGTCTACACGCTCGAGATCGGAAGCACCGAGGCGCGAAACCGCACCGCCGGGAATCCGGCCGGCGATGGCGCGCCGCTCTACAGCCCCGATGGCCGCTGGCTCGCCTACGCGAAGCAGACGATCCCGGGCTTCTACGGCGACAACCGGCGCCTGGTCGTGATCGACCGCCGCACCGGCGCCGAGCGCGTGGTCACCGCGGACTGGGACCGTTCGGCCGACGGCCTGGTCTGGGCGCAGGACTCCAAGCGGCTCTTCGGCGCGATCGATGACGCCGGGACCGTCCGGGTGTGGGAGATCCCGCTCGACGGCAGGCCGCGTCGGCTCACCGAGTCGCCGAGCTTCGGGTCGCTCGCGCTCGCGCGCGAGCGCGGCACGCTGGTCGGCATCCGCCAGAGCTTCGTCGAGCCGCCGACGCTGGTGCGGATCGACCCGCGCAGCGGCGCGGCGACCAAGCTCTCGACGATCAACGACGCGCTGCTCGCCGACACCGCGCTCGGCAGCTACGAGAGCGTGACCTACCCCGGCGCCAACGGCCAGCCGATCCAGATGTGGGTCAACTATCCGCCCGGCTTCGATCGCAGCAAGCGCTATCCGTTCCTGCTGCTGCTGCATGGCGGCCCGCACAACGCGATCACCGACGGCATGGCCTTCCGCTGGAACGCCCAGGTCTTCGCGAGCTGGGGTTACGTCGTCGCCTGGCACAACTTCCACGGGTCGAGCGGCTTCGGCAACGCCTTCACCGATTCGATCAACCCGCAGCAGGACGAGCTGCCCTATCTCGACACGATCGCCGCGGCCGAGTGGGCGAAGGCCCAGCCGTTCATCGACGCCGACCGCATGGCCGCAGCCGGGGCCAGCTACGGCGGCTACCTCGCCTCGATCGTGCTCGGGCGTCCGCATCCGTTCAGGGCGCTGGTCGCGCACGCGAAGGTCTACAACTGGTACACCCAGGTCGGCGCCGACTACTCGTTCGAGATCCCGCGCTTCGGCGGCTGGTGGACGCCCGAGCAGCGCGAGGTCTGGAAGACCGCCTCGCCGCACTACGGCGCCGCGAACTTCGCGACGCCGACGCTGGTGATCCACGGCCAGAAGGACTACCGCGTGCCGGTCAACCACGGCATCGAGCTGTTCCAGACGCTGCTGCAGAAGGGCGTGCCAACCCGCTTCGTCTACTTCCCGGACGAGAACCACTGGATCCTGAAGCCCGCGAACTCGGTGACCTGGTACCGCGAGGTGCAGGACTGGCTCGCGCGCCACGTGCTCGGCCAGGGCTCGGAGGCCGGCGCGCGGCCTGCGACCGGCGGCCCGTCGGTGTTCGCGGATCCGCCTGCGGCCAAGTAGTCCGGACCGCCGCCGGCCGGGGGATGCCCGGTCGACTGCGGCCTCACCAGGGCAACTCGCGGCCCTCGAAGGTCAGGAAGCGCCCGGCGTCCGCCGGGCCGACCCGGTCCAGCACCGCGATCAGGCCGCGCGCGGACTCCTCGACCGAAAGATCGGCGTTGGGGCCACCCATGTCGGTCCGCACCCAGCCGGGATGGATCGCGAACACGGTCACGCCCTGGTCGGCCAGCGCGTGCGCGAGCAGCCGCGTGCCCATGTTGAGCGCGGCCTTGCTGATCGCGTAGCTCGGCGTGTAGAAGGCGTCGCGCTCGGCGATCGATCCGAGCACCGACGAGAGGTTCATGACCTTCGCCGCGCCGCTGCGCGCGAACAGCGGCGCCAGCGCCTGGGTCAGCAGCACCGGTCCCATCGCATTGACCCGGAAGGTCTCCTCGAGGTGGCGCGCCTCGAGCGCGCCGAAGCGCTCGCGCGTCGGCAGCACGCCGGCATTGTTGACCAGCACGTCGATCGACTCGGCGACCAGCGGCAGCTCGCGGACGAGCTCGTCGATCGAGTGCGGCTTCGCGAGGTCGAGCGGCAGCACCGAGAGCCGGCCCGGGTGGGCGAAGGCGAGGCGGTTCAGTTCGGTCGCGGCGCCGGGCTTGCGCGCGGTCGCGACCACGCGGTCGCCGCGATCGAGGAAGCGGCGGACCAGCTCGAGGCCGATGCCGCGACTGGCGCCGGTGACGAGGATGCGTTGCATGAGCGAGTCTCCAGGTTCCGCGGTCGATGTCGTCCGCGTCGGTTCAACCGGGCCGGCAGGTCGGGCGACACACGCCGCTGCTCGGCGGCTCGACGCGCATCCTCCTCACGACGGCGCCTCCCCCGCGACCTCCGATGCCGGCACGAGGTCATAGCGCGCGATCAGCAGCGCGCGGGTCTCGGCGGCGACCTCGCGGCTCTCGGCCAGGGCGCGTCGCGCCCCGTCGGGGTCGGCCTGACGAAGCCGATCCTCGAGCGATGCGAGCCTCGCGGCGAGCCGGCGGCAGCCGAGCGGCGCGACCGCGCCGCGCAGGCGATGGGCGAGGCGGGCCGCGGCCGCGGTGTCGGTCGCGGCGATCGCATCCCCGATCGGGCCGAGCTGGCGATCGATCGCGCGGACCACGCGTGCCGCGAGGACCCGGTCGGCGGGCTGCCCGTCGATCCTGAGCGCGGCCAACTCGGCGATCGTCGCCTCGTCGATCAGCGCGTCGGACGCGGGCGGCACGCGATCGGCGTCCGCCGTCGGGGCCGCGCCGAACAGCCGCCGCAGGGCGGCCTCGAGCTCCGCGAGCGAGACCGGCTTCAGCAGCCAGCCATCGATGACGCGCTCGATCCCGGGGTCGGTCAGACGCGCACGGTCCTCGCCCGAGACGATCAGCAGTCGCGGTCGCGCCGCGGCCCCGCCACCGCGCAGGCGACGCGCCAGCGACAGGCCATCGAGGCCCGGCATCTGGTAGTCGAGCAGCACCACGTCGCATTGATCGCCGCCGAGGGCCGCGGTGACCTCGACCGGATCGTTCGAGCCACGGGCCCGGACCCCGAGCTGCGCGAGTTGCGACAGCGTGACCTCGAGGCTGACCGGATCATCGTCGACCACGAAGGCCTCGAGCGCCGGCAGCGGCTGGCCGGTCCGTCCCGCGCCGGGATCGGGCGGCGCGCACGGGGGCGCGTCGACCTCGAACCAGAAGCAGCTTCCGCGCAGCGTCTGCGGATCGATGCCGATCGTGCCGCCGAGCGATTCGATCAGCTCGCGCGAGATCGACAGCCCGATCCCGACCGCATCCGCCGGCCGCGCCGTGCCGGCATCGTGCGCGAAGGGCTGGAACAGCCGCTCGCGCTCGTCCGGCGACAGGCCGCGGCCCGCGTCACGGACCTCGAAGCGCAGCCGTCCCGGCGCGCGCGCCGCGGGGGCCACCCGGATCGAGACGTGGCCGGCCGCGCTGTGCCGGACCGCGTTGCTGACGAGGTTCAGCAGGACCTGCCGGATCCGGCCGGCGTCGACCAGGACCCAGGGCTGGACCGCGTCGTCGATCTGCGCCTCGAGCCGGATCCGCTTGCGGTCGGCCGCGCTGCGCTGCAGCTGGAGCACCGAGTCGACGAGGCGAGCGGGGGAGGTCGGCTCGGCCCGCGGTGGCAGCTGCTGGAGCCGCAGCCGCGCGTGCTGCAGGAAGTCGTCGGCCAGGCGTCCGAGCCCGAAGGCGGTCTCGCGGATCGTCGCGACGATCCGCCGCTGCTCGGCATCGAGCGGCGAGCGCTCGAGCAGTTCGGCAAGGCCGGCGATCCCGTGGACCGGATTGCGGATCTCGTGGCTCGCGAAGGCCAGCATCCGGGCCGCGGCCTTCGAGGATTCGTCGGCGATCGCCGCCCGTCGGCGCCACGACGCCAGCAGCATGCCGCTCCCGACCGTGGCGACCAGCACGACGATCACCAGCACCAGGACGCCCGTGCGATCGGCCGGGTGATCCGTCGTCGCCGCGACCGACGGACTGGCCACGGCCGGATCGGCGCGGTCGATCGCAACCGCCAGCGCCAGCGCCGGTCCAGTCAGCAGCCCCGCGAGCAGGCCGCACAGGACCGCCTGCCGCCGCATCGGGCCGCCGCGGTGCGACCGGTCGCGTCCGGCATGTTGCATCGCAAGGTGCATTGCGGCCCGGGTCCCCGCCAGAATCAAACGTATGTTCGGAACGGGGGGAGCACCTGGCCCAAGCGGCCGGTGACCGGGCCGGGCTTCGCCGACAATCGATCGTCCATTCCGGGAGGGAATGCCATGCGTCGTGCCTCGCTGTTCGTGATCTCCGTGCTGTCCCTGTCGATCGGGAGCGCGATCGCTTCAGACCCCCGCATCGTACCGAAGCAGCTGGCCGGCCCCCCTCGGAGTTTGCGCTGATGGCGCCGGTGGATCCGGCCGGCGCGGCGATCCAGTCGAGGCATGCGCTGTTTGCGCTCGGTCCCGAGTCGCCCGCCGGTGCCGCCTGGCAGGCCGGGCGCGAGCTGCCGCCGATGCCGGCAGGCCATCGCATCGTCGTGTTCGCGATGGATGCCGCGGTCGAGCTCAGCGTGGCCGAGACCGTGCGCGGCGGCACCTCGCCGCTGCCGCTCTCGCGCACCTTCGCCGATGCGCCATTCGGCATCGATGGGATGCAGCTGCCGGCCGACGTCTACACGCTCGCGCGCCGCAGCGAGGGTCCGATCCGCCTGTCGGTCGCGGGTCCGGCCGGAAGCCGGGGCGCGTGGGTCCTGGTCGAGGGATCCGGCGCGACCGAACTGTCCTCGTTCCAGACCCACCGGCGGCAGACGGTCGGGGACGTGGTCGAGATCGCCGCCATGCCGAGCACGATCGATGGCAAGGACGAGGCCGTGACCGGCGCCGGCGCCGGGCGGATCGACGCCGCGACGATGATCGTCACGACCCCCGACGGAAGGCGCTCGGCGGTGCCGATGTCGGCCGAGACGCTGCATCTCGAGCGACGGATTCCGGGTGCCGTATACGGCCAGTTCACCGCCGACCAGCCGGGCATGTGGCTGGCCTCGGTCGAGGTGTCGGGCGTCGGCATCGACGGCGAGCCGTTCCTGCGCACGGCCGAACACGTGGTGCCGATCGTGGTCGATACGCTCGACCTGGCCGACGCGCGGCTCGTCGTCGATTCGCGCTCGGAGCCCGGTGCCTTCCGCATCGGCATCCCGGTCGCGGATGCCGCGCCCGGCCAGCACTACCGGGTCCATGCCGAGGTCTGGGGCACCGACGCGAATGGCATCGAGCTGCCGGTCGCGTGGGTCGGCGGCATGGTCACGCCCGAGGCCGGGCTCGCGACGGTCCGGCTCGACGCGCGCTGGATCGCGCTCGCCGGCGCGCGCGCGCCGTTCGAGCTGCGCCACCTGCGGATCGAGGATCCCGACCATTTCGTGGAACTGGCCGCGCGCGAGCGCCTGCCGCTGCCGATCGCGCTCGACGGCTCGCGCAAGTCGCGCGACGGGATCGTGATCGACGAGGCGATGCGGATGGGCCCGCGCCCGGAGGGCTTCGACCTTGCGAAGAACACTGGTTCCCGACTGCTGCTGGTCCACGGCTACTGCTCGGGCGGCGTCTGGCCGACCGCGCACTTCACGAACGCCTCGACCTTCCTCGACCGCAACCAGAACCGCACCAACGACCAGTTCGCGCGGCTGATCGCGCAGTTCGGATCGCAATGGAACTCGTTCGGCGTGGTCGCGCACAGCCAGGGCGGCCTCGCCTCGCTGCACCTCTACCACTACTACTGGAGCGGCCTCGACCGGGCGACCGGCAGCCGCCTGATCCAGTCGGTCGGCTCGCCGTACCGCGGGACCAACCTCGCCGGCATCCTCGCCGCGCTCGGCAACTGGTTCGGGGTCGGCTGCGGCACCAACAACGACCTCACGTACTCGGGCGCGCAGGCGTGGCTCGCCGGCATCTCGAACGCGTCGCGGTCGAAGGTCAACTACTACACGACCGCGTTCCGGACCACGAACTGGTGGACCAACGACTACTGCCAGATCGCGACCGACCTCGTGCTGTCGGACCCCGAGGACGGCACCGTCGAGCAGGTCAATGGCCAGCTCGCCGGCGGCATCAACCGCGGCCACACCGCCGGTCAGTGCCACACCGACAACATGCGCGATCCGGCGCAGTACCGCGACGCCAACCGCAACGCGGTGATGAACGCGAACGCGGCGCGCTGATGCGGTCCGCCCGGTGCCGGCCGGCGAGACCGGCACCGGGCGCGAAGACCAGCCTACGAAACCTGCGCGATCCAGTCGGCGAGGTTGTAGTACGTCGTGACCCGGCTGATGCGTCCGTCGGCGTCGAGGGCGAGAAAGGCGCCGGCCGGCAGCACGTAGCGCTGGCCGCGCGCCGGCGGCAGCCCGGCATCGGCCGCCAGGTACTCGCCCTGAACGGTGAACTCGGCGGCCGCGCGGCGGCCATCGTCGCTCGCCATCACGACCAGATCCTCGAGCCGCTCGCGGTAGCAGCGGTCCATCCGCGCGAGGAACGCGCGGAAGGCCTCGCGACCGAGCTCGCGGCCGCCCTGGTTGACGTCGTGGACCACGTCATCGGCGAGCAGCGCGAGCATCGCCGCGCGGTCGCCGGCGTTGAAGGCGTCGAAGTAGCGGCGGACGGTCGCGATCGCGGCGTCGCGCGGGGTCGGGGCGTTCATCGGGTGTCTCCGTGGCGGGTCCTCGTCGAGGCGTGGGGCTGCGGCGGCGCGCCGTCACCGGGCGCGGTCAGGCTGACGTGGGCTGCCACGGCAGCCGGTCGAGATCGACGTTGCCGCCCGACAGGATCACGCCGATCCGGCGGCCGGCCCAGCGCTCGCGGGTTGCCATGAGCGCCGCCAGCGGGACCGCGCACGACGGTTCGATCACCAGCTTGAGGCGGTCCCAGTGCAGGCGCATCGCATCGACGATGGCGGCCTCGCCGGCCAGCAGGATTTCGACCCGCGCCCGCGACAGGATCGCAAAGGCGCGCTCGCCGAGATGCGCGCGCAGGCCGTCGCAGATCGTGTCCGGCTCCATGTCGGTGATCCGGCGGCCCTGGCGCAGCGACTCGAAGGCATCGGCCGCCTGCGCCGGCTCGGCGCCGAGCACGGTGATCGCGGGATCGACGCCGCGCGCCGCGAGCGTGGTGCCCGACAGCAGGCCCCCGCCCGAGACCGGCGCGATCACGGCGTCGAGTCCCGGCACGTCCTCCAGAAGCTCCAGCGTCGCGGTGCCCTGGCCCGCGATCACCCGCGCGTCATCGAAGGGGTGCACCAGCGTGCCGCCGGTCTCGGCCAGCACGCGCGCGCACTCGGCATCGCGCGCCGCCATCGACGGCTCGCACAGGAGCACGCGCGCCCCGGCCTCGCGGATCTGCGCGAGCTTGATCGCCGGCGCGTTGCGCGGGACGACGACGTGAGCCGGGACGCCGCGGGCGCGCGCCGCGAGCGCGACCGCGGTGCCGTGGTTGCCCGAGGACTGGGTGACGATGCCGCGCGCGGCGGTCGCGTCGTCGAGCGCGAAGATCGCATTGCAGGCGCCGCGGTACTTGAACGCCCCGCCGCGCTGCAGGTTCTCGCACTTGAAGTGGAGCTCGGCCCCGAGCAGTGCGTCGAGGACCGGATTGCGGACCACCGGCGTGCGCACGACCAGCGGGGCGAGGCGGCGGGCGGCCTCGCGGACCGAAGCGTCGTCCGGCAGGTCGATCATCGGCAGAAGGTAGCAGGGAGTCCCTCGTCGACGACGTGCTGAACGGGCTCGCGCGACCGCCATGGGTTCAGGGGCAATTCAATCCGACAGGCCGACGATGAAGGCCTTCGAGCCACGCCTTCGGGAGCGGCGATGAACCACGCCTCGCGCTGGACCCTGATCCTCGCCGCGCTGGCCGGACTGTCCGGCTGCGCGACCTATCCCGATCGCTACGTGGCCGCCGGTCCGGGTGGGACGTGGATCGACTGCCGCTACGAGCCGTGCGCGCGGGACGGGTACACCTACCTGAGCCCCGGTGGCCATGCGTACGGCCCGAGCGGTGCCTGGCATGGTTCGGGCACCGTCTGGTACGGAAGCAGCCGCTGGTACGCGCCGTATCGCCCCGGCTACACCGCGTGGGGCTTCCGCGACCCGTGGTACGACCCGTGGCGCGATCCGTGGTGGGGCACGGGCTGGGCGTGGGCGCCGTATGGCCATGGGTGGCATGGCCACGGCCGCTCGCGCTGGTCGTGGTCGATCGGCTACGGCTGGTCGAGCGGGCCCTGGACCGGCAGCCTCTGGTACCGGCCATGGTCCTATTCGAGCTGGTACGGACCGGGCTGGTACGGCGGCGGCTGGGTTTCGACCTGGCACCGTCCGTACCGCGGGCATCGGCCCCCGCCGCGCGAGCGGACCGTCGACTGGCGACCGGCCGACGGCCTCGGCGTCGCCAATCCGCGCTGGCTGCCGGCGTCCGAGGAGGCGCAACGCATTGCCGACCGCTCGCGGCTCGGCGATGCGGTGCCGGTGCGGGCCGACGAGCCGGCGCGCGTCGAGCTTTTCGAGCGGGGCGACGTCGAGCCCATGCGGACCGTCGAAGCGGATGATCCGATCCGGCTCGATCGACGTTCCGGCCGGGTGGTGCCTCGCGGCGCCGCCGACGGCTGGATTGCGCCGATGCCCGGATCGCGGGTTCCGGACGGCGAACGCTGGGCCGATGGCGGATCGACCATTCGGGAATCCGGAGCTGCGCGCCTCGACCCGCCGCCGTCGCGGTTCGAGTCGCCGGAGCCGACGCGCTTCGAGCGGCCGATGTCGCAGCGCTTCGAACGGGCCGAGCCGGCGCGTTTCGATCCGCCGCCGCAGCGGTTCGAGTCGCCGGAGCCGACGCACTTCGAGCGGCCGATGTCGCAGCGCTTCGAGCGGGCCGAGCCGGCGCGTTTCGCCCCGCCGCCGCCGCGGTTCGAGTCGCCGGAGCCGACGCGCTTCGAGCGGCCGATGCCGCAGCGCTTCGAGCGGGCCGAGCCGGCGCGCTTCGAGCGGGCCGAGCCGGCGCGCTTCGACCCGCCGCCGCCGCGGTTCGAGTCGCCCGAGCCGACGCGCCATGAGCGGCCGATGCCGCAGCGCTTCGAACGGGCCGAGCCGGCGCGCTTCGATCCGCCGGCTTCGACCGAGCCGCGCAGCGGCGGCCGACGCTTCGAGCGCGAGGACTTCGTGCCGAACTGACGCCCGATCGCCCGGACGCTCGGGAGCCCCTCCGGGCGCAGCGCGGCCTGCGTCGCGTGCCGGGCGCGGCGCAGCGGTGCGCGCGTCCGCGCCTCAGTCGGCGTCCGCTCCGCCCGGCGCTGCCGCCGTCTCGCCCGGATCGGGCACGGCCGGCGGTCCGTCGTCGTAGCCCTCCTCGCGCGGCACGGCGACGTCGCGCACCGGCATCACCGTGATCTTCGATTGCTTCAGGGCCTCGAGCCGGGCGTTGGCCTCGCTGACGAGGGCCTGCTTCTCCTCGACCGAGAGCGAGGTCCAGTGGCGGTTCGAGAGCGCGCCCTCGAGCGCGTAGAGGGCGTTCAGCGACGGCTTGAATCCGGCGCGCTTCAGGCGCACGAAGGCGTCGACCACGCCGAAGCGCGCGAGGTCCTCGTGGGTTCGGATGCCGATCTGGCGCAGCTGCGCCTGGGTCTTCGGCCCGATGTTCGGGATCTTCTCGCTCATGCCGCGCGTCGCCCGGCGTCGATCGCCGCGATGAACACGCGCGCGAGGCGCTCGAGCCCGATCTGGTCGTCGGCGTCGAAGCGCGCCGGCTCCGGGCTGTCGAGGTCGAGCACGCCGACGAGGTTTCCGGCGGCGTCGATCAGCGGGACCACGATCTCCGAGCGCGAGGCCGCGTCGCAGGCGATGTGGCCCGGGAAGGCGTGGACATCGTCGACCCGCTGGGTCTGGCGCGTCGCGGCCGCGGTCCCGCAGACGCCCTTGCCGATCGGGATCCGGACGCACGCCGGGCGGCCCTGGAAGGGACCGACCACGAGTTCGCGCCCGTCGTGGAAGTAGAAGCCGCACCAGTTGAGGCCCGGCAGCGCGTGGAACAGCAGCGCCGAGAAGTTCGCGGCGCAGGCGATGCGGTCGGGCTCGCCGGCGAGCAGGCCCTCGGCGATCGCCGCGAGTTCGGCGTACTGCTCGGCCTTGCTCGTCCCGGCAGACAGGTTCCAAGTGAACATCGGCGCCCCCACGCAGGATGCGAGCGGCGAGTTTAGCCGTCCGCGGCCCGCGCGCCGCCATAATCGTCCGATGGCCCTCCCCGAGCGACGCAGCGACGGCTTCCGCGAGCGCGGCCGCGAGGTCACTCGGCTCGAGACCTTCGTCGATGCCGCCTTCGCGTTCGCGGTGACGCTGCTGGTGATCGCCGCCGGCAGCCTGCCGGAGTCGGTCGCCGACCTCGTCCACGCGCTCGAGCGGATCCCGGCCTTCGCCGCCGCGTTCGCACTGATCGCGGTGTTCTGGTCGGCGCACGACACCTGGAGCCGCCGCTACGGGCTCGCCGACCGGACCACGACGGTGCTCTCGCTGCTGCTCGTGTTCCTCGTGCTGATCTACGTCTATCCGCTGCGGATGCTGTTCGAGTCCTTCTTCACCTGGGTCAGCGGCGGCCGCCTCGGCGATGGCGCCGGCGTACGCACGCTCGACGACCTTCGGACCATGTTCGTGGCCTACGGCCTGTGCTTCGCGACCCTCGCCGGCGTGATCGTCGCCCTCTACCTGCACGCCTGGCGCCGCCGCGACGGGATCGGCCTCGACGCCCACGAGCGCGCCGCGACGCTGGCGCACGCGGCGGCCTACGGCTACTTCGTGCTGCTTGCGACCGGCTCGGTCGCGGTCGCGCTCGCGATGCCGGCCCCGCGCGCGGGATGGATGATCGGGCTGCCGGGGTTCGTGTACTTCGGCATGTTCGCCTCGTTCCCGATCTCGCAGGCGGTCCACCGGCGCGTCCTCGCCGCCGCGCACCCGGGTGCGGCGTGAGCGGCGTCTTCGTCACCGGCACCGACACCGGGGTCGGCAAGACCTTCGTCAGTGCGGCGCTGGTGCGTGCCTTGCGCCTCGCCGGCGTCGACGCGCGGGCGATGAAGCCGGTGGCCAGCGGGGCCTTCGACACGTCCGAGGGGCTGCGCAACGAGGACGCGCTGGCGCTGATCGATGCGATGCGGACGCCGCAGCCTCACGCGTCGGCCGCAGTCGAGCCGCCGGCGTACGCGACCGTGAATCCCTACGTGCTGCGGGCTCCGATCGCGCCGCACCTCGCCGCCGCCACTGACGGCATCGGCATCGAGCTGGGCCCGATCCGCGGCGCCTACCGCGAGCTCTGCGCGCGCTCGCAGCTGGTGCTGGTCGAGGGCGCCGGTGGCTGGGCGATCCCGCTGTCGGACACGCTGATGCAGTCCGACCTGCCGCGGCAACTCGGCCTGCCGGTGCTGCTGGTGGTCGGCGTGCGCCTCGGCTGCATCAACCACGCGCTGCTGAGCGCCCGCGCGATCCGCGCCGACGGCCTCGAACTGCTCGGCTGGATCGCGAACGCGATCGATCCCGCGCTGCCCCAGGCCGACGAGGCGATCGACACGATCGCGTGCCACCTCGACGCCCCGCTGGCGGTGATCCCGCGCGATCCTGAACCGTCCACGCTGCCGCAGCGGCTCGAGGCCGCGGTCGAGCGCCTCGCGGCCCGCGCCGCCGGTCGATCGCTGCCACAATCGGCGGTCTTTCCGGACTGCCGTTGAAGGAACCTCGATGCCGCGTCTTTCCGTCCTGGCCGTCGCCACCGCGCTCGCGCTGGCCGCCTGTTCCCGCACCACCCCGCCCGAGTCGACCCCGCCCATGGCCGATGCCAGCACCGACCCGTCCGTCGAGACGGCCAACCCCTTCCTCGATCCGAGTCCGCTGCCGTTCGAGGCGCCGCCCTTCGACCGCGTCCGCGACGCGCACTTCGCGCCGGGCTTCGATGCGGGCATGCGGCGCCAGCGTGCCGAGGTCGAGGCGATCGCGACGAATCCCGAGCCGCCGAGCTTCGAGAACACGATCGTCGCGCTCGAGCGGACCGGCGACGCGCTGACCCGCGTCTCGAAGGTGTTCTTCCACCTGTCCGGCGCGCACACCAGCGACAGGATCCAGGCGATCGAGGCCGAGTACGCGCCGAAGCTCGCCGCGCACCGCGACGAGATCCTGCTCGATCCGCGGCTGTTCGCCCGCGTCGACGCGCTCCACGCCGCGCGCGACACGCTGGGGCTCGACCCCGAATCGAAGCGCCTGCTCGAGCGCTACCACCTGATGTTCGTGCGCGCCGGCGCGCGGCTCGACGACGCGGCCAAGGCGCGGCTCAAGGCGCTCAACGCCGAGCAGGCCGACCTCCAGACGCGCTTCCAGGCCAACCTGCTGAAGGCGACCAACGACGGCGCGGTCGTGGTCGACGACCGGGCGCGGCTCGCCGGCCTCGACGCGTCGGCGATCACCGCGGCCGCCGACGCCGCGCGCGCGCGTGGTCTCGACGGCAAGTTCCTGCTGGCGCTGACCAACACCACCCGCCAGCCGGTGCTCGCCAGCCTCGAGGACCGCGAACTGCGGCGCCAGGTGTGGGAGGCCTCGGCCAATCGTGGTCTCTCGGGCGAGACCGACAACCGCGCGATCGTCGCCCGGCTCGCGGCGATCCGGGCCGAGATCGCGGGCCTGCTCGGCTATCCGACCTGGGCGGCCTACGTGCTCGACGACCAGATGGCGAAGACCCCGGAGGCCGCCGGCAAGCTGCTCGCCGACCTCGTGCCGGCGGTGGTCGCGCGCGCCAGGGCCGAGGGCGCCGACATCCAGGCCCTGATCGACCGCGAGGGCGGCGGCTTCACCGTCGCGCCGTGGGACTGGGAGTACTACGCCGAGAAGGTCCGCCAGGCCCGGTACGAGCTCGACGAGGCCGCGATCCGGCCCTACTTCGAGTTCGAGCGCGTGCTGAAGGACGGCGTGTTCGCGACCATGGAGCGCCTGTACGGCATCCGGCTCGTCGAGCGCACGGACCTGCCCGTCTACCACCCCGAGGTCCGCGTCTTCGACGTGCTCGACGCCGACGGCTCGCCGATCGGGCTGTTCTACGCCGACTACTTCGCGCGCCCGACCAAGCGCGGCGGTGCGTGGATGGACGCCTTCGTCGACCAGTCGCACCTGCTCGGCAAGCAGCCGGTCGTCGTCAACGTCATGAACATCCCGAAGGCGCCGGAGGGCCAGCCGACCCTGCTGTCCTACGACGAGGTCCGGACCATGTTCCACGAGTTCGGCCACGCGCTGCACGGCCTCCTGTCCGACGCCCGCTATCCGCTGCTCGCCGGGACCAACGTGCCGCGCGACTTCGTCGAGTTCCCGTCGCAGTACGAGGAAGACTGGTCGCTCGAGCCCTCGGTGCTCGCGAGCTACGCGAAGCACCACGAGACCGGCGAGCCGATCCCGCAGGCGCTGGTCGACAGGATCATCGCCGCGCGCGGCTTCAACCAGGGCTTCGACACGCTCGAGTACATGGCCGCGGCGCTGCTCGACCTCGACTGGCACCAGATCCGGCCCGACGCGCCGCCGGTCGAGGACGTCGAGGCCTTCGAGCGCGCCTCGCTCGCGCGCCACGGCGTCGATCTCGCCGCGGTGCCGCCGCGCTACCGCACGACCTACTTCGCGCACGTCTGGCCCGGCGGCTACTCGGCCGGTTACTACGCGTACCTGTGGGCCGAGATCCTCGCCGCCGACGCCTACGCGCACACGATGGCGACAGGCGGCCTGACGCGCGAGAACGGCGAACGCTACCGACGCGCGATCCTCGCCCGCGGAGGCACCGACGATCCGATGGCGCTCTATGTCGCGTTCCGCGGCCGGGAACCGACGGTCGACGCGCTGCTGAAGCGCCGCGGCTTGCGTTGAGGGCCGGACGAACCGGCGCGGGAGGCCCCGGTTCGACGGCGTTGCACGGGCCGCGCGGATCGCGAGCTGCCTCGGAATCGCGAGCTGCGCTCGCTCCTACGGAGGCAAGCCGATTCACCCGTAGGAGCGACCGCAGGTCGCGATCGGCGCGACGGGCGGTGCGTGATGGCGCGATCACGCGCTGCATCGAGATCGCGAGCCGCCTCGGAATCGCGAGCTGCCGCGGAATCGCGAGCTGCCTCGGAATCGCGAGCCGCCGCGGAATCGCGAGCTGCGCTCGCTCCTACGGAGGCAAGCCGATTCACCCGTAGGAGCGACCGCAGGTCGCGATC